>NZ_JBWKXO010000015.1:0-147625 GCF_059423025.1 Pseudomonas sp. GW704-F2 | reverse complement strand
AAAAGCAGGGCTGCGAACCCCCCTGTAGGAGCCGGCTTGCCGGCGAAAAACGCCCAGGCGCCGCGTTCATCCTGGCGATGCGCGTCATCGTTAACGACCTTCGCTGGCAAGCCAGCTCCTACAGAAAAGCAGGGCTGCGAACCGACCTGTAGGAGCCGGCTTGCCGGCGAAAAACGCCCAGGCGCCGCGTTCATCCTGGCGATGTGCGTCATCGTTAACGACCTTCGCTGGCAAGCCAGCTCCTACAGAAACGCAGGGCTGTGAAGCCACCTGTAGGAGCCGGCTTGCCGGCGAAAAACGCCCAGGCGCCGCGTTCATCCTGGCGACGCGCGTTATCGTTAACGACCATCGCTGGCAAGCCAGCTCCTACAGAAAAACAGGGCTGCGAACCCACCTGTAGAAAACGCCCAGGCGCCGCGTTCATCCTGGCGACGCGCGTCATCGTTAACAACCTTCGCTGGCAAGCCAGCTCCTACAGAAAAGCAGGGCTGCGAACCCACCTGTAGGAGCCGGCTTGCCGGCGAAAAACGCCCAGGCGCCGCGTTCATCCTGGCGCCGCGCGTCATCGTTAACGACCTTCGCTGGCAAGCCAGCTCCTACATTTTTGTTTGGGTTTCACTCTCTGGCAGAGCCATACGTCATCCAACGTATTTCCCGTTTTACCTCGCTCCACGAGACTGGTTTCAACGCCACAAGCCATCCGTCCAGGAGCCAGTCCATGACCGAAACGCTGATCAAAGTCGACCTCAACCAACCCGTCACCGAGAACGAGCAGATCCACAACCGTTGGCACCCGGATATCCCGATGGCCTGCTGGGTCAAGCCGGGCGATGACTTCATCCTCGAAACCTACGACTGGACCGCTGGCGCGATCAAGAACAACGACGACGCCAGCGACGTGCGCGATGTGGACCTGTCCACCGTGCATTACCTGTCGGGCCCGGTGGGTGTGCACGGCGCCGAGCCGGGCGATTTGCTGGTGGTGGACCTGCTCGACATCGGCGCCAAGGCCGATTCCCAGTGGGGCTTCAACGGCTTTTTCTCGCGGCAGAACGGCGGTGGCTTTCTCACCGATCACTTCCCCAGTGCGCAAAAGGCGATCTGGGACTTCAAGGGCATGTTCACCAGCTCGCGGCATATTCCAGGGGTGAACTTCGCCGGCCTGATCCACCCTGGCCTGATCGGCTGCCTGCCGGACCCGGTGATGCTCGCCGACTGGAACCGTCGCGAACAGGAACTGATCGACACCAACCCGACCCGTGTCCCGCCGCTGGCCAACGCGCCGCTGGCCGCCACCGCGCACATGGGCAAGCTCAAGGGCCAGGCCCGCGACGATGCCGCCGCCACCGGCGCGCGCACCGTGCCGCCGCGTGAGCATGGCGGTAACTGCGATATCAAGGATTTGTCCCGCGGCTCGAAGATCTTCTTCCCGGTCTATGTCAAGGGCGCCGGGCTGTCGGTGGGCGACTTGCACTTCAGCCAGGGCGACGGCGAAATCACCTTTTGCGGCGCCATCGAAATGGCCGGCTGGGTGCATATGAAGGTCGAGCTGATCAAGGGCGGCATGGCCAAGTACGGGATCAAGAACCCGGTGTTCAAACCGAGCCCGATCACGCCGAACTACAAGAATTACCTGATCTTCGAAGGCATCTCGGTGGACGAGCAGGGTCAGCAGCACTACCTGGACGTCAACATTGCCTACCGCCAGGCGTGTCTGAATGCGATCAACTACCTGACCAAGTTCGGCTACTCACCGGCCCAGGGCTATGCGCTGCTCGGCTCGGCACCGGTACAAGGGCATATCAGCGGTGTGGTGGATATTCCGAATGCGTGCGCGACCTTGTGGCTGCCTACGGAAATCTTCGAGTTCGACATCAACCCCAACGCCAACGGCCCCACCAAGTTCCTCGACGGCAGCGTCGACCTGCCCATCGCACCGGACCTGTAGCCATGCCGACCTACGAATACGCCTGCGAGGCGTGCGGCACGTTCACGATGTTGCGGCCGATCGCCCAGCGCAACGAACCCAGCCAGTGCCCGTACTGCGCCGGGCCGGGAGGGCCGTTGCAGGTGTCGGCCCCGGCCTTGCAACTGCTGTCGACCAACCAGCGCAAGGCCATCGCCGGCAACGAGCGCAGCGCCAACGCGCCGCAAACGGTCGGCGAGTACCAGGAAAACCGTCGCCACCCGGCCGGTTGCAGTTGCTGCGGCACCAGCAAAAAGGTGCTGCCGAGCAAGGCCAACCCGCTGGGCCTCAAGACCAAGACCGGTCCACGGCCGTGGATGATCAGTCACTAGACCAGGAGCATTGCAATGCGTCATGGCGATATTTCCAGCAGCCCGGACACCGTCGGTGTCGCGGTGGTGAACTACAAGATGCCGCGCCTGCACAGCAAGGCCGAGGTCATCGAGAATGCGAAGAAGATTGCCGAGATGATCCTCGGCATGAAGCAGGGCCTGCCGGGCATGGACCTGGTGGTGTTCCCGGAATACAGCACCATGGGCATCATGTACGACCACGACGAGATGATGGCCACCGCCGCAAGCATCCCCGGCGAAGAAACCGCGATCTTCTCCGCCGCGTGTCGCCAGGCCAACACCTGGGGCGTGTTTTCGCTGACCGGCGAGCGTCATGAAGAGCATCCGCACAAGGCGCCCTATAACACCCTGGTGCTGATCAATAACCTCGGCGAGATCGTGCAGCGTTATCGCAAGTGCATTCCCTGGTGCCCCATCGAAGGCTGGTACCCGGGCGACCGCACCTACGTCTGCGATGGGCCCAAAGGCATGCAGATCAGCCTGATCATCTGCGATGACGGCAACTATCCGGAGATCTGGCGCGATTGCGCGATGAAGGGCGCCGAGTTGATCGTGCGCTGCCAGGGCTATATGTACCCGGCCAAGGAGCAGCAGGTGCTGATGTCCAAGAGCATGGCCTGGGCCAATAACTGCTACGTGGCGGTGGCCAACGCCGCCGGGTTCGATGGTGTGTATTCGTACTTCGGTCACTCGGCGATCATCGGTTTTGACGGGCGCACGCTAGGCGAATGCGGCGAAGAGGAGATGGGCATCCAGTACGCCCAGCTATCGGTGTCGCAGATCCGCGATGCGCGCGCCAATGACCAGTCGCAGAACCACCTGTTCAAGCTGCTGCACCGCGGCTACACCGGTATGCATGCTTCGGGCGATGGCGACAAAGGCGTGGCCGATTGCCCGTTCGAGTTCTACCGCACCTGGGTGCTCGATGCGCAAAAAGCCCAGGAGAACGTGGAGAAAATCACCCGCGGCACCGTGGGCGTCGCCGCCTGCCCGGTCGGGCAATTGCCCCATGACGGCCACGGAAAAACCGCGAGGTAGGGCATACGCTCGGTAGTTCTGCGCAATAAGACTTGCAGTCTGAAAATTCCCCTCTAATATAACCCGGGTAAAATAAATACTACCCGGGTATAAATCATGGACTCTCAACATCCCCCTCGCTGCACCGCTTTCGTTCATCACCGACGTGTGACGGACGGTCCCTATGCCCACGTTGCCCAGGCGTTGGCAGACCTTGATCTGCCGGCCGGCAGCTTCCTGGTATTCGACGATGCCACCGGCACCCAGGTCGATTACCCTTGGCCCCCGGGTTATGCACCCGAGCTACCCGCGCCCGCAGAGGCACCAGATGAGCCGCCGACGTCCCCTGCGGTCGGGCGCCCCAAGCTGGGCGTGGTCGCCCGCGAAGTGACTTTGCTACCGCGCCATTGGGAGTGGTTGAGCCAGCAGCGTGGCGGCGCGTCGGCTGCGTTGCGGCGGTTGGTGGATGAAGCGCGCAATGCCCATGCCAGTCGTGATCAAATGCGCCAGGCCAAAGAGGCCAGCTATCGCTTCATGAGCGCCATCGGCGGTGACCTGCCGGGTTTCGAAGAGGCCTCGCGGGCGCTGTTTGCCCACAACGCCGCAGACTTTTCCAACAAGATCGCGCTCTGGCCGGTGGACGTGCAGACGTACCTGGCCTGGCTGTCGCGCAACGCTTTCACTGCCTGATCATCATCCAGGGACTCGAACTACCATGGAAGTGACCCAACAACGCCCGCTATGGCAGATCTACCTGGTCTTCCTCGCACCGATGGTGCTGTCCAATTTTCTGCAGAGCTTTACCGGCACGCTCAATGGCATCTATGTCGGGCAAATGCTCGGTACCCAGGCGTTGGCGGCGGTGTCGGGGATGTTCCCCATCGTGTTTTTCTTTATCGCCCTGGTGATCGGCCTGGGGGCGGGGGCCTCGGTGTTGATCGGCCAGGCCTGGGGAGCCCGGGAAACCTCGATGGTCAAGGCGATCACCGGCGCCACCCTGACCCTTGGCGCGCTGGTGGGTTTGGTGGCAGCGGTGCTTGGCAGCCTGTTTGCGCGTCCGGCGTTACTGGCGCTGGGCACGCCGCTGGATGTGCTGGATGACGCGGTAGGTTATGCCCAGGTGATGATGCTGATCATGCCGCTGTTGTTGGTGTTTATCCTCTATACCCAGCTGCTGCGCGGCGTCAGCGACACGATTTCGCCGCTGCTGGCGCTGATGGTCTCGACATTCGTCGGTCTGCTGCTGACGCCGGCGCTGATCCGCGGCTGGATCGGCCTGCCGCCCATGGGCATCCAGAGTGCGGTGTATGCCGGCCTGGTGGGTAACGCCGCGGCGATGCTGTTTCTGGTGCTGCGCCTGCGGCATAAAAACCACGTGATGGCGCCGGACCGCGCATTGCTCGCGGCCTTGCGGCTGGACCGGGTGATTCTCGGCAAAGTCCTGCGCATCGGGCTGCCCACCGGGCTACAGATGGTGGTGCTGTCATTATCCGAATTGGTCATCCTGGCCTTGGTCAACCACCACGGTTCCCAGGCAACGGCGGCCTATGGCGCGGTGACGCAGATCGTCAACTACGTGCAGTTTCCGGCGCTGTCGATTGCCATCACCGCCTCGATCCTCGGCGCCCAGGCCATCGGTGCCGGGCGCCTGGAACGGATCGGGCCGATCCTGCGCACCGGGTTGCTGATCAATACCTGCCTGACTGGCGGCCTGATCCTGCTCGGCTACCTGTTGTCGCCCTGGTTGCTCGGCCTGTTCATCACCGACGACGCCGCGCGGATCAAGGCCGAACACCTGCTGCATATCATGCTGTGGAGCATCCTGGTGTTCGGCTTCCAGGCCGTGATAGGCGGGATCATGCGCGCCAGCGGCGTGGTGCTGATCCCGGTGGCGATTTCGATCTTCTGTGTGCTCGGCGTGGAATTGCCGGTGGCCTACCTGCTCAATGCGCGGTACGGCCTGGAAGGGGTGTGGATGGCGTTTCCGGTGACGTACCTGGCGATGCTCGGCTTGCAGACCGCGTATTACCGGTTGGTGTGGCGGCATAAACAGATCACACGGCTGGTGTGATAAAAGGTTGCGCAAATCAAGGAAAGAAGGCGTTTCAATCATGGCAAACCCCTACGCCGAGTTGTTCCAGGCGCCCGGCGCCCGGGCGTTCGTACTGGCCGGCATGCTCGCGCGCATGCCCATCTCCATGACCGGCATCGGCTTGATCACCATGCTCTCGCAGGTGCATGGCGGCTACGGCATGGCCGGCTCGGTGGCGGCGGTGTTCGCTTTGGCTACGGCATTTTGCGCGCCGCAGGTATCGCGGCTGGTTGACCGCTACAGCCAGGGCAGGGTACTGCCGATCGCCGCGCTGATCGGCGGCGGTGCGTTGTTGTTGCTGTTGCTGTGTACGCGTTTGCAGGCGCCGAACTGGGCGTTGTTCGTGTTCGCCGCGCTGGCCGGTTGCATGCCCAACATGTCAGCCATGGTCCGGGCGCGCTGGACCGAGCTGTACCGCGGCCAGCCCAAGCTCCAGACCGCGTTTGCCCTGGAGTCGGTGCTCGATGAGGTGTGCTTTATCATCGGCCCGCCGATCTCGGTGGGGTTGTGCGTGGTGCTGTTTCCCGAGGCCGGGCCTTTGCTGGCGGCGTTGCTGTTGGCGGTCGGTGTCACGGTGTTCGTGATGCAACGCCAGACCGAGCCGCCCGTGCATGAGCGCCATGATCATCACGGGCGCTGGCTGATCGCTTCGCCCTCGGTGTTGATCCTGATGATCCTGCTGCTGGCCATGGGCGTGATTGTCGGGGTAGTGGATGTGGTCAGCGTCGCTTTCGCCCAGCACCAGGGCCAACCGGCGGCGGCGAGCATTGTGTTGTCGGTGTATGCCATCGGTTCGTGCCTGGCGGGGTTGGCGTTCGGTACGTTGAAACTCAAGGCGCCGTTGCCCCGGCAGTTCCTGTGCTGTGGTGTCGCCACGGCGCTGACCACCTTGCCGTTGCTGCTGGTCACCAACATCCCCGGCCTGGCCGTGGCGATCTTCATCTCCGGGCTGTTCTTCGCCCCGACCCTGATCGTGTCCATGGCCCTGGTGGAGCGGATCGTGCCACCGAGCCGGTTGACCGAAGGCATGACCTGGCTGATCACCGGCCTGAGCATCGGCGTGGCCATCGGCGCCGCCAGCTCCGGCTGGATGATCGACCACTTCGGCGCGGCCAGCGGGTTCTGGGTGGCGCTGGCGGCGGGGGCGGTGGTGTTGGGTTCGGCGGTGTTGGGGTATCGGTGGCTGGGATAGTCAGCCGATCGCGGGGGTGGGTTTGGCGCAGTGATGTAGCAGGAACTCACTCAGCGCTTGGCGTGTCAGGTCGTTCAGGGTCACCTTCTTGCGTGTAGCTTCCAGGGCTGCGGCCAGATGAAGGTCATGCCCGACCCGCACGTTGAATGAACCCTTGCATGGTTTTTCCGGTGTTTGCCCAAGGGCCAGGCAGGTGGCGAGATAGTCGTCCACCGCCTCACGAAATGCCGCATCCAGTTCGGCGACGGTTTTCCCTTCGTAGCTCACCAGCGCCTTGATAAACAGGATCTTGCCGAACAGGCAGTTGTCTTCGAGGCTGGCTTCGATGGAGCCGATGTAGCCTTGGTGTTTCAATTGGTTGTTCACTGAATCAGTTCTCCTGATTTCAATTGTTCGATGATCTGGCGCCGAATGTAGTGTTTCAGTTCATTGCCGGGGTGAGGCTTGTGCAAGGTGATCATTGCACTGGGGTCGCCGATGTCGAACTTGACGCGGCTTCCCGCCCCTTCAATCTGTGTGTAGCCAAGACGACGCAGCAGCGTGACGAGCTCGGGCCAGGTAAATGCCATTTGCTCGTTGAGCAGTTTGGCGAGCAGCTTTTCATTTTTGGACACGGCGTTCCCTGCGTGTAACTAAATGTAGTTGCAAAAAGTGGTGTCCGTCAATGCTAGCTCGGGTTCCTCTGTCGTTCCTGGGATTGATGTAACCCTTGATGACACCTCGCTCCGCGCCGCCATCCCCCCGCTAATTTTTCCCTCTCCGGTTCGTTTTATAGGGACGACGTGCCTTTGTGCTTCCCGCCTATTGCTCCGGACTCCAAGAAATGAATGCTGAAGACTCCTTGAAACTTGCTCGCCGGTTTATCGGGTTGCCCCTGGAAAAACGCCAGCTGTTCCTCCAGGCGTTGCAGAAGGAAGGGGTGGATTTTTCGCGGTTTCCGATTCCTGCCGGGGTGGATGTGGAGGACCGCGATGCGCTGTCCTACGCACAGCAACGCATGTGGTTTCTCTGGCAGTTGGACCCGGCCAGCGGCGCCTACAACCTGCCGGGCGCCGTGCGGCTCAAGGGCGCGCTGAACCTTGGCGCGATGCAGCAGGCGTTCGCCAGCCTGGTCGAGCGTCATGAAACCCTGCGCACGGTGTTCCAGCGCCAGGCCGACGAGCGTCTGGCGCAGGTGGCGGCACAGCCGGCGCTGGCGATCGAGCAGCACGACCTGAGCGACCTGGCCCCCGCCGAACGCGAGCAGGCCGTCAACGCCGCGGCCACCCGCCAGTCGCTGCTGCCGTTCGATCTGGAGCACGGTCCGCTGCTGCGCGTGCAGCTGTTGAAACTCGACGAGCAGGAACACGTGCTGCTGCTGACCCTGCACCACATCGTCTCCGATGGCTGGTCGATGAACGTCTTGATCGACGAGTTCATCCGTTTCTACGACGCGCATGAGTGCAATGAGGCGCCGCAACTGCCGGCGCTGCCGATCCAGTACAGCGACTATGCCCTGTGGCAACGCCGCTGGCTGGAAGCGGGGGAGCAGGCGCGTCAGCTGGAATACTGGCAAGCGCGGCTGGGTGATGAGCATCCGGTTCTGGAATTGCCCAGCGACCGCCCACGCCCGGCCATGCCCAGCTACAGGGGCACGCGCCACACCTTCGCGATCGATCCGGATCTGGCCGCGCAACTGCGCAGCTGTGCGCAAACACACAACGTCACGCTGTTCATGCTGCTGCTCGGTGCGTTCAATGTGCTGCTGCATCGCTACACCGGCCAGGGCGACATCCGCGTCGGCGTGCCGATCGCCAACCGCAACCGGACCGAAGTCGAAGGGCTGATCGGTTTCTTCGTCAACACCCAAGTGCTGCGCACCGAACTGACCGGGCAAACCCGCGTCAGCGAGCTGCTGCATGCCATCAAGGAGCATGCCCTGGGCGCCCAGGCCCATCAGGACTTGCCCTTCGAACGCCTGGTGGAAGCGCTGAACGTCGAGCGCAGCCTGAGCCATACACCGTTGTTCCAGGTGATGTACAACCACCAGCCGGTGGTGGCCGACATCGCCTCGATCCGCACGGCCTCCGGCCTGGAACTGGCTGCGGTGGAGTGGCAGGGCCGCACCACCCAGTTCGACCTGACCCTCGACACCTACGAACAGTCCGGCACCCTGCATGCCGCGCTGACCTACGCCAACGACTTGTTCGACGCGCCGTCCATTGCACGCATGGCACGGCACTGGATCAGCCTGTTGCAGGCCATGGTCGCCGATGGCGAGCAGCGCGTCGGTGAGTTGCCGATGCTCGCCGCCGATGAGCAGCAGGTCCTGGTGAGCGCCTGGAACCAGACCGCGCAGGCCTATCCGAGCGAGCGCGGCATTCATCAGTTGATCGAAGACCAGGTGCGCGCCACGCCGGAGGCGCCGGCGCTGGTGTTCGGTGCGACCACGCTGACCTACGCCCAGCTCGACGCCCGCGCCAACCAGCTGGCCCATGCCTTGCGCGAGCAGGGGGTTGGCCCCGATGCCTTGGTGGGTCTTTGCATCGAGCGCTCGATCGAAATGGTGGTCGGCCTGCTGGGGATTCTCAAAGCCGGCGCTGCCTATGTCCCGCTCGACCCCGAATATCCTCCGGAACGCCTGGCCTACATGATCGAAGACAGCGGCATCCAGCTGCTGCTCAGCCAGCAAAGCCTGCTGCCGTCGCTGCCGGTCGTGGCTGTCCAGGTGATTGCCCTGGACGCGCCCGCGCTGTGGCTCGACGGCTACAGCTGCGAAGCGCCCGCCGTGGCGATTCACGGGCTGAACCTCGCGTATGTGATCTACACCTCCGGCTCCACCGGCCAACCCAAGGGCGCCGGCAACAGCCATCGTGCGCTGGTCAACCGCCTGTGCTGGATGCAACAGGCCTACACGCTGGAGGCCAGCGATGCGGTGCTGCAGAAAACCCCGTTCAGCTTCGACGTGTCGGTGTGGGAGTTCTTCTGGCCGTTGATGACCGGTGCGCGCCTGGTGGTCGCGGCCCCTGGCGAACACCGCGAGCCGGCGCGCCTGATCGCGACCATCGGCCGACACGCGATCACCACCGTGCATTTCGTGCCATCGATGCTCCAGGCGTTTATCCATGAGCCGGGCGTGCAGGCCTGCACCGGCCTCAAGCGCATCGTCTGCAGCGGCGAGGCCTTGCCGTTGGATGCGCAGAGCCAAGTGTTCGCCAAACTGCCACAGGCCGCTCTGTTCAACCTCTATGGCCCGACCGAAGCGGCCATCGACGTGACCCACTGGAGCTGTGTCGATGAAGGCGCCGACAGCGTGCCCATCGGCCGCCCGATCGCCAACCTCCACACCTACGTGCTCGACGCCCAGCTCAACCCGGTGCCGGCCGGCGTCTCCGGCGAGCTCTACCTGGGCGGCAGCGGCCTGGCGCGCAGTTACCACCGGCGTGCGGCCCTGACCGCCGAGCGTTTCGTGCCCAGCCCGTTCGCTGACGGCGCACGTGTGTACCGCACTGGCGACCGCGTGCGCCAGCGGGCCGACGGCGTGATCGAGTACCTCGGCCGTCTCGATCATCAGGTCAAACTGCGCGGCCTGCGCATCGAACTGGGTGAAATCGAGACGCGCCTGCTGCAGCATCCCGGCGTGCGTGAGGCGGTGGTGCTGGTGCAGGGCGGCAAGCACCTGGTGGCCTACCTGGTGTTGGAAGGCGAAGCGCCCACCGACCTCAAGGCGTGGCTGCTCGGCAGCCTGCCGGAGTACATGGTGCCGACCCATATGCTGCACCTGGACCAATTGCCGGTGACCGCCAATGGCAAGCTGGATCGCAAAGCGCTGCCCGTGCCGGACGCCGCCGCGCAGCAGGCCTATAGCGCCCCGCAAAGCCCCGTGCAGCAGGGGCTGGCCGCAATCTGGGGCGATGTGCTCGGCATCCCGCAGGTCGGCCTGGACGACAATTTTTTCGAGCTGGGCGGCGATTCGATCATCTCCATCCAAGTGGTCAGCCGCGCGCGCCAGGCAGGCATTCGCCTCAGCCCGCGCGACCTGTTCCAGTACCAGAGCGTGCGCAGCCTGGCGTTGGTGGCGACCTTCGAGCAGGCCGCGAGCGTCGACCAGGGCCCGGTCAGCGGTGAGGTGATGCTGACCCCGGTGCAGCAGAGCTTCTTCGCCCAGGCCATCCCGGTGCGCGAGCATTGGAACCAGTCGTTGCTGTTGATCCCGCGCGAAGCCCTGGAGCCTGCGCGTCTCGACGCGGCCTTGACCCAGGTGATCAATCATCACGACGCTTTGCGCCTGCGCTTTGTCGAGCAGGCCGAAGGCTGGCAGCAAACCCATGCCGCGCCGATCGCCGCGCCCGGATTGTGGCAGTCCCACGCCAGCGACGACACAGAACTGGCCGCACTCTGCGAGGCGGCCCAGCGCAGCCTCGATCTTGAACAAGGCCCGCTGCTGCGCGCCGCCCTGGTGAGCATGGCCGACGGTACCCAGCGCCTGTTGCTGGTGGTCCATCACCTGGTGGTGGACGGCGTGTCCTGGCGCATCCTGCTCGAAGACCTGCAACAGGCTTACGGCGCTGCGCCGCTGCCGGCCAAGACCTGCGCCTACCAAGTGTGGGCCCGGCAGTTGCAGGCCCATGCACAGACCCTCAACGCGCAACTGGCGTACTGGCAGGCGCAGACGGCCGACGCCGATTTGCCTTGCGACAACCCGCAAGGCGGCCTGCAAAATCGCCTGGGCGCCAAGCTGGAAATCCGCCTTGACGCCGAACACACCCGTCAACTGCTGCAAGACGCCCCGGCCGCCTATCGCACCCAGGTCAACGACCTGCTGCTGAGCGCATTGGTGCGGGTGATCTGCCGGTGGAGCGGCCAGACGGCTGCGCTGATCCAGCTGGAAGGCCATGGCCGTGAAGACCTGTTCGACAATGTCGACCTGAGCCGTACCGTCGGTTGGTTCACCAGCCTGTTCCCGCTGCGCCTGCAGGCCGAGGGCGGGTTGGCGGATGCGATCAAGTCGGTCAAGGAGCAACTGCGGGGCGTGCCCGATAAAGGCATCGGCTACGGCCTGTTGCGTTACCTCGGCACACCGGACGCCCGCGAAGCCCTATCAAGCCTTGCCGCGCCGCGCATCACCTTCAACTACCTGGGCCAGTTCGATCGCCAGTTCAACCAATCGGCGCTGTTCGTACCCGCCACTTGCGGCAGCGGTCAGGCCCAGGACCCCGAAGCGCCGCTGGCCAACTGGTTGACGCTGGAAGGGCAGGTGTACGGCGGGGAATTGACCCTGCAATGGGGCTTCAGCCGTGAAATGTTCGAGGCTGCGACAATCCAGCGCCTGGCGGATGACTATACGGCGGAACTCAAGGCCCTGATCGTGCATTGTTGTGCCACGCCGGCAGGGCAGGTCACCCCGTCGGACTTCCCGTTGGCGCGTCTGACTCAGCGCCAGTTGGATGGGCTGCCCGTCGCGGGACCGGCCATTGTCGATCTCTACCCGCTGTCGCCGATGCAGCAGGGCATGCTGTTCCACAGCCTGTACGAGCCCGAGGCCCAGGCCTATATCAACCAGTTGCGCCTGGACATCGGCGGCCTCGATCTTTTGGCGTTCGGTCGCGCCTGGCAGGCCGCGCTGGAGCGGCATGACATCCTGCGCAGCAGCTTCCACTGGCTGGGCCTGGACAGTGCCCATCAGTTGATCCAGCGGCAGGTCGACTTGCCGTTGCAAGTCATCGAAGACCTCGACGCCGACGTCGAGGCCCTCGCCGCAGCCGAGCGCGACAAGGGCTTCGCGCTCGACGCGGCGCCGCTGTTTCGCCTGTTGCTGGTACGCGGTGCCGGCGCGACCTGGCAGCTGATTTTCACCAGCCACCACATCCTGATGGATGGCTGGAGCAACGCCCAATTGCTGGGCGAAGTCATCGCCCACTATGCCGGCCATACCGTGCCGGCACCGCTGGGACAGTTCCGCGATTATCTGGGTTGGCTGCAACAACAAGGGTCGGGCGAAGCCTTCTGGAAAGCCACGCTGGCGCCGTTGCAAGCGCCCACCTTGCTGGCGGAGGCGCTGCGCGGGCCGGCCCACGCCACAGGGATGGCTGACCATCGGGTGGTGCTCGACAGCGACTTCACCCAAGCGCTCGGCGAGTTTGCCCGCCGCCAGAAAATCACCCTCAACACCTTGCTGCAAGGGGCGTGGAGCCTGTTGCTGCAGCGCTACACCGGCCAGGATTGCGTGGCGTTCGGTGCCACCGTCGCCGGGCGTTCGGCGCCGCTGCCGGGGATCGAGCAGCAACTGGGCCTGTTTATCAACACCTTGCCGCTCGTCAGCGTGGCCGCGCCGGCCCAATCGGCCGCGTGCTGGCTCAGCGAGCTGCAAGCGCTGAACCTGAGCCTGCGCGATCACGAACATGTGCCGCTCTACGACATCCAGGGCTGGGCGGGCCAGCAGGGCGCGTTGTTCGACACCTTGCTGGTGTTCGAAAACTTCCCGGTGGCCGAAGCCCTGAAACAGGGCGCGCCCGCAGGCCTGACCTTCGGCCGCCTGCACAACCATGAACGCACCCACTACCCGCTGACCCTGGGGATTGAGCTGGGGGCCAGCCTGCGCCTGGAATGGAGCTACGACCGCGCGCGTTTCAGTGCCGATCAGGTCGCGCGATTGAGCGCCAACCTGCAGCACCTGCTGGTGCAACTGCTCGTCGATGCGCAGGCGCCGCTCGGCAACTTGCGCCTGCTCGACCCCACCACGCAGCGCGACATGCTCGCCCTGGGCCGGGCACCCGGAGCGGCCCTACGTGAGCTGCACGTGCATCAACGCATTGCCGCCCAGGCCGCCGCCACCCCGGATGCGCTGGCGGTGCAGGCCGGCGAAGCGCGCTTGAGCTATGCCCAGCTCAACGACCACGCCAACCGCCTGGCCCATCGCCTGCTGGCGCTGGGCGTGGGGCCTGGGCAGCGCGTGGGCCTGGCCTGCCGACGTGGCCCGCAGTTGATCGTCAGTCTGCTGGCGGTACTTAAAAGCGGCGCCGCCTATGTGCCGCTGGACCCGAAATACCCCAACGAACGCCTGGCCTACATGCTGGCGGACAGTCGTGTGGACCTGCTGCTCAGCGAAACCGGGCTGCTCGCCGACCTGCCGCTGCCGCAAGGTCTGATCCGTGTGGACTTCAGCGCATCCGGCGCTGAGTTGGCCGCTTACCCGCGCGCCAATCCGCCCAGCCACGTGGGCGCCGCCGACCTGGCCTACGTGATCTACACCTCCGGCTCCACCGGCCAACCCAAGGGCGTGGCCATCGATCACGCCGCCCTCGGCCAGTTCTGCGACAGCGCCGCGGTCTACAGCCGGCTGTGTGCAGCGGACCGTGTACTGCAGTTCGCCACGTTCAGCTTCGACGGCTTTGTCGAGCAGTGCTACCCGCCGCTGTGTGTGGGCGCTGCGTTGATCATGCGTGGCGATGAACTGTGGGACGCCGGGCAACTGGCGCGGGAAATCGTCGAGCAGGGCGTGACCCTCGCTGACTTGCCGGCGGCGTACTGGTACCTGCTGGCCAAGGAATGTGCGGTCGAACACCGCGCCCTGGGCAATCTGCGCCAGGTGCATGTGGGCGGCGAAGCCATGTCGGTGGAAGGCCTGCGCGCCTGGCACGCCGCCGGCCTGGGCCACGTGCGGCTGGTCAACACCTATGGGCCGACCGAGGCCACGGTGGTGTCCAGCGTGCATGACTGCCAGTTGCTCGATGCCAGTGACGCGTTCGGCGTGCCCATCGGCCAAGCCATCGAAGGCCGTTCGCTGTATGTGCTCGACAGTGCGTTCGAGCTGCTGGCCACCGAGGGCGTCGGCGAGCTGTGCATCGGTGCCGAGTACGGCCTGGCCCAGGGCTATTTCGACCGCCCGGCGCTGACGGCCGAGCGCTTCCTGCCGGACCCGTTTTCCGCCGTGCCGGGGGCGCGGCTCTACCGCAGTGGCGACCTGGCCCGTTACAACCAGGCCGGTGCGTTGGAGTACGTCGGGCGCATCGATCATCAGGTGAAGATTCGCGGTTTCCGTATCGAAATCGGCGAAATTGAGGCCAGCCTGCAAGGCTTGCCGCAGGTGCGTGAGGTGGCAGTCATCGCGCAGCCGGGCGCCGTGGGTGCGCAATTGGTGGCCTACGTGGTGCCGACCCAGGGCCAGCGCCTGGACACCCAGGCGCTGGCGGCGACCTTGCACCGTGTGTTGCCCGACTACATGGTGCCGGCGCAGTGGGTGGTGCTCGATGCCTTGCCGTTGAACAACAACGGCAAGCTGGACCGCCGCGCACTGCCGGCGCCGGACCTGAACCAGCCCCGACAGGCCCACCGCGCCCCGCACAGCCCGCTGGCGATCCGGTTGGCGGCGATCTGGCAAGCGGTGTTGCAGGTCGAGCGTGTGGGGCTCGATGACCATTTCTTCGAGCGCGGCGGCCATTCGTTGCTGGCCACCCAGGTGATCTCCCGCGTGCGCCATGACCTCAAGCTGGAAGTGCCGTTGCGCGCGCTGTTCGAGCAGCCGACGCTGGAGGCCTTCGCGACCGCGTGCGCC
Source organism: Pseudomonas sp. GW704-F2 (assembly GCF_059423025.1). Lineage (NCBI taxonomy): Bacteria > Pseudomonadati > Pseudomonadota > Gammaproteobacteria > Pseudomonadales > Pseudomonadaceae > Pseudomonas > Pseudomonas sp. GW704-F2. Next base: position 132,472 of record NZ_JBWKXO010000015.1, on the reverse strand, counting down.
GGCGTGCAGGGCGACACGGCACCGACGCTGCAGGCGGCCGGGCGTGACCGGCCGTTGGCGTTGTCGTTCGCCCAGGAGCGCCAATGGTTCCTCTGGCAACTGGACCCGACCAGCGCCGCCTATCACGTCCCCGCCGCACTGCACCTGCGCGGCCCGTTGGATATCGCTGCGCTGGAACACGCTTTCCGCGCCCTGGTGCAGCGTCATGAACCGCTGCGCACCACCTTCGTGGAGGAGGGCGAGCAGACTTGGCAGGTGATCCACCCCGACCTGGCGATTGCACTGGCGCATCAGCACATCGCCGCAGCCGCGATCGAAGCGACGGTGGCACAGGAGATCCAGCGCCCGTTCGACCTGGTCAACGGCCCGCTGATGCGCGTCACGTTGCTGCACGTCGAAGCGGAGCACCATGTGCTGGTAATCACCCAGCACCACATCATCTCCGATGGTGGGTCGATGCAGGTGATGGTCGACGAACTGCTGGCCCTGTATCAGGGCCAGGCGCCGTTGCCGGCGTTGCCGCTGCACTATGCCGACTATGCCCAGTGGCAACGCGAGTGGATGGCCGCCGGGGAGAAACAGCGCCAACTCGATTATTGGTGCGCCCGCCTGGGCAGCGAACATCCGCTGCTGGAGCTGCCCCTGGACCACCCGCGTCCGGCGCTGCAAAGCCATCGCGGCGCGCGCCGACAACTGCATCTGGACGCCGCGCTGGTCGCCGAACTCAAGGCCCTTGCCCAGCGTCAGGACGTGACCCTGTTCATGCTGCTGCTCGCCGCATTCCAGACCTTGCTGTTTCGCTACAGCGGCCAGTCCGCGATCCGTGTCGGGGTGCCGATCGCCAACCGCAATCGCCTGGAAACCGAGCGGCTGATCGGCTTCTTCGTCAACACCCAGGTGCTGCAGGCCGAGCTGCATGGGCAGATGGGCTTCGACCGCTTGCTGGCCCAGGTCAAGCAACGTGCGGTGGAGGCCCAGGCCCATCAGGACTTGCCCTTCGAACAACTGGTGGAAGCGCTGCAACCGGAGCGCAGCCTCAGCCATAACCCGTTGTTCCAAGTGATGTTCAATCATCAGGACAACCTGCGCGCCGGCCCGCTGCAGTTGCCTGGCCTGGACCTGCAACCGGTGGATTGGACCGGCCACAGCACCCAGTTCGACCTCAACCTGGAAACCGAGGAGTCGGCCGATGGCCTCTGGGCTGCGTTGACCTACGCCACCGACCTGTTCGAACCGGCGACCATCGAGCGCCTGGCCGAGCATTGGCAGAACCTGCTGCGCGCCGTGGTGCGCGATGCCTCCCAACCCCTGGACGAGCTGGCGCTGCTCAGCGCGGCGCAGTGGCGGCAGATGCTCGAAGCGTGGAACCACACGGCCTTCGATTACCCCCGCGAGCGCTGTGTGCATCAGCTGTTCGAAGCGCAGGCCCTGGCCCAGCCCGACACCATCGCTGTGCAATTCAACGACGACGCCTTGAGTTATGCCGAACTCAACCGCCGCGCCAATCGCCTGGCCCACCGCCTGATCGCGGCGGGTGTCGGCCCGGACGTGCTGGTGGCGGTGCATGTAGAGCGTTCCCTGGACATGGCGGTCGGCCTGCTGGCGACCCTCAAGGCCGGTGGCGCCTATGTGCCGCTCGACCCGCAGTTCCCGGCGGAGCGCCTGGCGTTCATGCTCGAAGACAGCCGCGCCCGGGTGCTGCTGACCCAGCCAGCGCTGATCGGCCGACTGGCGCAACCGCAAGGCCTGCACGTGCTGCTGGTCGATGACAGCGACGCTGGCGAACACAACCCGCAAGTGGACCTCAGCCCGGAACACCTGGCCTACGTGATCTACACCTCCGGCTCCACCGGCCAGCCCAAGGGCGTGATGGTGCGCCACCGCGGGCTGTGCAGCTTCACCAGCGGCATGGCCGCCAGCCTGGACATCGACCGGGAGGCGCGGGTGCTGTCGCTGACCACGTTCTCGTTCGACATCTTCGCCCTGGAGCTGTACGTGCCGCTGACGGTTGGCGCCACGGTGCTGCTGAGCGAGCAGGCCCTGGCCCTCGACCCGGAGGCGATTATCGACCTGGCGCACCACCAGCGCGCCAACGTGCTGCAAGCCACGCCGTCGACCTGGCGCATGCTGCTGGACAGCCCGCGTGCCGAGCGGCTGCATGGCATCAAGGCGCTGTGCGGCGGCGAAGCGCTGCCGGCCGACCTGGCCCAGCGTCTGCTCGATCTGCAAGGCCCGGTGTGGAACCTGTATGGCCCCACGGAAACCACCATCTGGTCGGCGGCCCATCGGCTGTTGGCGCCGCAGCCTTTTGTCGGGCGGCCGATTGCCAATACCGCGTTGTTCATCCTCAACGCCGGGCTCAGCCCATGCCCGTTGGGCGCGGCCGGTGAGCTACTGATCGGCGGTGTCGGCCTGGCGCGCGGTTACCACGCACGGCCGGCCCTCACCGCCGAACGCTTCGTGCCCAACCCTTATGGCGCGCCGGGCGAACGCCTGTACCGTACCGGTGACCTGGCGCGCTACCGCGACCACGGCGTGGTGGAGTACATCGGCCGGGTCGACCAGCAGGTCAAGGTGCGCGGTTTCCGTATCGAACTGGGCGAAATCGAAGCCTGCCTGCGCGAACACCCCGGCGTGCGCGAAGCCGTGGTGCTGGCCGACAACGACCGCTTGATCGCCTATCTGGTGACCTCCGCCCCACAGACGCCGCAGGTCTACCAAGCCGCCTTGCGCGAGCGTTTGCCGGACTACATGGTGCCGGCGTACCTGATGTGCCTCGACAGCCTGCCCTTGACCCCCAACGGCAAGCTCGACCGCAAGGCTTTGCCCAGCGTGGACGCCAGCCTGTTGCTAAAAGGCCATGTCGCTCCCGTCACACTGCGCCAACAGCAGGTGGCGGCGATCTGGGCCGAGGTGCTGGGCGTACCTCATGTCGGCCTCGACGACCACTTCTTCGAGCTGGGCGGGCATTCGCTGCTGGCCACCCGCGTGGTGTCGCGGGTCCGCCAGGCGCTGACGCTGGAAGTGGCGCTCAAGACCCTGTTCGAACACCCGGCGCTGGGTGACTTCGTCGCGGCGCTGGGCGAGGAGGGCGTGGTCGCACCGGCCATGCTCAAGGCCGACCGCACCCAACCGTTGCCACTGTCCTATGCCCAGGAACGCCAATGGTTCCTCTGGCAACTCGACCCGCACAGCGCCGCGTACCACATCCCCAGCGCCTTGCGCCTGAAAGGCACGCTGGACCTGGCCGCGCTGCAACGCAGTTTCGACACCTTGCTGGCGCGCCACGAAAGCCTGCGCACCCATCTGCATCAGGACGCCAGCGGCACACGGCAAGTGATTGAAGAATCGGGCCTGATCGACGTCGACCAGGCCGACAGCGACGAAGCCGGGCTCAAGGCGCAGGTCGCTGCCGAGGTCGCGCGTCCGTTCGACCTGCTGCGCGGGCCGTTGCTGCGGGTCACGTTGCTGCGTCTGGCTGAGGATGACCACGTGCTGGTGCTGGTGCAGCACCATATCGTCTCGGATGGCTGGTCGATGCAACTGATGGTCGAAGAACTGGTGCAGCTCTACGCCGCGTTCAGCCAGGGGACCACGCCGCACCTGCCGGCCTTGCCGATCCAGTACGCCGACTACGCCCTGTGGCAGCGTCAATGGATGGAGGCCGGTGAGACCGCGCGTCAACTGGCTTACTGGCGTGAGCAACTGGGCGGTGTGCAACCGGTTCTGGAATTGCCGGTCGACTACCCGCGCCCAGCGCTGCAAAGCCACCGTGGCGCGCGCCTGGGTATTGAGCTGGCGGCGCCGTTGCTCGCCGGTTTGCGCAGCCTGGCACAGCGCACCGGGGTGACGTTGCCGATGGTGTTGCTGGCGTCGTACCAGGCCTTGCTGCACCGCTACAGCGGTCAGGAGGACGTGCGCGTCGGCGTGCCGATTGCCAACCGCAATCGCCTGGAAACCGAAGGGCTGATCGGCTTCTTCGTCAACACCCAGGTGCTCAAGGCCGACATTCACGGACAGATGAGCGTCGAGCACTTGCTGCACCAGACGCGTCAACGCTCCCTTGAGGCCCAGGCCCATCAGGACCTGCCGTTCGAGCAGTTGGTGGAGGCCTTGCAGCCCGAGCGCAGCCTGAGCCTGAGCCCGCTGTTCCAGGTGTTGTTCAACCACCGCGTGACGTCGGTCGATAGCCATTGGCAGCGCCTCACCGAGCTTGACGTCGAGGTCCTGAGTTGGGATGAAGGCGTCGCCCAGTTCGACCTGGCGCTGGACGTCGAGGAAAGCCAGACGCTGTTGCGTGCGTCCCTGAGCTACGCCACCGACCTGTTCGCCCCGGCGACCATCGCACGCATGGCCGGCCACTGGCAGAACCTGTTGCAGGCGATGGTCGCCGATCCGCAGCAGACCCTCGGCCAGTTGAACCTGCTGGACGGGGATGAACAGCGGCACATCCTGCAGTTGTGGAATCAATCCGACGCCGGCTTCCCGGCCCAGCGCCTGGTACACGAGTTGGTGGCCGAGCGTGCGCGGGAAAACCCGCAGGCAATCGCGATCAAGTTCGACACGCAAACCCTGACCTACGGCGCGCTGGATCGCCAGGCCAACCAGTTGGCCCGTGCGTTGATCGCCCGTGGCGTCGGCCCGGAAGTGCGCGTGGCGATTGCCATGCCGCGCAGTGCGGAGATCATGGTGGCGTTCCTTGCGGTGCTGAAAGCTGGCGGCGTTTATGTGCCGCTGGACGTCGAATACCCACGCGATCGCCTGCTGTACATGATGCAGGACAGCCGCGCCAAGCTGCTGTTGACCCATACCGCCGTGCAGCAGCAACTGCCGATTGCCGAAGGCCTGGATACGCTCGCTATCGACTGCACCGAAGCCTGGAGCGGCTTCAGCGACACTGTGCCGTCGGTAGCTCTGGACGGCGACAACCTCGCCTACGTGATCTACACCTCCGGCTCCACCGGCATGCCCAAGGGCGTGGCGGTGGCCCACGGTCCGCTGGTGGCGCATATCATCGCCACCGGCGAACGCTACGAAACCGGCCCGACCGATTGCGAATTGCACTTCATGTCCTTCGCTTTCGACGGCTCCCACGAAGGCTGGATGCACCCGCTGATCAACGGCGCCAGCGTGCTGATCCGCGATGACAGCCTGTGGCTGCCGGAATACACCTACGCGCAAATGCACCGTCACAACGTGACCATGGCCGTGTTCCCGCCGGTGTATCTGCAACAACTGGCCGAGCATGCCGAGCGCGACGGTAATCCGCCGAAGGTGCGCGTGTATTGCTTTGGCGGTGACGCGGTGGCGCAAGCGAGCTATGACCTGGCCTGGCGTGCGCTAAAGCCGACCTACCTGTTCAACGGCTACGGCCCGACCGAAACCGTGGTCACGCCGTTGCTGTGGAAAGCACGCAAGGGCGATCCCTGCGGCGCCGTGTACGCACCGATCGGCACGCTGTTGGGCAACCGCAGCGGCTACATCCTCGACGCCCAACTCAACCTGCAACCCATCGGCGTCGCTGGCGAGCTGTACCTGGGCGGCGAGGGCGTGGCGCGTGGGTATCTGGAGCGCCCGGCACTCACCGCCGAACGCTTCGTCCCCGACCCGTTCGGCAAACCCGGCAGCCGCGTGTACCGCAGCGGCGACCTGACCCGTGGCCGCCCGGATGGCGTGGTGGATTACCTCGGCCGTGTCGACCACCAGGTGAAAATCCGCGGTTTCCGTATCGAACTGGGCGAGATCGAAGCGCGGCTGCGCGAGCAGGACAGCGTCGGCGAAACCGTGGTGGTGGCTCAGGAAGGCCCGACCGGCAAGCAACTGGTGGCCTACGTGGTGCCGGCAGATGCCAGCCTGGCCAACCACGCCGAGTGGCGCGACACCCTGCGCCGCGCCCTGAAAACTCGCCTGCCGGATTACATGGTACCCGCGCACTTCATGTTCCTGGCGCAAATGCCGCTGACCCCCAACGGCAAACTCGACCGCAAGGGCCTGCCCGAGCCGGACGCGAGCCTGATGCAACAGGCCTACGTCGCCCCCGAAACCGAGCTGGAACAGCAGATCGCCGCGATCTGGGCCGAGGTGCTGCGCCTGCCGAATGTGGGCCTGAACGACAACTTCTTCGAGGTCGGCGGCCACTCGTTGCTGGCGATCCAGATCACCTCGCGGGTCCAGGCCGAGCTGGGCCTGGAAGTGCCGCTGGTGGAAGTGTTCCAGACCGAAACCCTGCGCGCCTACGTGCAGGCCGCTGCCGCCTTCCGCGCCGGCAGCGCGCAAGATTTCGACGACCTTCGTGACTTTTTGAGCGAACTAGAGGCGATTTGACCCATGCGTTCCAACCCTAATATCGATCTGGTTTCGCGCTTTCTTCGCCTGCCGCTGGAACAGCGCCAGCAGTTTTACCAGCGCCTGCAAAGCCGTGGCATGAGCTTCGCCCAACTGCCGATTGCCTCGATCCGCGAGGACGGCCAACGCCTGCCGCTGTCCTATGCCCAGGAGCGCCAGTGGTTCCTGTGGCAGTTGGACCCGGACAGCGCCACCTACCACATCCCCGGCGCATTGCGCTTGCAGGGGCGCCTGGACCTGGCGGCGTTGCAGCGCAGCTTCGACAGCCTGCTGGCGCGCCACGAAAGCCTGCGCACCCGGCTGATCCAGGACGGTGAGCAGCTGTTGCAAACCATCGAGCCCGAGGCGCGTGTCGAGATCCGGCAGGAGGTTGTTCACGAGGCGCAACTGATGGCGCGGGTCGAAGCCGAGGTCGCCCGCCCGTTCGATCTGCAACAAGGGCCGCTGTTGCGCGTGACCCTGTTGCAACTGGCGGAAGATGAGCATGTGCTGGTGATGGTGCAGCACCACATCGTTTCCGATGGCTGGTCGATGCAAGTGATGGTCCAGGAACTGGTGCAGTTGTATGCCGCCTACAGTCAGGGCCAGGACCTCAGCCTGCCGGGCCTGCCGATCCAGTACGCCGACTACGCGCTGTGGCAACGCAACTGGATGGAGGCCGGGGAGAGGGCCCGCCAGTTGGCGTACTGGCAGGACCTGCTGGGCGGTGAGCAACCCGTGCTGGAATTACCCCTCGATCACCCGCGCCCCGCGCAGCAAAGCCATCGCGGCGCGAGCCTGCAGGTGCAGCTGCAGGCGGACCTGGTGACGGGCCTCAAGCGCCTGGCGCAGCAAGAAGGCGTGACGCCGTTCATGCTCCTGCTGGCGTCGTTCCAGACCCTGCTGTTTCGCTACAGCGGCCAAGCGGATATTCGCATCGGCGTACCGAATGCCAACCGCAACCGCGTCGAAACCGAGCGGCTGATTGGCTTTTTCGTCAACACCCAGGTGCTCAAGGCCGACCTCGACGGGCAGATGACGTTTGCCGAACTGTTGCAGCAGACCAAGCGTCGTTCCCTGGAAGCCCAGGCGCACCAGGACCTGCCGTTCGAACAGTTGGTGGTGGCGTTGCAGCCTGAACGCAGCCTGAGCCACAACCCGTTGTTCCAGGTGATGTTCAACCACCAGACCGACACCCAGGCCAGCGGTGACGGCCAGCACCTGCCCGGCCTGCGCGTGACAGAACTGGACTGGGACAACCAGACCACCCATTTCGACCTGAGCCTGGACACCCATGAATCCGCTGAAGGTCTGTGGGCCGCGCTGACCTACGCCACCGACTTGTTCGAGGCGGCGACTATCGAGCGCTTTGCGCAACATTGGCAAAACCTGCTCCAGGCGCTGGTGAGTGCGCCGCGCAGCCGTCTTAGCGCGCTGCCGATGCTCGACCGTGCGCAGCAGCAGACGATGCTCCAGGATTGGAACGCGCCGGCCAGCGTCGCCGTCGCACAAGCCGTACACCACCGGTTCGAGGCCCAGGCCCGCCAGCATCCTGAACGCCAGGCGCTGGCCCTGGATGACCAGACGCTCAGCTATGGCGAACTGAACCGCCAGGCCAATCGTCTGGCGCACTACCTGATCGACCAGGGGATCGGCCCGGACGGCCTGGTCGGTATCGCCGTCGAGCGTTCCTTTGCCATGGTGGTCAGCCTGTTGGCGGTGCTCAAGGCGGGCGGTGCCTACGTGCCGCTTGACCCTGAGTATCCGCGCGAGCGCCTGGTGCATATGCTCGAGGACAGTGGCGTGCGCCTGGTGTTGACTCAGTCTCACCTGCGTGAGCGCCTGCCGCTGGCCGGGTCGTTGACCTGCCTGGATATCGACCTGGCCCACGCGACGTTGGCGCCGTATGCCGAACACGCTCCGGCGCTCGACGTCGAGCCGCAGAGCCTGGCCTACGTGATCTACACCTCGGGCTCCACCGGCAAACCCAAGGGCGTTGCCATCAGCCACGCGGCGCTGAGTGAGTTCGCCGACATCGCGGCCGACTATTCGCGCCTGGTCCCACAGGATCGGGTGCTGCAGTTCGCCACCTTGAACTTCGACGGCTTCGTCGAGCAGCTGTACCCGGCGCTGACCCTGGGCGCCACCGTGGTGTTGCGCGGCCCGCAGTTGTGGGACGGCGCCGACCTGTACCGGCAGATCATCGATCAGGGCATCACCCTGGCCGACTTGCCGACGGCTTACTGGAAACTGTTCCTGCACGATTGCCTGGCGGCGGGCCCACGGTCTTACGGGGCCTTGCGCCAGGTGCATATCGGCGGCGAAGCCATGCCCCTGGACGGCCCGGCGATGTGGCGCGGGGCCGGGCTGGGGCATGTGCGGCTGCTCAACACCTACGGGCCCACCGAGGCCACGGTGGTGTCCAGCGTGCTCGATTGCAGCGCCGACGATGGGGTGATCGGCGGCAGCGCCAGCCCGATTGGCCGCGCGTTGCCGGGGCGGGCGTTGTATGTGCTGGACGGCGACCTCAACCTGTTGCCGGTCGGCGCCGTGGGCGAACTCTACATCGCCAGTGCCAGCGGCTTGGCGCGTGCTTACCTGCAACGCCCGGGCCTGACCGCCGAGCGCTTTGTCGCCGACCCGTTCGGCCGCCTGGGCGAGCGTCTTTATCGCACCGGCGACGTGGCGCGTTATCGCGCCGACGGGGTGATCGAATACGTCGGCCGCGTCGATCACCAGGTGAAGATCCGTGGGTTCCGTATCGAGCTGGGTGAAATCGAGGCGCTGCTGCTGGCCCAGGATGACGTCCGTGAGGCTTTCGTGCTGGCCGCCGACAATCAGTTGGTGGCCTATCTGGTGGCGACGCAGCCATTGTCCGAGCCGGAGCAGGTGAGCGCCGCCGAACAGCTCAAGGCCACTTTGCGCGAGCAACTGCCCGATTACATGGTGCCGGCGCACCTGATCTTCCTCGAGCGCATGCCCTTGAACCCCAACGGCAAGCTCGACCGCCAGGCCCTGCCGACACCCGTCGGCGGCTCGGCACAGCAGGCATGGTTGGCACCGGTCACGCCGCTGCAGCAACAGATCGCGGCGATCTGGGCCGATATCCTTGGCGTCGAGCGTGTCGGCCTGGCCCATCATTTCTTTGAACTGGGCGGGCATTCCCTGCTGGCCATGCAAGTGGTCTCGCGCATTCGCCAGGCCCTGGACCTGGAAGTCCCGCTCAAGACGCTGTTCGAGCAGCCGCGCCTGGCAGGCTTTGTCGCTGCCTTGACGACCGCCGATCCCGCCGCCCCGAAAGCCCCGGCCCTGCTGCCGGCCGGGCGCGACCAGCCGTTGCCGCTGTCGTATGCCCAGGAGCGCCAGTGGTTTCTCTGGCAGTTGGAGCCGCACAGCGCGGCGTACCACATCCCTAGCGCGCTGCGCCTGAAAGGCCAGCTCGACCACGCGGCGTTGCAGCGCAGTTTCGACACCTTGCTGGCCCGTCATGAAAGCCTGCGCACCTCCCTGCGCCAGGAGCGCGAGCGCACGGTTCAAGTGATTGAACCGCAGGTGTCGTTGCACATCGCGTGCGCCGATGTCGATGAAGCTGCGCTGAAGGCCCGGGTAGAAGCCGAGATCGCCCAGCCCTTCGACCTGCAACAAGGGCCGTTGCTGCGTGTCTGCCTGCTGCGCCTGGCCGCCGATGAGCATGTGCTGGTGCTGGTGCAGCATCACATCGTCTCCGATGGCTGGTCGATGCAACTGATGGTCGAGGAACTGGTGCAGCACTACGCGGCTTACAGCCAGGGTCAGACCCTGGTATTGCCGGCGCTGCCGCTCCAGTACGCCGATTACGCCGTGTGGCAGCGCCGTTGGATGGAGGCGGGCGAGAAGGATCGCCAACTGAACTACTGGCGCGACCGGCTCGGCGGTGAGCAGAGCGTGCTGGAGCTGCCGTTCGACCACCCGCGCCCGGCGGTGCAAAGCCACCGTGGCGCACGCCTGCCGATCGAACTGGCGCCCGCGCTCGCCCGCGACCTCAAGGCCCTGGCCCAGCAACAGGGCGTGACCCTGTTCATGCTGTTGCTGGCTTCGTTCCAGACCTTGCTGCACCGCTACAGCGGCCAGGAAGACATCCGCGTCGGCGTGCCGATCGCCAACCGCAACCGCAGTGAAACCGAGCGCCTGATCGGCTTTTTCGTCAACACCCAGGTGCTCAAGGCCGACATTCACGGGCAGATGAGCGTCGCGCAGGTGGTGCAGCAGACCCGGCAACGGGCGCTGGAGGCGCAGGCCCACCAGGACTTGCCGTTCGAGCAGTTGGTGGAGGCGTTGCAGCCCGAGCGCAGCCTGAGCCACAACCCGTTGTTCCAAGTGATGTTCAACCACCAGACCGACGTCGGCCAGGCCCAGGTCCAGCACCAATTGCCGACGCTGCGGGTAGAAGGACTGGAGTGGGAAAGCCGGACCGCGCATTTCGATCTGGACCTGGATATTCAAGAATCTACCGAAGGTATCTGGGCCACATTGGGGTATGCCCAGGACCTGTTCGAAGCGTCGACCGTGCAACGTATGGCGCGGCATTGGCAGAACCTGTTGCAGGCGATGGTCGCCGATCCGCAGCAGACCCTCGGCCAGTTGAACCTGCTGGACGGGGATGAACAGCGGCACATTCTGCAGTTGTGGAATCAATCCGACGCCGGCTTCCCGGCCCAGCGTCTGGTACATGAATTGGTGGCCGAGCGTGCGCGGGAAAACCCGCAGGCAGTCGCGGTCAAGTTCGACACGCAAACCCTGACTTACGGCGAGCTGGACCGCCAGGCCAACCAGTTGGCCCACGCGTTGATCGCCCGTGGCGTCGGCCCGGAAGTGCGCGTGGCGATTGCCATGCCGCGCAGTGCGGAGATCATGGTGGCGTTCCTCGCGGTGCTGAAAGCCGGCGGCGTTTACGTGCCGCTGGACGTCGAATACCCGCGTGATCGCCTGCTGTACATGATGCAGGACAGCCGCGCCAAGCTGCTGTTGACCCATACCGCCGTGCAGCAGCAACTGCCGATTGCCGAAGGCCTGGATACGCTCGCCATCGACCGCACCGAAACCTGGAGCGGCTTCAGCGACACTGCGCCGTCGGTTGATCTCGACGGCGACAACCTCGCCTACGTGATCTACACCTCGGGCTCCACCGGCATGCCCAAGGGCGTGGCGGTGGCCCACGGTCCGCTGGTGGCGCATATCATCGCCACCGGCGAACGCTACGAAACCGGCCCGGCCGATTGCGAATTGCACTTCATGTCCTTCGCTTTCGACGGCTCCCACGAAGGCTGGATGCACCCGCTGATCAACGGCGCGAGCGTGCTGATCCGCGATGACAGCCTGTGGCTGCCGGAATACACCTACGCGCAAATGCACCGTCACAACGTGACCATGGCCGTGTTCCCGCCGGTGTACCTGCAACAGTTGGCCGAGCATGCCGAGCGCGACGGTAACCCACCGAAGGTGCGCGTGTATTGCTTTGGCGGTGACGCGGTGGCGCAAGCGAGCTACGACCTGGCCTGGCGTGCGCTGAAACCCACTTATCTGTTCAACGGCTACGGCCCGACCGAAACTGTGGTTACGCCGTTGTTGTGGAAAGCACACAAGGGCGATCCCTGCGGCGCCGTGTACGCACCGATCGGCACGCTGTTGGGCAACCGCAGCGGCTACATCCTCGACGCCCAACTCAACCTGCAACCCATCGGCGTCGCTGGCGAGCTGTACCTGGGCGGTGAGGGCGTGGCGCGTGGTTATCTGGAACGTCCGGCACTCACCGCCGAACGCTTCGTCCCCGACCCGTTCGGCAAACCCGGCAGCCGCGTGTACCGCAGCGGCGACCTGACCCGTGGCCGCCCGGATGGCGTGGTGGATTACCTCGGCCGTGTCGACCACCAGGTGAAGATCCGCGGTTTCCGTATCGAACTGGGCGAGATCGAAGCGCGGCTGCGTGAGCAGGACAGCGTCGGCGAAACCGTGGTGGTGGCCCAGGAAGGCCCGACCGGTAAGCAGTTGGTGGCCTATGTGGTGCCACTGGATCCGGTGCTGATGGACGATGCGGTGGCCCAGTCCACCTGCCGTGAAAACCTGCGCCGCGCCCTGAAAACCCGCCTGCCGGACTACATGGTGCCCTCGCACCTGATGTTCCTGGAGCGCATGCCGCTCACCCCCAATGGCAAGCTCGATCGCAAGGGCCTGCCGCGTCCTGATGTGAGCCAGATGCAGCAGGTGTATGTGGCGCCACAGAGCGAGCTGGAGCAGGACGTGGCGGCGATCTGGGGTGAAATCCTGGGCCTGGAACGGGTTGGCCTGGCCGACCACTTCTTTGAATCGGGGGGGCACTCGTTGCTGGCGATGCAGGTCATCTCCCGTCTGCGCCAGTTGCTGGGCCGGGAAGTTCCCCTCAGAACCCTGTTTGAACACCCGCGGTTGCAGGGTTTTGTCGAGACGCTGCAGCGTTCGACAGCCGAGACGGACAGTGCGCCGGCGATTCTGCCCGTCAGCCGCCAGCAGCCGTTGGCATTGTCTTATGCCCAGGAGCGCCAGTGGTTCCTCTGGCAACTGGACCCCCAGAGCGCCGCGTACCACATCCCCAGCACCCTGCGCCTGCGTGGCTGGCTGGACCAGGCCGCGCTGCAACGCAGTTTCGAAACGCTGGTGGCGCGCCATGAAAGCCTGCGCACCCAGGTGTACCAGGACGCAGGCCGCGCCCTGCAAATGATCCGTGATGCGGGTGCCGTAGAGATCCTGCATGCCGACGCCGATGAAGCGGATGTGCAGCGCCTGGTGCAAGCCGAGATCGCGCGACCGTTTGACCTGCAACAAGGCCCGCTGCTGCGGGTGACCCTGCTGCGCCTGGCTGACGACGAACACGTGCTGGTGCTGGTGCAGCATCACATCGTCTGCGATGGCTGGTCGATGCAGGTGATGGTCGACGAGCTGGTGCAACTGTACGCGGCCTACAGCCAAGGCCAGGACCTGCAACTGCCGGCGCTGCCGATTCAATACGCCGACTATGCGCAGTGGCAGCGCGACTGGATGGCGGGCGGCGAGCGCGAGCGCCAATTGGCTTACTGGCAAACGCTGCTGGGCGGTGAACAGCCAGTGCTGGAACTGCCCGCCGAGCGGCCGCGACCTTCGGTGCAGAGCTATCGCGGGGCGAGCCTGGATGTCGTCCTGGACCCGGCGCTGGTGACGGGGCTCAAGGCCCTGGCGCAGCGTGAGGGGGTCACGTTGTTCATGGTACTGCTGGCGTCGTTCCAGACCCTGTTGCACCGTTACAGCGGCCAGCAGGATATTCGCGTCGGTGTGCCGATCGCCAACCGCAGCCGGGTCGAAACCGAGCGGCTGGTGGGGTTCTTCGTCAATACCCAGGTGCTCAAGGCCGATATCGATGCTCAACTGACCGTCACCCAATTGTTGCAGCAGGCCAAGCGGCGGGCCCTGGATGCCCAGAGCCATCAGGACCTGCCCTTCGAGCAATTGGTCGAGGCGCTGCAACCCGAGCGCAGCCTGAGCCATAACCCGTTGTTCCAGGTGTTGTTCAATCACCAGAGCGAAGCGCGCCTGGCCAACAGCGGCCAGCAGCTTGCCGACCTGAGGGTTGAAGGGTTGGAGTGGGGCGCGCAGACCGCGCAGTTCGACTTGAGCCTGGACACCCAGGAGACCGCCGAAGGGCTGTGGGCGACCCTGACCTACGCCACTGATCTGTTCGACGCCGCGACACCCAAGCGCATGGCCCGCCATTGGCAGAACCTGTTGCAGGGCATGCTCGGCGATCCGAATCAGCGGGTCACCCAGTTGCCGATGCTGGAGCGTCTGGAGCAACAGGTGATGGTCGAGCAGTGGAACGACACGGCGCAGGATTACCCGTTGCAGCAGAGCGTGCAGCAGTTGATCGAAGCGCAAGCCGAACGCACGCCGGATGCCCAGGCATTGCTGTTTGATTGCGAAGTGCTCACTTACGCCCAGCTGAATGCTCGTGCCAACCGCCTGGCGCACCGCCTGATACAGGCCGGTGTCGGGCCAGACCTGCTGGTGGGCGTGGCGATGGAGCGTTCGGTGGAGATGGTGGTGGCGCTTCTGGCCGTGCTCAAGGCTGGCGGCGCCTATGTGCCGCTGGACCCGGAATACCCGCGCGAGCGCCTGGCCTACATGCTGCAGGACAGTGGGGTGCAACTGCTGTTGACGCAGGCGCATCTGGTCGCGTCGTTGCCCATCGGTGACTGCGTACAGTGCCTGGTGGTGGAGCAGGGTGACAGCTGGCTGGCAGGGTTTGCCACCTTCAATCCCGAGGTCGCCGTCGAGGCCGAAAACCTCGCTTATGTCATCTACACCTCCGGTTCCACCGGGCAGCCGAAGGGCGCCGGTAACCGCCACTGTGCATTGACCAACCGATTGCTGTGGATGCAGCAAACGTATGCACTGGATGCCAGTGATACGGTGCTGCAAAAGACGCCGTTCAGTTTTGACGTGTCGGTCTGGGAGTTCTTCTGGCCGTTGATGAGCGGCGCCCGGTTGGTCATGGCGGCTCCGGGTGATCATCGGGAGCCGTCGCGCCTGGTGACGTTGATCAATCGACACCAGGTCACCACTTTGCACTTCGTGCCCTCGATGTTGCAGGCGTTCCTCCAGGACTCGCAGGCCGGCAGTTGCCAGGGCCTGCAACGCATCATTTGCAGCGGCGAAGCCCTGCCGGTGGACGCCCAGCAACAGGTGTTCGCCAAACTGCCCAAGGCCGGGTTGTTCAACCTGTACGGCCCGACCGAGGCGGCCATTGATGTTACCCATTGGACGTGTGTCGATGAAAACCGCGACAGCGTGCCGATTGGCCAGCCGATCGCCAACTTGCGCACCCATGTGCTGGATGCACAGTTGCAGCCGGTTGCCGCGGGTGTTGCCGGTGAGTTGTACCTGGGCGGGGTCGGGCTGGCGCGCAGTTACCATCGCCGTCCCGGCCTGACCGCCGAGCGCTTTGTGCCGTGCCCGTTCCAGCCTGGCGCGCGGTTGTATCGTACCGGGGACCGGGTCCGTCAGCGCAGGGATGGCGTGATTGAATACCTGGGGCGCCTGGATCATCAGGTCAAGTTGCGTGGTTTGCGGATCGAGCTGGGCGAAATCGAAGCGCGCCTGCTGGAGCATCCGCAGGTGCGTGAAGCATCGGTGCAAGTGCAGGATGGCAAGCATCTGGTGGGCTACCTGGTGTTGCACGACCCGGCCGCCGCCTGGCGTGATGCCCTGAGTCATCACTTGCTGGCGCATTTGCCCGACTACATGGTGCCTGCGCAATGGGTCGTGCTGGACCGCATGCCCTTGAGCCCCAACGGCAAGTTAGACCGCAAGGCCCTGCCGGCACCGGACGCCAGCGTGCATCAGCGGCACTTCGTTGCGCCGAGCAACCCGCTGGAGCACACCGTTGTGCTCGCCTGGCGCGAGGTCCTGGGCCTTGAACAGGTGGGGGTGGAGGACAACTTCTTCGAGCTGGGCGGGCACTCGTTGCTGGTGTTGATGCTCAAGGAGCGTATCCGCAAGGCTACCGGCGTCGAGCTTTCGGTGAGTCAGCTGATGCTCAACCCGACGGTTGCGGGGCAGGTGGCCTGTGTCAATGGTCAGGCCGGCAACTCGTTGATCGTCAGGTTGAACAGCCAGACCCGTGGCACACCGTTGTACCTGTTTCACCCCAGCTATGGTTCGGTGCATTGCTACAAGGCCATTGCCCTGGCGTTGCGCGAGCAGCGGCCGGTAATGGGCGTGATCTGCCGGGCGTTGGCCGAGGAGGGCAGTGAAGTGCCGGCCTGGCACGAGATGGTCGAGGACTACACCGCGCAATTGTTGACGGCGCAGCCGGAGGGGGCCTTCCGTCTGGCGGGCTGGTCCCTGGGCGGCAACCTGGCGATGGAAGTTGCCCATGGCCTGGAGCAGGCTGGGCGGGAAGTGGAGTGCGTGGGCTGGATCGACGCATCGCCACCCCAGTGGGTCAAGCCCTTCTGGGACACGGCGGTGATGGTCGATGAGCGCGAAATATCCGCCAATGACCGGCGCGTGGAATTGTTGGGCGCGATGTTCCCTGAGTTCACGGCGCAGATCCATGCCAAGTGGTCGGGCCAGCAGGCCACGGTTGACGGCGACGATGAGCAATGGGCCGGGTTCAACCAGTGGGCCGGGGATGTGCTGGGTGAGCGCTTCCATGAACTCAAGGAAGAGTTGCTCAGCGGCCATGAGGCGCAAATCTCGTGGGAGGTCGACCGCATGCTGGGGCAGCGCCTGCATGATGCCGATTTCAAGGCGATCAAGGCGCCGATCAGTTGCTGGTGGGCGACCTTGAGCCGCACGGGTGTGCATCATCGGTTGATTGAGGCGAGCATGCTGGAGGTCGCCGGCCAGTCCCGGATTGAACGTTCGGTGCTGATCGAGACCAGTCACGATCGGTTGATCGACAACGCCGCGTTCGTGCGCAGCTTCGCCGACGCGATGGCGTAACACCGGGCCTGAACGAACAAGCCCCCGGCCACTGATGGTGACCGGGGGCTTTTTCGTGGGGTGGGGTTCAACGACCGGCCCCTGCAAAAACGCCCCGGGCAATGAATGTACGGGGCGTTAGGGTTGGAACCCTCGGTAGCCGCCAGGGCGGCTACGAGCAGGCCTTAGAAGTCCCAGCGGGTGCTGAGCATGAAGTTGCGTGGCTCGCCGTAGGCGGCAGAGTTATAGAAGCCGATGTTGGTGTAGTAGGTCTTATCGAAGATGTTGTTGACGTTCAACGTTGCCGACACGTTCTTGGTGAACTGGTAGCGGGTCATCAGGTCCACCAGCCAGTAGGATTCCTGGGAAAACTCCTCGTAGCCGCCTTTCGGGCTGTTGTAGATGTCCTGCCAGCCAACACTCTGCCAGCGAGCGCCGCCGCCGACGGTCAGCTTGTCGAGGTTGCCCTTGAACTTGTACGAGGTGTAGACGCTGACCTGATCTTCCGGCTCGAAGGTCGAGATCTTGATGTCGTTGTCGTCGCGCACAACCTTGTGGGTATAGCCACCCTGGAGCTGCCAGCCCGGTGCCAGTTCGCCCGACATTTCGACTTCGTAACCCTTGGTCACGGCCTTGGTGCCCTTGAACGCATAGTTCGACGGTGTCGGCGTGCGGTTGTTGTATTCGTCGTCGGACACGGAACGGTTGGTTTCGTGGATCTCGAAGTAGGCGGCGCTGGCGTTTACACGACCGTCCAGGAAGTCTGCCTTGACGCCCAGTTCCCAGTTCTGGCCTTCATCCGGCTCGACCAGCTTGTTGTTGCGGTCGCGGTTGTAGCTTTCCTGCGGCATGAAGATATCGGTGTAGCTGGCGTAGACCGAGTACGTGTCGTTCAGGTCGTAGACCACACCGGCATACGGCACGAACCGTCCGGTTTCCTTGTAGGTCGGGTTGTTGCCGGTGACGGTGTAGTCGACCACGCGGCCGCCGAGCAGCAGCTTGAGGTCGTCGGCGAGGTTCAGGCGGGTGGTCATGTACGCGCCGGTCTGGCGCACGGTGTCGTCGATCTTCGACTGCGGTGTGCCCCAATCCGGTTCGGTCGCGTTGCCGTGCCAGTTGTGGAAGTTCACCAGGTTGGGGGCGAGGTTCCAGTAGCCATTGCCGTTCCACTCGGAAGAACTGATGGAGCCGCCGAGGACCAGCTCATGCTCGCGGCCACCCAGGCTGAACGGGCCGCTCACATATAGGTCGGCGGAGTCGCTGACGGTTTCGCCGGTGTACTTGCCCGATGTCAGCTGCGAAGTGCCGTCCAGGTTGGGAGTGCTGCCCTGGATCGAGCCCATCTTCGCGTGGTAGCCGTTGATCTTGTGGTCCAGTTGCAGCTTGGTAACCCAGCCATCGCCGAGGTCGTGCTCGACTATGGCGAATAGGGTGCGGGTGTACTGCTCCCAACTGCTCCAGTCGGCGGCGTTGTTGAACGAGCGCTTCACCTTGTTGCGATTACCCTGGGCGTCGATCAGCGGGAAGCTGCCGGACCAGGACGAGCCTTTTGGCAGGCTGTCCTGGTAGTCGCCACCCACGGTCAGCATGGTGTCCGGGGACAGGTCGAATTCCATGATGCCGTAGTAGACCGGGCTTTGGCGCTCATAGCGGTCCATGAAGGAATGCTTGTCCTGGTAAGCCGCCACCGCCCGACCCCGGACATTCCCGGTTTCGGTCAGCGGGCCGCTCACATCCAGCTCGCTGCGGTAGTTGTCCCAGGAGCCGGCGCCCACGCTGGCGTGGCCCTGGAACTCTGCGGTGGGCTTTTTGCGCACAAGGTTGATGGTCGCACCCAGGGAGCCTGCGCCAGTGAGCAGGCCTGTGGCGCCCTTGAGTACTTCGACCCGGTCATAGATCGCCATGTCGCTCAGGGTGTTACCCGCTGAATAGGCCACGTTGCGCGCAGTGGACGGAATGCCGTCGTACTGGAAGTTGTTGATGGAGAAACCACGGGCGTAGTAGTTGCTGCGCTCGGTATCGAAGGCCGAGACGGTGATGCCCGGCGTGTGGCGCATCACGTCGTCAACGTTGTTCAGGCCGAAGTCGTCCATGTGCTGGCGGGTGATGACGGTCACCGACTGCGGCGTCTCCTTGGGCGTCAGCACCAGGCGGGTCGAGGTGGCGATGTAGCCTGGGGTATAGGAACCGGTGTTTTCGGTCACGCTGCCCAGTTGGTTGGCGGTCACCTGGGTCGGGCTCAGTTCCAGCCCGGCGGAGGTACCGGCGGCGGTGACGGTCAGCGAATTGCCATTGAGGCTGTGGGTGGTCGACGTTCCTGACAGCAGGGTATTGATCGCCTGTTGCGGGTCCAGTTTGCCTTTGACGGCGGTGCTGTTCTTGCCTTGCACGTCGGTCGGGCTGTAGAGCACCTGCATGTTGGCCTGATGACCGAAGGCCTGCAGCGCGCTCCCCAGCGGCTGCGCGGGAATGTCCAACTCGATCTCTTGTGCCTGCACATAGCCGGCCACCGGCAGTGATATGGCCAGGGCCAGGGCGTTCGGCAGGAGGTTGATGTTCAGGGCCCGACGCATGGATAGCGCTTTGCTCAGTGGGCTGAGACCGAGTCGTGCTGGCATGGGTGTTTTCTCTTCTATGTTTTAAGTGGGCAATTATAAGTGTTTATTGAGTCTGGTTCTCATTACCACTAGTGAGACGTTCCTATCCCGGGAAACCGGAAAAGAAAATTCACGCTGGCGTCATTTCGCGCACGACCTGGCCGGCGCGCAGGCGCACCAATTGGTCGGCGATATCGAAATAGCGGTCGTCGTGACTGATCACGATGATGGTCTTGCCCAGGCGCTTGAGGTCCGGCAGCAGCTCGGTATAGAAGATCCGGCGGAAGGCCGGGTCCTGGTCGGCGGCCCACTCGTCGAACACCAGCACCGGGCGTTCTTCCAGCCAGGCGTTGACCAGCGCCAGGCGCTTGCGTTGGCCGGTGGACAGATCGGTGGTGCTGAACACACCGTCCTTGACGCTGACCTTGTGGGCGATCTCCAGGCGTTCCAGGTATTTTGTCGCGCTGTCGAGTGACTGGGCGGCGCTGCCCTGGACCAGGTCGTCGAACAGGTAGTAATCGGCGAACACCGTGGTGAACAGTTGGCGATAGTCGTCGCGCTCGGGGTCGCTCACAGCGTTGCCATTGAGCAGGATTTCCCCGGCCTGCGGCGGGTACAGCCCCAGCAGCAGCTTGATCAGGGTGGTCTTGCCGCTGCCGTTTTCGCCGACGATGAACACGATATCGCCCTGGGCGATGTTCAGGTCGATCGGCCCCAGGTGGAACGGTTCGCTGCCTGCCACTGCCGGCGGGCTGTAGCGCACACCGCGTAATTCCAGGCTGTTGACCACCGGTTGCGGGGCTTCGCTGTCATCCATCAGCAGGTGCGGTTCCGGCGAGGAGAAGCGCTGTGACAGCTCACTGATACGACCAAATGCAATCTTCGCCTTGCCCACCACCGGCAGGTAGCCGAGCAGGTGTTCCAGCGGGCCTTTCATGTACAGCAGCACCAGGACGAAACCGGTGATCACGCTAGGGTCGGGGTTGGGGTTATAGGCCTGCATCGCCAGGGCCAGGCCGATCACCACGAAGAACAGCATCGAGCCAAAGGTCTTGGCAAGGATGTAGATGTTCACGGAACGCACCTGGATGTCGGCGATGCGGTCCGCGGTTTCCTGAATGCGCTGGGTGTTCATGCGAAAGCGCCGGGGCCGGTGCATGCGCAGTTCCTTGGCGCCGGAGGCAATGGCGTTGTAGTAACGCTGCAGCTCATCCTCGTGGCTGCGCGCCAGGTCGAAGCCCTGGATGCCTTTGCCGCCAGCGATGAACTGCACGGCACTGCCGATCACGATGGCGACCACCATCATCAGAAACATCGGTACCGACAGGTAGGCCAGGTAGCCCAGGCAACCCAGGGTCACTGTGGCCGCAATGGCCAGCGGTGTGAACGCGAAGGAGAAATCGCTGATGGTGTCGACGTCGTGGGTCAGTACCGGGATCAGCCGGTGGGAGCGATAACCCTCGATCTGCCCGATCGGCGCCGACAGCACCTTTTCGCCGAGGTCCTTGCGCAGGGCGGCAATGATCCGTTGGCCGACGTAATTGGTGCCGATATCGGAAATAATCGAACTGACCAGCGCCAGCACACACAGCGCAGCAAACGTCAGAATCACCCCCTGGGTCATCCCGGCGGCGGAGTGCAGCGCATTATTGATAGTCGCCAGCAGCAGCGTGATGGCCAGGCCACCGGCCATGCCCAGGGCGACGGAGACGCTCACGATGGCGCGAAAGGGCCTGAGCAATGCGAGCAAACCGCTGAAGGCGCCGCGCTTGGGGTCGGTCATAGGTACTTCCCGGAAAGTGAATGGAGGGGGCTGGGCACACAGACCCTTACCCATGACAAACGAAGCGTCGGCGCGAGTATTTAGCGCGGCGTGCCCGGCGGTGGCGGTGGCGGATAAATTGCCCGCTGCCTGGTTCGTTCTTGTTGGGTAGGCGCACGCGTAGGGTCGCGTGCCGGATCTATCCAGTGAGAGCGAACCAATGACGAAAAAGAACCTGGTGTATGTGTGGTCCCTGAGAAATGCCGCCGCCGACAAGGCCGGGCAGCCAGTGGCCTATAAGGACCACGAGCGCTACATGAAGTCGGTGCTGGAGTTTCTGGTGGGCTCGCTCAACGATACGTCGCTGGGCGAGGCCTATAACCTGGTGGGCGTGGTGTATGACGACGACGAGCAAAACCCGCGTGACCGGCAATTGGTCGCCGACTATGGCTTTGCCTATGCGCCGGGCCGCCAGTGGCTGTACCCGGCGGACCTGCGGGTGCAGGGGCGTCTGGTCAACGATTTGCTGCTGAGCGTGCCGTCCACCTACCGCCGCCTGCCGCGTGGCAGCGCGCAACACATCGCCGGCAAGCAGGACTTCGAACGCCGCCTGCACGACACGCTGGTGGAGCTGAAGGCCGATATCGTGGTGCTGGACGGCCTGTTGGTGATCCTCGATGAGCTGGTGCGCTCGGGTGCGCCATTTGCGCGGCGGATCATGAACATTCACCCGGGCATTACCCGTATCGAATCGCCCTACGAGCGCCGGGGCGCCTACGCCACCTGGAACGCCTTGTACGGTGCCCGTGGCCAGGCGGTGGTGGATTGGATGACCAAGGAGACGCAGCCGTGCGAGCCGCGGTACCTGACCGGTGCGTCGTTCCACTACGTGGACAACGGCATCGACTCCGGTGAAGTGTTCCACGACGTGCTCAAGACCGAGATTTCCCCGGACGACACCATCCTCGAATTGCGCTGGAACAACTTCAACAACAGCCTGTTTCCGGCGTTGCATGAAGGTTTGGAACGGTTGGCTCAGCAAAGCTGACGCACGCCCCCTGTAGGAGCGGGCTTGCCCGCGAAAATCGCCAACGATAACGCGTTTATCCTGGATAAACGCGGCGTACTCGGGAGCTTCGCGAGCAAGCTCGCTCCTACAGTGGGTGCAGCGGGTGCAGCGGGTGCAGCGGATGCAGCGGATGCAGCGGATGCAGTGGATGCAGCGGATGCAGTGGATGCAGTGGATGCAGTGGGTGCAGTAGGTGCGGTGGGTGCAGCGAGTGCAGTAGGTGCAGTAGGTGCAGTGAGGGGATTTGTTGTTACAGGTCGCGCACTACCCGAAAGCCGATCCAGTCCCCGCGTGTCTGCGGGTAGATGTTGTTGCGATTGCCCGAGCGCGAGAACACTGGCGCTTCGCCCCAGTCATTGCCACGGATCTGGTAGCTCTCGCAGTTCGGTTCCACCCAGGCGCTGCCGTCGGTCGGTGCGCCGATGTAGTTGGGGTGTTCGCAGTCGGCCACGCGCTCGTAGACGTTGCCGTGCATGTCGTACATGCCGAATGCGTTCGGCGGGTAGCTGCCGGCCGGCGAGGAAAAACTGTAGCCATCCGCCGGACCGTAAGTGTTGGCATGTTCGGCAATGCTGTAACCCTTGCCTTCGTCGAACGGAAACGGGAAGGGGCCGCTGGAGCCGGCGCGCGCGGCGTATTCGCGCTGGGCTTCGCTGACCATGTGGTACGGCTGCCCGGTCTTTTTCGACAGCCAGGCCACGTAGTGTTTGATGTCGTCCATGTCCATGCACACTGCCGGCTGACGCGGGCTCTGGGGGTAGCGCGGCTTGCTGGCGATGCATTCGCGGCCGGGGCGGGTGTCGCCGTCGGCGATCTTGACCCCGGTCTGGCGGATATAGCTGTCCCACTCGCCAGCGGTGATCTGGAAGCGGCTCATGGCGAACGGCTTGGCGAAGGTCACGGCATGCATCGGGCCTTCGTCCGGCTCGCGGCCGACCTCATCGTCGGGCGTGCCCATGGTGAAAGTGCCGGCGGGCAGCACCACCATTTCCGGGCAGTCCTTACAGTCCTTGAACACTTTGCCGGGTTGCGGCGTGGCGGCCTCGGCCAGGTTGGGCAGCAGCGCTGCGCACAGGGCGGTGAGGGCCAAAGCGGTCAGGGGGGCGGATGGCGTCATGTGGGCCTCTCGTTCAAAGGGCAAAGGGCGTGCGTCACCACCGCTGGCTCAGCACGGTCATGTTGTGCTCACGGGCTTACGTCGAGGGTGATGAGCGGTTGGCCAAGGGCCTGGCGGCTTTTTGTACCTGGTCCCACACCCGCAGAAAGTTGCCGCCCCACAGCTTGGCGATGTCGGCTTCGGAGTAGCCGCGCTGGATCAGCTCGGCGGTGACGTTGCGGATTTCGCCGACGTTGTTCCAGCCGTCGATACCGCCGCCGTCGTTGAAGTCCGACGCCAGGCCGACATGGTCGATGCCGATCTTGCGCACGGTGTAGTCGATGGCATCGCCCAGGTCCTTGAGGGTGGCCTTGGGTTCGTCATCGAGGATCGCGTACAGCGCGCTGGCGTACTCGCCGAACGTGTGCTCGGGCCAGGCGGCGATGATTGCGTCGCCCGGCATCAGGGCCACGGCCAGGTTGGGCAGGGGTGGCAGGTCGAAGCGGGCGCGCAGGCTGTTGAGCTTGTCCTGGGTCGGCTGGCTCAGCGGGCGCAGGTAGGCGGAGAAGGCCACGATCTGTACCACGCCGCCGCTGCGCTTGATCAGTTGCAGTTCCTTGTCACTGAGGTTGCGCGGGATATCCACCGCCGCGCGTGGCGCCGAGTGGGAGGCCACCAGTGGCGTGCGGCTCAACTGCGCAACCTGTTCCAGGGCCTTGGTCGACATTTGCGACACATCGATGATCACCCCCAGGTCATTGAGGCGGTGTACCGCTTGCTGGCCGATGTCCGAGAGGCCGTCGAGAGCGTCGGTGGAGTCATTGAAAAATGGCAGTGGCCGCGACGAGTCGGACCAGGCGTTATTGCCGATATAGCTGAAGCCGAACATACGCATGCCGCGTGCTGTCCACAGGTCCAGCTGGTTCAGGTCGCTGCCCAGCGGGTAGGCGTTGAGCATGCTGATAAAGATCGCGAATTTGCCTTCGCCATGCAGGCGCCGGAAGTCATCCGGGGTGTAGGCGATGCCCACTTCGTTGGGGAAGTCGCGCACCATGCCGGAGATGATTTTGTAGCGCACTTCCTGCTCGTGGCGGGCTTCCTCGACAAAGCCGTCGCTGGGCCTGTGGGGAGCATTGGCGCCGTTCCAGATTTCCGGCCAGCCGAAAACCGTCAGCGCCGCCCCGGACAATCGCCCGCGACGCGCCTTGGCCAGGTCGAACTGGCCGCCGCCGTCGTGGTCGGCCTCATTACCGGCAGTGCCGAAATCCAGCGGTACGGTGATATGGCTGTCGAACGACAACAGGTGCTCCTGCAGGTCATTGGCCTGCTTGATCACCGCCAGCGGGTAGCCGGCATTGCCTCGGAACCAGTGATCCCAAGCCAGGAAACCGGCCCCGGCGCCGATGGCCAATGCCAGGCCGATAAACAGCGCCTTTTTCGAACGTGGTTTTGTCATTGCCGTCTCAGTCAGTTGAGGCCTTTGCTATCTGGGAAGAACGAGCGATGAGCGCGGAAATTTAGGCCTCGGCGACGGCGCGGTAAATTTCCCGCGCGAGTAAACGTTCTAGCTCTGATAACGCCGTTTCCTAAGGTAGACAATGACGATCTCTCGACGTGGGTTCATCGCAGGCCTGGCGCTGACCGGCGCCGCCGTGCCGGCGGCCTTATATGCCCATCGCGAGTGGACGCGTGAAGAATTCCCCATCACCCCCGGCGAAGCCACGGTGGATCTTGCCGATACCGCCGGCCAGCACCTGGCGAACACGTTGCGCGGGGTGTGGAACCTGCGGCTTGAAGGCCGCGATGCCGGCCTCAAGGGTTTGCCCGCGCAGGGCCTGGCGTTGCTGCTCGATGTCGCGCCGCGTGGGCGTGGTTTGCGTGGTTATCTCGACACGGCCGAGCACCTGCGCGGCGATGGCGAACCCCGTTATCGCGTGTTGGGTGACTTGCTCGCGGGCGAGGGCACCGAGCTCTATTGGCGGCTGATCGACCGTGATGCAGCCGACGGCGCGCCGGCCTATGAATTCAGCATGACCGTCGATGAAGTCTGGGGCGTCTTCGGCAACGCCGGCAGCGGCACCCTCAGCGGGCAGATCCTCGACCTCGACCGCCCCCTGGCGCTGACCGCGCCGGATAATCGCTTTGTTGCCCACAAACAGCCGTTTCCCGAAGCCCGCCAACGCATCGGTCTCAACCCTTCGCTGCTGGCCTGGCTGATTTCCCCCGAGCACCGCCTGTTCCACCAACTGTGGCACGCCACGCGCGACCAATGGCACAAGCTCTCCGAGGAAAAACGCGACGCCTTGCGTGGCATCGGCTGGCAGCCCGGCCCACGGGGCAAGGAGCGCGACGCGCGGGGCAAGCTCAAGGATCGCAACGGCTCGGGCATCGACTTCTTCTTCATGCATCGGCATATGCTCGGCACCGCACGTTCGATGCAAGACTTGCCGTCGTGGTCCGCCTTCCCCGAACCGCAACCGGCCCTGGAACGTGATCGCCTGGGTTTCCTGCGCTACTTCGACAACCATGACGGCTTTGCCCTGCCACCCACCTGGCTGGCGCCGGACGACGGCGACTACACCCAATGGGTCAGCGATATCAAAGCCGCCGAGACCTACCACAGCAACTTCCAGGTCTGGGAATCCCAATACCGCGACCCGCGATACCTGGCCAAATTGACCCTGGGCCAGCTCGGCTCCGAAATGGAGCTGGGCCTGCATGACTGGCTGCACATGCGCTGGGCCTCGGTGCCCCGCGACCCCTCCAACGGCGCCCCCGTGCCCTTCGCCCGCGACCCGGCAGACTTTGCCGCGCGTTGGTATGCGCCCGAGAACGACTTTCTTGGCGATCCGTTTTCCTCCCACGTCAACCCGGTGTTCTGGCACTTCCATGGCTGGATCGACGACCGCATCGAAGACTGGTTCCGCGCCCATGAGCGCTTCCATCCCGGCCAGGTCAGCCGCCTGGAGGTCAATGGCGTGGCATGGTTCGCGCCGGGGCGTTGGGTTGAAGTCGGCGACCCGTGGCTGGGCCCGGATACCCATGGCTGCAGCACCACGCCAGGCTTGCAGAGGGGGCGTTCGATGGAGATGGACCCAGAGATCATGAAGCTCGCCCTGCGAATTACGTTTGCTGCGCAAGACGAAGCGCTGCAGGGTTTGTTCAAACGGGTGCCGAAGCGGCCATGGTATGCGCGGCATTTGAAGATCAAGGCGCGCGAGGTGTAGGCGTTTTTTGCTGGAGTTCAATGTTTATGATGTAAAGCTGAGACGGAGATGGTTTATCTTCTGGTCGGCACGTGGGTGTTTTTTATAGGTTTTAGTACTATAAACAATGGAAGATGTTGAAATAAATTCATATGGGTTGGTATATTTCTACTGATCTTTTATTGGGCGTCGCCACGGTTAAGAAATATCCGACAGCGAGGTCCCTGTCTGTGGTTTAAATCTTCAATAATCTTTGCAAGAAAGATAATCTTTGTGCTTTGTGGGAAATATCCCTGATGCGCAATGGAAAGTTCCCGTCCGTGATTCGGGGGCTGGTAAGTTCCGGCAGTGATACTTCATTCTAGTGAGCAAGCGGACGCCATGTGCCATGTAGCACTTTGGCTTTCCGGAAAGGGAATTTAAGTTGATTGAATTCCGGTTTTAATTTCCATCTGACCGCAGATCAATGCTGTTGGATAACTCACGGAATGAAACGATGACGCTAAGCAGCTTTCAAAATGAAGTGCCCAAGGCCAGGGTTAATATCAAGCTCGACCTGCATACCGGCGGTGCGCAGAAAAAGGTTGAGTTACCTTTGAAACTGATGGTGCTGGGTGACTACAGTAACGGTAAAGAACAGCGTCCGCTCTCCGAGCGTGGCAAGGTTGATATCAATAAGAACAACTTTGACAGCGTCCTGGGCGAGTTCTCGCCGGGTCTGAAGCTGGCTGTCGACAACACCTTGGACGACGATGCGTCCGACACCGCTGTCGAACTGAATTTCCGGTGCATGAAGGACTTCGAGCCTGAGCAGGTCGCACGGCAGATT
Source organism: Pseudomonas sp. GW704-F2 (assembly GCF_059423025.1). Lineage (NCBI taxonomy): Bacteria > Pseudomonadati > Pseudomonadota > Gammaproteobacteria > Pseudomonadales > Pseudomonadaceae > Pseudomonas > Pseudomonas sp. GW704-F2. Next base: position 105,119 of record NZ_JBWKXO010000015.1, on the reverse strand, counting down.
CCACAACTGCGTGCGTTATTGGCGATGCGCAACCTGTTGCGTGATCTCAAATCGAATCTGCTGGACAACGTGACCTTCCGCCATGAGTTGGAGCGCATCCTCAAGGATGACGCGCTCAGTGACGAACTGCGCGCTGAGTTGGCTGCCTTGGCGCCTGAAGAAGAGCGTTAATTCATAGCGGTAATTTAAAGGGAAGTTAAATCATGTCCTTAGAACATTCCAACGTGCAAGCGCGCGGCGCTACAGTGTTGTCTGAAGAGTCTGCGGGTGTTTATGCTGCGCTGTTTAACAAGATCAATTTAAGTCCTGTTGCTGAATTGGCCGGTATTGATATCTTCCAGAACTCGGATGCGCTGTCCGAGGTGTCCGCCGATGAGCGGGTGACGGCAGCGGTCAGTGTGTTTTTAAAGTTGCTTAAGCAATCGCCGCAAAAAATCGAGCGTTTGGATAAAGTCCTGTTGGATGAGCATATTGCCTCGTTGGACCGGCAGATTGGCCGTCAACTCGATGCGGTCATGCACCATCCGGACTTCCAGCGCGTCGAGTCAACCTGGCGCGGTGTGAAATCGCTGATTGATCAGACGGATTTCCGTCAGAACGTTCGCATAGAACTATTGGATGTCAGCAAGGACCACCTGGTGCAAGACTTCGAGGACGCGCCTGAAATTGCCCAGAGCGGCTTGTACCTGCATACCTACACGCAGGAGTACGACACACCGGGGGGCGAGCCGATTGCGGCGGCTATTTCAAACTACGAATTCGATCGCAGGCCTCAGGACATCGCGCTGCTGCGCAATATTTCCAAAGTCGCCGCCGCCGCCCACATGCCGTTTGTGGGGGCTGTAGGCCCAGCGTTCTTCGGCAAGGAAACCATGGAGGAGGTGGCCGCGATCAAGGACATCGGCAACTATTTTGATCGTGCCGAATACATCAAGTGGAAGTCATTCCGTGACAGTGACGACGCGCGTTACATCGGCCTGACCATGCCGCGCGTCCTGGGGCGCTTGCCCTACGGGCCCGACACCGTTCCCGTGCGCAGCTTCAATTACGTCGAGAATGTCAAAGGGCCGGATCACCACAAGTACCTGTGGACCAACGCATCGTTTGCCTTTGCCGCGAACATGGTCAAAAGCTTCATCAGCAACGGTTGGTGCGTGCAGATACGTGGGCCGCAGTCGGGTGGTGCGGTCACTGAACTGCCTATCCATTTGTATGACTTGGGCACCGGCAATCAGGTCAAGATCCCTTCCGAAGTGATGATTCCGGAAACCCGTGAGTTCGAGTTCGCCAACCTCGGTTTCATTCCGCTCTCGTACTACAAGAACCGCGACTATGCGTGTTTCTTCTCGGCCAACTCCGCGCAAAAGCCGGCGCTGTACGACACGGCCGACGCCACCGCGAACAGTCGAATCAACGCACGCCTGCCTTACATTTTTCTGCTGTCACGCATTGCTCACTATCTGAAGCTGATCCAGCGCGAAAACATTGGCACCACCAAGGACCGGCGTTTGCTGGAGCTGGAGTTGAACAAGTGGATCGGCGGGCTGGTCACCGAGATGACTGATCCGGGCGATGACTTGCAGGCCTCACACCCGCTGCGGGAGGCGAAGGTCACGGTGGAAGACATCGAGGACAACCCCGGTTTCTTCCGCGTCAAGTTGTATGCCGTGCCGCACTTCCAGGTCGAGGGCATGGACGTGAACTTGTCGCTGGTTTCGCAGATGCCCAAGGCCAAAGCCTGATTCAGTCGTAGGGAAACGATGCCATGAATATCGATCGCCCTCTGTGGGCCGCCGGGGCGTTGCTGTCGCCGCAACAATTCCAGCAACAGGCGCGCTGGGAGGCTTGGACCAACGAACAACTCGCGCACCTGGCCCTGGCACACCCCTGGGGTGTCCAGGCGGTAGGGTTCGACCTGGATGCATTACGGCTGGGTAAGCTCAAGGCGACTCAGTTGCGGGTCCGCATGCCCGATGGCACCTGGATCGACACCGAGCAGGTCGACCGCCTGCCTCCGGCCTTGGAGCTGGCGCAGTTGCTGGCCGACGAAGATCAGGACGCGTTATTGCACTTGGCCTTGCCCCTGGAACAGGCGAATGGCGACAACTGCCTGTTCGACGGTGGCAGGGCCGATCGGCCCACACGCTATCGCCAGTCTTGGCGCGACGTACAGGATATGTATGCCGATGAGGTGCAGTCGATAGGCGTGCTGGAGCATGCACTGAGCCTGCGCCTGCAGCGCGACGATAATGCGGACTACATGACGTGTCCAGTCGCGCGCCTGGTGCGCGACGGGCAGGGCGCCTGGAGCCTCGACCCGGGCTATGTGCCGCCGTTGCTGAGCTTCGCCGCGCACCCGGGGTTGCTGAACCAGCTGGACAACCTGTTGACGCAATTGTCCGCCAAGCGGCAACGGCTCATGGGCATGCGGCGGGAAAGCAATCAGCGCATGGCGGACTTTGCCGTCGCCGACGTGTCGCTGTTCTGGCTGCTCAATGCGTTGAATACCTACCAGCCGGTATTGGCCGATCTTCGGGAGTTTCCCGCGCGCCACCCCGAGCAGGTCTACCAGCAACTGATCAAGCTCGCCGGCGGCCTGCTCACGTTTTCGCTGGAACACGACGTGGACAAGATCCCCGCCTACCAGCATACGTCGTTGGAGGCGGTGTTCCCGCCGCTGATGCACACCCTGTCGCTGTTGTTGGAGGCCAGTCTTCCGTCGCGGGTCATTGCTTTGAGCCTGGAGGTGCAGGGGGCCAATCGTTGGCAAGTCACGCTGAATGACCCGCGCTTGCGCGAGCGTGAGGGGGCCGATTTCTATTTGTCGGTGCGCAGTCGGCTACCGGCGGCGCAGGTGCAGGACCAGTTCCCGCGCCTGTGCAAGATCGGTACGCCGGATGAGGTCGATTATCTGATCAACGCGGCGCTCGACGGGGTGCCGTTGCAGTCCCTCAGCCATGTCCCGGCGGCGATTCCATTGCGCCTGGAAAATCAGTACTTCGCACTGGATCTCGGGCATTCCAAGGGGCAGGCGGTGCTGGACGAAGGGGTCTGTGCTTTCTACGTTCCCAGCAGCTTGGTCGACGTCAAGTTGGAATTGTTTGCGGTGCTGCGCTCATGAAACCGACGCCTTCCAACGAGCAAGCCGCAGCAGCGGTGGATATCGACGCGCTGTTACAGGACACCTACCTATTGGTGGTCGAGTTGCGCCAGGGCGCCTCGGTGCAACCTGGCCGGGAGTTGGGCCAGCTTTGTATCGAACAGGTTGAGCAAGCTCGGCAGCACCTTGAACGGGCGGGCCTGAGTCAGCGCAACATCGACCACATCAGTCATGCTCAATGCGCGCTACTCGACGAAACGGTGCTGACCTGCGCCGACGCAGATGCCCGCGCCGCCTGGGCCAGCGAACCGTTGCAGGCCAAGTTCTTCAATCGTCATCAGGCCGGTGAGTTTCTGTACGAGGCCATGCGTGACGTGTTGAGCGAACCCGCGCCGGACCGGCATGTGTTGACGGTATTTCAGCGCGTATTGATGTTGGGTTTTCGCGGGCGCTATCGTGATTTGAGCGACCCCGGACGCGAGCAACTATTGGCTGCTCTCAACGCACAGGTGGCGCCGTTCAAGGTCAGCCAACACATGCCGACGCAGGTGGTCGGTGGCGAACTCAGCGCGGGTTTTGGCTGGCTGCGCTCGCCCTTGATTCATCTGCTGACAGTGGCCCTGTTGCTGGTTGCGACGTGGTGGGGATTGGATCATCTGCTGAGCGATGCGATTGCCTCGCTCTTGCCTGATCAGGGGTAAGCGCGGATGACCTTCAATCTGCATCGCATCCTTTACCTGTGGGCTGGTGTCCTCGTCCTCGCGTTGCTGCTCATCATTCCGCTGGCGATGTGGGCGCGTGTGCTCGGCGCGCTGATCGCGGTGTGTTGTGTGACGTGGGCCTGGGTATCGCTGCGCCTGCGCGCCGAGCGGCAGCTTGGGTCGGTGAGGTTGGCCGAGGGCATGGTGCTGCCCGCTGCGGGGTTTCGTCAGCCGGTGGTGCTGGTCTGCGGTGATGGCCTGGATGGGCTGTTCGGCGGGGTTGCCGCCGGGCAGTTGGCCCTGCGGGTAACCGAGCGAGGGTGCTACGTGCGCGTACCGAGCCTGGAGCAACTGCCGGCTATCACCGATCACCTTCTGGCCTTGCGTCCTGGCTGGGCCGGGCAACTGGGCGTGATGTTCAGCGTCAGCCCCGGCGCGCACAGTGATGGGGCGGTACTCGCCGGTCAGATGCGCGCCTTCAGTCATCAACTGGCCTTGGCCCGCAAACGCGGGGTTGCGCTGCCGCTGTTGCTGGTGAGCTACCTGCAAACCCTGCAGGACGAGGCGCCCTGGTTCTGTTGGGGCAGCGAGCAGGTCGAGGTCCGTGTGTGTGATGCGGGTGCTTGCGTCAGCCTGGATGACTGGCAACAGCAACCCGCTGACTCGCCCAGGCAGGCCGCTCGGATGCACGCCAGCATTCAACTGAACAGCGCTGTGGCCTGGCTTCACGAAGCGGTACTGCCGCACCTTGTCACGCGTAACGCTTCTGGCCTGGCGGCGATCTGCGCAGTTACGTGGGTGCCGGCATTGGCGCATGCCGTGAAGGGGAACCTGTGGCAGCAATGGTTACGCAGCAAAGTCGCGCTGGCGGATCACAGGGCGGTTGTGGCCGATGCGGTGTTGCCGTTCCCTGACCCTTTGCTCAACCTGCTGCCGCTCGGCCCGCTGCGTTCCCCGGTGCAACGCGCGAGCGTCGTTGCGCTGTGGTTGTTCGCCGTCGCCGGTGTTGTCGCACTTGCCAGTTCGGCGTGGCAGAACGCCCTGTTGCTGCGCCAAGTCAGTGATGACCTGCGACGTTATTCGGCGATCCCGCAACCGACCCAGCGTAATCAGCGCGAGTTTCTTGGGCGTGAAAATGCCGTGGGCGTGTTGCGCCAGGACGCCCAGCGTCTGGACGCGTACTATCGGCACGGTGCGCCCCCGGCATTCGGCCTGGGCCTGTATCGCGGCGAACGCCTGCGCGCTGCGCTGCTGGCGGTACTGGCTGCTCACGTTGAGCCGCCACCGGCCGCATCGCCTGCGCGGGCTGCCAGCCCGGTGCGGTTGGACAGCCTGTCGCTGTTCGCCAGCGGCAGTGCCCAGCTCAAGGCGGATTCAGCCAAGATCCTGATCAATGCGCTGGTCGATATCAAGGCCCAGCCCGGCTGGCTGATCGTGATCTCGGGGCATACCGATGCCACTGGCGACCCCGAGAACAACCTTCGACTGTCCCGCGCCCGCGCCGCTGTCGTGCACGACTGGATGCAACGCATGGGCGGCATTCCCGACAGCTGCTTTGCTGTACAGGGTTTCGGCGCCAGCCAGCCGATTGCCGGTAACGACACCGAGGCGGGGCGTGCAGCCAACCGCCGCGTTGATATCCGTCTGGTGCCTGAGGCGGGGGCCTGCGCGCTTCCCGTTGCAAGCCCGGACAGGCAACCCCCGGTCGCATTCCGCGACATTTAAATCTACGAGAAAAAGGAGCTTCACATGGCAATTCCCGTTTACCTCTGGCTGCAAGACGACGGCGGCGCAACTATCAAGGGTTCGGTGAACGTGCAACAACGCGAGGGCAGCATCGAGGTGGTTGCCCAGGATCACAGTCTGTACATCCCCACCGACAACAACACCGGGAAATTGACCGGTACGCGGGTTCACACCCCGTTTCTGTTTTCCAAGGAAATCGATGCCTCCAGCCCCTATCTCTACAAGGCGGTCACCACCGGGCAAACCCTCAAGAGTGCCGAGTTCAAGTGGTACCGCATCGATGATGCGGGGCAGGAGGTCGAGTACTTCATCACCAAACTCGAAGAGGTCAAGGTCGTGAAAGTCGCGCCGAAAATGCACGACGTCAAAGACCCCAGCAAAGAGAAGCACAACCACCTCGAGCAGGTGGAGTTGCGTTACGAGAAGGTCACCTGGACCTACAAGGACGGCAACATCATCCACTCCGATTCGTGGAATGAACGCCAAAGCGCTTGATACGCCCGGAGCAGCAGGTGGGTCTTTGCCTGCTGGCTCCCGGTGTGCTGGGTTGAGCGTCCGTTCGCGGGCGTTCAGCCAAACACATCGAGTTTCCGGCCCGCGACTGGCGTTAACGATCGCGTACCACCATCACCGAACAAGGATGTAGCCGTATGGCCCAGAATTCCACGCGCTTGCTTCGTCGTCTCAACCCTTACTGCGCCCAGGCGTTGAGTGCAGCGGCCACGCTGTGCCAAAGCCGTGCCCACGCGCAGATCACCGTCGAACACTGGCTACTCAAGTTGCTGGGGCAAGGTGAAGGCGACCTGGCCGTGATCGCACGTCGCTATGAGTGGAATATGGAGACGTTGTGGTATGGCTTGCTGGAGCACATCGATCGTCTGCCGCGTAGCGTGCAGAGCAAGCCGCAGCTGTCGGCGCCATTGCAGCAACTGATCAAAAATGCCTGGTTGCGTGCCTCATTGGACGAGCACAACGACAGCCTGCGTTCCGTACATCTGCTGAGCGCGTTGATGGAGACGCCCAGCCTGCTGGCGTGCGAAGCCGTATGGCCCTTGCTCAGCCTCAGTGAGGTGCAGTTGCAGCGGCTGCAGGTGTTGCTGGACCAAACCTCCGAAGAGCGCCCCGAGGCGCAGACGTCAGGGACCGCGGGGCCTTCAAGTGAACTCGCCATACGCCCGCCCAGCGTGTCGAAAGACGACGCGTTAGCGGCGCTGCTGGACAGGTTCACCCAGGACCTGACCGTCAAGGCCGCGCAAGGGAAGATCGACCCGGTGTTCGGCCGCGATGATGAAATCCGTCAGGTCATCGATATCCTCAGCCGTCGGCGCAAAAACAATCCGATCCTGGTGGGCGAGCCTGGTGTCGGCAAAACGGCGCTGGTCGAAGGCCTGGCGTTGAGCATTGCCCAAGGCAAGGTGCCGGACAGTCTCAAAACAGTCAGTGTGCGTACCCTTGACCTGGGATTGTTGCAAGCCGGCGCTGGCGTCAAGGGCGAGTTCGAACAACGCCTGAAAAACGTGATCGACGCCGTACAGCAGTGCGAACAACCGGTGCTGTTGTTTATCGATGAGGCCCATACCCTGGTCGGGGCCGGCAACCAGGCCGGCGGCGCCGATGCGGCCAACCTGCTCAAGCCCGCTCTGGCCCGTGGCGAGTTGCGCACCATCGCCGCGACCACCTGGAGTGAATACAAGCAGTATTTCGAGCGTGATGCCGCTTTGGAAAGACGCTTTCAAATGGTCAAGGTCGAGGAACCGGACGACGCGAATGCTTGCCTGATGTTACGCGGGCTCAAGGCGCGCTACGCCAGCCATCACGGTGTGCATATCCAGGATGCGGCAGTGCAGGCGGCGGTCAGCCTGTCGAGGCGCTACCTGACGGGGCGCCAGTTGCCGGACAAAGCCGTCGACCTGCTGGACACCGCCAGCGCCCGGGTGTGCATGAGCCTGGACTGCGAACCGCAGGCGTTGCGCCGTCTGAGTGCCCTGCAAGTGGCCCTGGAACTGGAGGGCCAAGCGCTGGAGCAGGATCAGCGGCTTGGCGGCCACAGCGTGGATGAGCGTCTGGCGACGATTGCCGCGCAACACGCCGATCTGCAACGTCAGCACGCCGATCTGGAACAGCAATACCGCCAAGAACTCGATCTGGCCCAACAATTGATTGCTGCGCGCCAGGCGCAGCCACCGCAGCGGGATACCTGTGCACAGTTGCAACGGCAGTTGAGTGACATTCAAGGCAGCCAGCCACTGCTGTCTTTGGATGTCGATGCACGTAGCGTGGCGCAAGTCATCGCCGACTGGACCGGCGTGCCACTGGGCAGCTTACTCAAGGACGAGCAGGCCAATCTGCTGCTGCTCGAACAGCAATTGCAAGCGCGCGTGATCGGCCAGGCTCCGGCCTTGAGTGCCTTGGCTCAGCGCCTGCGTGCGGCCAAAACCGGGCTCACCGATGAGAAGGCGCCGTTGGGCGTGTTCCTGCTGGTCGGCACCAGCGGCGTGGGCAAGACCGAAACGGCGCTGGCCTTGGCCGACAGCCTGTTCGGCGGCGAAAAATCACTGATCACCCTCAACTTTTCAGAGTACCAGGAAGCCCACACAGTCAGTCAACTCAAAGGCTCGCCACCCGGCTACGTCGGCTACGGCCGGGGCGGTGTATTGACCGAAGCCGTGCGCCAGCGGCCCTACAGCGTTGTGTTGCTCGACGAGGTGGAAAAGGCGCATCGCGATGTGCTTAACCTGTTCTACCAAGTCTTCGATCGTGGGTTTATGCGCGATGGCGAAGGGCGCGAGATCGACTTCCGTAACACGGTCATTCTGATGACCTCCAACCTCGGCAGCGATCTACTGCACACCAGCGTGCAGGAACACCCGGAGATACCGGACAGCGTGCTGCATGAACGACTGCGTCCGATCCTGCGCGAACACTTTCAGCCAGCGTTGCTGGCGCGCTTTCAAACCCTGATCTATCGCCCGCTGCGAGCCGACGCACTCAAATGCATTGTTGCGATCAAGCTGGCCCAGGTCGCCAAGCGCCTGCAGCGTCATTACGGCCTGGATTGCCGGATTGACGACACCCTGAACGACGCCTTGGTTGCTGCCTGCCTGCTACCGGATTCAGGCGCACGCAACATCGACAGCTTGCTTAACGAGCAGATCCTGCCGGTCCTCAGTCAACAACTGTTGGCGCGTCGAGCGGCGCAACTGCGCACCCACGGCGTGAGCTTGGGCTATAGCGAGGATGAAGGGATCAGTCTGCATTTCAGCGATGTTCAAGACACGGCGCAGGCCGTCGCCCTGGAGGTGTGAACGTGCAGGCTTTCTTCGACCACAGCCGGCACACCTTGAGTGTGCGCAACATCGAAGCCCGTCTCGACGTGTTGGCCTTTGACGGCCACGAACACCTGAGCCAGCCCTTCACCTATCGCGTGGAATTCACCAGCACCGAACGTGACCTCGCCGCCGAAACCCTGCTTGGCCAGGACGCCCGTTTCAGCCTGCACGCCGCCCCGCAAAAACCACCGGCCTCAGGCTTCATCGCGCCCGCAATCAAACCGCTGCGCAGCCTGCACGGCGTGGTCACCGGCTTCAAGCGCCAATCCGGCTCGAACGACCAGGCCCGTTATGAAATCACTCTGCAGCCGCGCCTGGCTCTGCTCGGCCAAGGCAGACAATTTCGCATCTACCAGCATCAATCCGTGCCGCAGATCGTCGAAAGCATCCTGCGCAGCCGCCACGACTTTGAAGGCCAGGACTTTCTGTTCAGCCTGAAACGCGACTACCCCAGGCGCGAGCAGGTCATGCAATACGGCGAAAGCGACCTGGCCTTCATCGACCGCCTGCTCGCCGACGTCGGCATCTGGTACCGCTTCACCAGCGACGAACGCCTGGGTATCGATGTGGTCGAGTTCTGCGACGATCAGCGCCTCTACCAGTTCGACATCGCGCTGCCGTATCGCCCGCAATCCGGGTTGGGCAGCAGCGGGCAGGACGCGGTGTGGCACCTGCAATCGAACCACCGGGTGGTCGAACAACAGGTGCATATCCGCGCCTACCACCCCCGCGACGCCGGCGCCCACCTGAGCGGCGAGATCGACCAGAGCCGCGGCGCCAGTGGCACCTACGGCGAGGCCTACCACTACGCCGAGCCCTACACGACCCTCGGCGACCGGCTGGATCAGGACGAAGACCTGCTCAGTGAAAGCGGCTACTTCTACGCACGCCTGCGCCATGAGCGTTACCTCAACGCCCAGACCCAACTCAGCGGCATCACCAGCAGCGCCACGTTGGCGCCGGGGCAGGTGCTGCACATCACCGGCGGCGCGCCCCAAGCCTTCACACCGGGCGCGGTGATCACCGGCCTGACCACCACCGCCGCCCGCGATAGCAGCTTGGTCGCGACCTTCCAGGCCATACCCTATTCAGACACCGTGTGCTTTCGCCCCGCACTGCAGCCCAAACCCCAAATCGCCGGCACCGTCCCGGCCCGCGTCACCAGCCCACAGGCCAACGACCCCTACGGCCACATCGACCTCGAAGGGCGCTACAAGGTCAACTTCCTGTTCGACCGCGACACCTGGAAACCCGGCGAAGAAAGCCTATGGCTACGCCTGGCCCGACCCTACGCCGGAGATACCCACGGCCTGCACCTGCCGTTGATTCCCGGCACCGAAGTGGCGATTGCCTTTGAACAAGGCGACCCGGACCGGCCCTACATCGCGCACGCGTTGCACGATAGCCAGCATGTCGATCATGTGACCTTGCGTAACTACAAACGCAACGTGCTGCGTACCCCGGCGAATAACAAGCTGCGGATGGATGACACGCGGGGGCGGGAGCACGTCAAGGTCAGTACTGAGTATGGAGGTAAGAGCCAGCTGAACCTGGGGCATTTGGTGGATGCCGCGAAACAAAAGCGTGGGGAAGGGTTTGAGTTGCGCACGGATAGTTGGGGCGCGATTCGTGGGGGGAAAGGTTTGTTTATCAGTGCGGATGACCAAGGCCAGGCTCGGGGTGAACAACTCGACATGGTGGCTGCCATTGAGCAACTGAAAAGTGCGCTATCGCTGGCGCGCTCTCTGGCGCAGGCAGCTCGTAGTGCTGGAGTGCAGCCTAGCGATATTGAGAGCCAACTGGATTTGGTTCAGTCACTCATAGGGCTGGCGCAATCGGGATTACTGCTGCATGCCCCGGCGGGTATCGGCGTAATGAGTCCTAAAGCCGTGTGTCTGTCTTCCGGAGGAGAGAGCGTGGGTATCATCGCCGCGCACAACGCCGACATCAGCGCCGGACACGATATCACCGCAGCCGCCGAGGGTGGCGTCAGCGTGCTTGCGCAAAGTGCTGACCTGCAATTCAAGGCGGCCCAAGGCAAAGTTGAACTGCACGCTCAAGGCAGTTACCTCCATGCTTTGGCAAAGACCGACGTTAAGATCGAAAGCCTGGAAGGTCGTATAGAAATCAACGCCCCGCAAGAACTGGTGCTCAACTGTGGCGGTGCCTATATCCGTTTAAAGGGCGGTGATATAGAGCTAGGGGCGCCAGGCAATATTTATCTAAAAGCTAACCATGTGCAAAAGTTTGGCAGCGCCAGCCTCAATACACCGGCGTCACTGTTGCCAGCGGGTTACTCCGGCGGCTATACCTTGAAAGACGACACGGAGACACCACTGCCATTTAGTCGCTACCGGATAACCACCCAACAAGGTGAGGTATTCAATGGAGTGACGGATAAGCATGGGCAGACGATGAGCGTTCATACCTTATTGCCCGGAGACCTGAAAATTGAATTACCAGAATCAGTAACACGCTATGACGAACAGCTTCGCTTGATCGGGCCTGATGGCGAGCTTGTAAGTAACTTTAAATATTCGGTCACTCTGGCAGATGGACATGTATTTGAGGGGGTGACAGGTGCGCAGGGTTTTACCCAGCGCTTCGAAACTCAGGAGCCGACACGGATCACGCAAATAGAACTTTTTCTTACGGAGGATTTCGGGGCTTTCTGCTGCGCTGCGGAAAGCATTAAAACCCCAATGGTCATTGATCTTACGTCAAGTGATGTATCAACTAACGAGGTAGCAATAGGTAGCTCGGTAAAGGAGGTTTCTCTACCTAGAGGCAAGAAGCGCTCTTTGACGCTTGGGGAAATTGCCATGGCAGGAACAATCTTTAAGGATGCTATTGATTACACAAAAGTTGAGGTGCATCACGCTGGGTGGTGGGGGTTCCTGGGGCGGCAGAATACGGCTGCAACTCCTAACGGTAATATGTATTACCCTTCAAGTACTGGGTACTATAGGCATGATTTTTCCGCTACTGATGATGATCGAGATAAAGCGCTATTTATACATGAGATGACCCATGTATGGCAGTACCAGTTGGGTTATCCGGTAAAGCGAATGGGGTTGGTGGTTACAAGTCGTGGCGCACCTGCTTATCGCTATGCTCTGACAGAACAGAGCGTTTTGTCGGACTACAACATGGAGCAGCAAGGTGAAATCATCTCGGATTACTATTTGATTTGTGTGGTGGGTAATCCGCACGGTGTGTGGAATGAGCGCAACTTCACCAAAAGTCCAGCGCTTCTTGCGTCGACACTCGAGTCGTTTCTTAAAAAGCCAGCCGACAAAAAACATCTTCCAAGTTGAAAAGGAGGGTCGTATGAAATTTGCACTGTTTTTAACGCTCAGCTTGCCATGGTTAGTAGTCGAAAGTGTTTACGCTGCATCATATGGCCGCAGAGAGGCTGGGGATGTGGTTTCGGTTAATGGTAAACCGGCTATTTGCGTGCCTAGCAATGCTAAGGGCGTCTTTGCAGTGAGCCGCGTATCATTAACAGAAAGCTATACACGAAACCCTCCTACTTGGGGGGCGTCCCTTTTGCCGGGATTTAAACCATTGGAGCTGAGTCCAGGTGCCTGTATCGTTTTAGGCACCGTGCCTGAGGGGTACGAGTACGACAACTACAAAATCAAAGCCCGCCCTCTGCTGCTTGAAGTTAATCAAACTTATATATTCAGTCTGCGTAATGCATATCGCTCTACTGATAGTTACGACGCCGTCTTCTGTGTCAATAAAACTGCGACCGGAGTCATGGAATATCTTCAGTACACCCGGCTGGCCGATGGAAGCCAGATCATTCCTTCGTGCGGTGGCAACCGTAACACTGATCCATCGAGTCAGGATGGCACAGGAGATGTTGATAAATGAATGATTCCCTGCACCGCACGGATACGCTCAATTCGCGCAAGGAGTTTACTGGCGGTAAACAGAAACAGCATTGGATTGAATTCCAGTTGGTGGACGAGCAGGGGGCCCCCCTGGCGAATATGCCTTATCAGGCGATCAACGACGCCATCCGACAGAGGTGCTTCCCCGAATGCTCCGGGCTCAGCGATGCTCAGGGCGTGATTCGTATCGAGGGGCTGCACCCCATCCCCATCACCCTGAAGGTGCAGGCCGATCCTTTTGCCGAGTTGCTGCAAACCCGTCGCTTGCGTGCCCTGCGTGCCGAACCGCATCGGCCTGTAATCGGCAACTGCACCCCATTGTATGGCCCGCAGCGTTCGGGTTTCTCGCCCGTCGAGAAGCAGGCACTCGCGGCAGGTCACCGCTACCACTACCTGCGTATCGGTCAGTTATGCGACCGATTACCGACCCTTGATCCGCCTTTGGAGGACCCGAAGCGGCCTCCGGCCTTTCACTTCCCGGACACAGCATTCAGCGGTTTCACCGTTGAGTACGAAGCGCTGAATCACCGCCACGTGTTGGAAGTTTGCCCCTTCCGCGCCTGGTCGTTGGTGCTGCATCACCAACCCGAATACAGCATGGCCAATGCCTATAACCTTGGGCTGATGGCTAACCTGTCCTACAGCATTGTCGCCCAGAACATCTTGAAGCAACGACCGGGCACCGATCCCAGTACCGTCTCAGGCTCGGTGGAGGAGTTCTTTTTACGTCAGTGCCTGGACCTGTCGCGCACGCCGGTGATGATTGACTCTGGAGGGACGCGTCTGCCAGCACTGGTGGTAGACGTCCCCTTCAACCAACGCTACACCACGGCGGTTATGCTGGATTCGCTGGAGGCCAAGCGACCGTCGGGTGCCTCCGATATTCCGCGGCTCATCATCGAAAACACCCAGTTGTTCTATTGCATCAACCAGACACAAGTGGTTGTGGCCTGGCGCGGGACACAGGAACCCAAGGACTGGCTGACGGATGTGCTGTACCGCCCGATGCCGGCCGATGGCAGCGGCTGTGACTTGAAGTCTGCGTGTACGCCTTTGACTGATGTCGGCAGTGTGCATTATGGGTTTTTGCATGCGTTTGAGGTGGCTAAGAGGTTGTTTCCTAAGCGCTTTGATGACATTCAAAAAGCGGTAGTTGAACAAAAGTTATTTATTTGCGGCCATAGCTTGGGTGGTGCCCTGGCTCTAATCCACTCTGCCGAGCTTATAGATCGCAGCCCTCTACTCTATACCTATGGTATGCCTCGCACCTTTACGGCCAAGGCACTGGAGCGCCTGAAAACGGTGACCCACTTTCGCCATGTCAACGACGCCGACACCATCACCAGCGTGCCACCCGAGGCGGAATTGGATAACTGGCTTTACGATGCCCTGGGGCCGCTGGGCCACGACCTGGGCTACATATGGTCCGTGGGTGAACTGGTGGCCGGCAAACTGGTGCGCTTTGGCGACCCCTACTGGCATCACGGCCAAATCGCCATGTTCTACCGTGCCGACCAGCATGTGGAGTCACGGGCCTCAAATAACCCCGCCGAGCGGAGTAGAGAAGGCCTGGGCGCGCCTTACCACACCACCATTCTTAAGCGTTTGCCACACCGAACCCGCCTCTATCTGGTGCCCAGTCTGAACGATGAGTTCAGCCGCTTCGCCCGTGAAGAGCAGAAGACCCTCATTCGCTCGATGAGCCGGGAAAGTCTGACTCGGTTCTTTCCGTCACACACCAATCCTGAACGCAGCACTCTCCGCAGTAACCCGATGGATCACTCGATGGTCGCTGCCTACTTACCCTTCTTGCACAACCAGTTGCTGGAGTTGAGCGATCCCGACCGGCCACTGGAGCGCAAGGCGCAACGGGCGAAGTTCGAGACGCAGATGCATGGGGTGGGCGTCCCCGAAGCGGAAAAACACCGCAACGAGCAGTTCCTTGCCTTGCAGAAGTTGTTACCCATGGCCTTGCGCATGACTCAAGACCTGGAAGGCGGTCCTGAAGCCCTGCAGCGCTTCTGCCGCGAGCGCGAATTTGGCGTGATGATCGAGATCACCCAGGCCTGAATCTACGCATCCGGGGTGCAACAGCCCACCCAACACACTAGCCATAAGGGAAGACATAAAACCATGAACATTCTGATCCACCCTGCGCAGGGGCCAGTGCAACACGTGAACTATCACGTAGTCGAGGAAATTGGGAGGGGCAGCCAACCCATTCCCTCCCGTTACCCAGATGCGAGAACCGTCGAGTTTCCCGACGCACTGCCAGCGATCACGGAGGAACACAGCCTATGAATGCTCGCCTAAGCCCTCTGAGCGGCGCTTTGTTGCTGTTGCTCAGCCTAAACGGTTGCGCCCAGAACCAGGCCTTGGCACCGCCACCGGGTGGAGAGCAGGTCAGCATCGTGGTGAAGGTCCCGCAGAACCTCGCGGCGGAACCCATGCAGGTGATGTACCGCTCGGAGAAATGCCCGATCAAACGCTCCGGGCCAGACTGGACCACTTATGAAGAGGATGGTTACTTGTCCACTATGGTTCAACCGCAACAGCAGGGGCAGAGCGACCTGTATGAGGCCAAGTTGCCCATCAATGGTGGTAGCCGATGCCAGTGGCAACTGAGCAATGTGACTTTTGGCGTTACCTACGCCAATACAACGCACTTTGGCGAGAATGTTAAAGCGGGCCCTGGGGGCGGGGTGATCGTGATGTTCGATCAGCATCTGCCACAACAACGTTCTGCTTTTGAGCCGACGATAGAGGTCAGTGGCGACTTGCTGATCCGTAAGGATTACTACCCTTGGGTAAACGAACAGTTTCTGGGCCGACATGAAAAGCTCGCTTGGATAGTCGGACAGGGTGAAATGTATTCGTATTATCGAGCTCCAACGACGCGAAAGGTGGTTTTCGAGCCTCTGCTACATGCTGACTACGTCGTTTATTCGGTAGGGCCGAAGGTGAAAAAAGAGGGTAATCGCAACATCTTCACCTATTCTGACGGCTGTGCTGTGGTTGGTGGCAGTGGCCCAAACTTCAAGAAGCTGCAATCCATTCGTCTGGGGCAATCACAATGACAGCGCTATGGATGGAACATGCCTCCGTGCATATGCAGCGCGTCACCCAAACAAGCGCTGCTTTGTTGTTGCTGCTCAACCTCAGCGGTTGCGCCCAGAACCAGACCTTGGCACCGCCACCGGGTGGAGAGCAGGTCAGCATCGTGGTGAAGGTCCCGCAGAACCTCGCGGCGGAACCCTTGCAGGTGATGTACCGCTCGGAGAAATGCCCGATCAAACGCTCCGGGCCAGACTGGACCACTTATGAAGAGGACGGTTACTTGTCCACTACGGTTCAACCGCAACAGCAGGTGCAGAGCGACCTGTATGAGGCCAAGTTGCCCATCAATGGTGGTAGCCGATGCCAGTGGCAACTGAGCAATGTGACTTTTGGCGTTACCTACGCCAATACAACGCACTTTGGCGAGAATGTTAAAGCGGGCCCTGGGGGCGGGGTGATCGTGATGTTCGATCAGCATCTGCCACAACGACGTTCTGCTTTTCAGCCGACGATAGAAGTCAGCGGCGATCTGCTGATCAGGAAGGACTACTACCCCAGGGTTAGCGAACACTTCCTTGGCGGACACGAAAAACTCGCTAGGTTATTCGGCGAGGGTGAGATTTATTTGTATTACCGTGCCAAAAATGCACGGCAGGTGGTGTTCGAGCCCGTGCTGCATGCCGACTACGTGCTTTATTCAGTGGGGCCGAAGGTGAAAAAGGAGGGTAACTATACCCGCTACACCTACCCCGATGGCAGCGTGGTGGCTGATGGTCGTGACCCAAGCTTCAAGAAGCTGCAATCCATTCGCCTGACTGCGGAGAAGGTTCGATGAATCGCATGTTTCCTTCTGTTCAGGCCTTACCGTTAACTCTTAATGTTTTATTCCGGATGTCGGATGACGTGAGTCTTAGATAAAACCTAGTCATGTATTTGTATTGGGTGGTTGCGATGATTTATTTGAATTTAATTGCGGGTGCTGGCCAGTCTCGCTTTAAAAATATTGCCGAGGTTAGTCTGGGCTGTGGTTGTGTGAAGCGCTTAAAGTTCGGGGTTTTAGGACTTTTTGCCGGACTGCATTCGGGCTGTGCGGCAATAGGGGCGGCAGTTATGAATGGCCCTGCTTGCCCTTATCAAGGCGTTCAGCTGGATTTTCATGCGGCGACTGATTGGACACTGATCAAGGGGAGTAATGGACTGATTATTCCGTTAGCTATTATCGACTTACCTTTTTCTTTTGTTCTCGACACGTTGACTCTTGGGAATGCATTAGATGCTGACAGCGGTGAGCTGAATTGTCCGCGAAAGTTTACGTAGCGCTTGGGCGCTGGTCAGCTAAAAGTTCGTGCGTTTTTGGGGGGAGTAGTTTTTATTGGTCGAGATCATTTCTCTAACGAATGTTCTGATCGTTTTTATGGAAGCCTGTTTTTCAATGGGCGAGTTTTGGATTGTTTTATTTATGTCCCAGGGATTTGTTTTATTGGGTGATAAAACCACCCATGGTGGAGAAGTGATATCAGCCTCATCCACGATGATCGTAAATGGCAAGCGAGTAGCACTGGTCGGAGACGAGGTTCGTTGCCCGCTGCCGGGGCATGGCGTCAACCGGATTGTCGATGGCTGCCCGGACTGGTCTGAGGGTGATCGGGCGATGGTGATCAACGGCTGCCGCTGCGAGTGCGATTGCCAGGTGATTTCCAGCGCTCTCGATTGCGGGGTGGGTTAGTCATGGGCTGGGATCGTCAGGCACCTCATGTAGTGGAAGCTCCAAAACCGCCTGTGCCGGGTCGTTGGCTATTGGCTGCACTCATAGCGGTACTGGTCTGCGTGCTGCTGTTTTTGCTGCATACCTCCGAACGGATGCCGTTACTGAGTACGCTCAACATTTGGGCATTGTCCGCTTCGCCATTGGTGGTCTGGATCCTGGCGTTCGCTGCGCGTGCCTATGCCTATGGGACTGCGTTGAGCCATTGCCAGTTTCTGGAGGAGGAGGCGCAAAGTGTGCAGCGTTCCTGGCAGGCTTGGGCGCAGCGCTACTTGGCAGTGTCTGCCAGTTGTGTGCTGCTGCCTGATCAGGTATCTGCGAGTGTATTAACTCAGGGTTCCTTTGATTTGCCTCCCCGCACAGGGCAAGCGCGGCGTATTGCGGCTTTGCCTGTAGGGCCGGAACGTACTCAAGCCGGACTGCAGATGTTGATTCAGGCATTGGTGCCGGCACTGCATGCGTTGCCGACGGGGCGGGAACTCCGGGTCACCCTGCTGAGCGATGCCGATCCCCGCGAATACGAAGCCTTGCGCGATACCTGGCAGCAGAGCTTGGTCATCACGATGAGGCTGCCGCTACCCGTAACGGTCACATTGATTAGCGAATTGTCGTACCGGTGGATCGATGAAACGTTGAAGGCCGCCACCGCAGTCATCGACTTGATCCTGGTGCTTCAGGTTCACGGTGAAGACTCTTACTCCGACGGGCTTGCCGCCTTGCTGCTATGCCCGGACAGCCTGGCAATCGCCTTGGAGCTACCGATCACCGCTGGTTTGTTGCGGCCAATGCCATTGGATATCGATGTGCTGGACAGCGAATTACCATTGTTTCTGCAAACCCAAGTGAGCGCTTGCCGGGCAACCGGCATGTTGGCCGACGCCGCCGACTGGCAGCCACTGACCGGAAAAATGCTTGCTGTAGCAGGCGCCCATGGTGCTTCGCTCAACGTGGAGCAGCGGTGGATTCAGGAAAGTCTGTGCGGGCTATCTGGTCCGTTCGGCCACTGGCTAGTAACTGCGCTGTGTGTGGAAATTGTCCGGCATCAGCGCGAGCCTTTGTTGGTATTGGCACGAGAAGAATCGCAGCACTGGATGAGCACTGTTGTCACGGGAGAGTTGGCATGAAAGTTTGGAGTAATTCATGGCGCCGTGCGGGGGCAGCAGTTTGGGTCATTATGCTGGTAGCCGCTCTGGGCTGGGTGATCTGGCGTTTTGGCGATCAGATCGGGCTAGCTGAGAATCACCACAAACTGTTGGTTTTTCTACTGATCATCGCCATCGCAATGGGCGGCGTTCTGGCACCGCGGTGGTTAGCGCATCTCAAACGTCAAAACCACCGCGAGCAGGGACGTGTGGGTAAGGTCTATCCCCCGGCGGACTCACAGATAGTTTTGCCTCACTCACCGACTACTCACCTCTTAGAGCTGCGCGAGCACCTACGCGAGCACTACGGCCTCTTCTGGCGCCACAAAACCCGCCTGCTGCTCATCATCGGCGAACCCACCGAAATCGAAGCCATCGCCCCCACCCTGGCCGCTCACCAATGGCTCGAAGGCCAAGGCACCGTCCTGCTGTGGGGTGGCAGTGCGCAGGCCGCGCTGGATCAATCATTCCCTGAGCGCTGGAGCGGCCTCAGCCGCTGGCGTGCGCTGGACGGAGTCGTCTGGGCGCTGAACGAAACCCAGGCCGCCGACGATGTCTCGATGGGCAAAGGTGTACGCCAGGTGCAGCGCCTTGCCCGTGACTTGCGCTGGCAGTTGCCGTTATCCCTCTGGCAGGTCTGCGGCAGTGCGTGGGCGCAGGACACGCGCAAAGCGCAGCCGGTGGGCTGTCAGTTGCCCGCGCGCTTTTCGGCGGCGGTATTGGACGCCGCGTTGAATCGTTTGCTGGAGCCTTTGCGTCGCGCGGGTTTGGCGCAGATGAACGCGGTGATGAAGGATGATTTTCTGCTGCGTCTGTCGCGGGATTTAAAGGGCGAGGGCATTGATCGTTGGCGTCACACCTTGGCGCACCTGGCCGGCGAATTTGCCCGTGGCGTGCCGTTGCGGGGGATGTGGTTCAGCCTGCCGGTCCAGCGCTCGCCGCATGATAGCCAACATGAGTGGTCGGTGGCCCCGGTGTGGCATGGCGTACTCGGCGATAACCCCCGTGGCCGTCGGCTGGGCTGGAGCGTGCCGCGAGTTGGCTACGCATTGGCTTTCGGCCTAGCCATGCTGTGGAGCGCAGGACTGCTGCTGTCATTCATCAGCAACCGCACGCAGATCGCCCAGTTACACAGCTCGTTGTCGACCTTGCAGCGCGCATCACAAGGCGACGAACAGCTCCGGGCCCTTCATGAACTGGTCCGCGAATTGGCGCGCCTGGATGATCGCGTTCAAGGCGGCGCTCCGTGGTATCAGCGTTTCGGCCTGAATCAAAACCCAGTGCTGCTTGAAACCGTGTGGCCGCGCTACGTCGAAGCCAATAACCGCCTGATCCGCGACCCGGCCGTCGCCGCTTTACGCCAGCAGCTCACGGCCCTGGTCAAGCTGGCCCCGGACAATCCCGAGCGCGCCGAACGCGCCCGTGCTGCCTACGACCAGCTCAAGGCCTACCTGATGATGGCGCGTCCGGCAAAAGCCGACGCCAGTCTGCTGGTGAAAACCCTCGGCGAAGTCGAGCCTTCCCGCGCGGGCCTCTGGCAAGCCCTGGGCCCCACTCTGTGGCAGTTCTACGCCGAACACCTGGCGGAAAACCCGGCTTGGCGCATCGACACTGACGCACGGCTGGTCGCGCAAGTCCGGCAGGTCCTGCTCGGCCAACTGGGTCAACGCAATGCCGAAGCCAATCTGTACCAACAACTGCTCGATGATGCCGCCCATCACTACCCGGCCCTGGGCCTGCCGCAACTGGTCGGCGACACCGACGCCCAGGCCCTGTTCACCACCGAGGCCAGCGTGCCCGGCGTGTTCACCCGCCAGGCCTGGGAAGGCTCGGTGCGCCAAGCTATCGATGCGATCGCCGAGGCGCGCCGCGAGGAAATCGATTGGGTGCTCAGCGACCAACCCGCCGATGTCGACACCCGCCTGAGCCCTGACCAACTGCGCGCCCGCCTTACCGAACGCTACTTCCAGGACTACGCCAGCGCCTGGCAGGATCTGCTCAACAGCCTGCGCTGGCAGCAGGCCGCGAGTCTCGATGAGTCAATCGACCAATTGACGCTGATGAGCGACGTGCGCCAATCGCCCTTGATCGCGCTGCTGAACAGCGTGGCCTACCAGGCGCAGGCGGGCAGCCGACCCCAGGCCCTGGCCGACTCGCTGGTGCAGTCTGCGCAAAAGCTGATCGGGCCGGACAAGGCTCCAGCGATCGAACCGTTGGCCCAGGCCGCCACGGGGCCGCTGGCGGCGACCTTCGGCCCGTTATTGGCGCTGCTGGACAAGTCCAACACGGACGGCCTCAGTCTCCCGGCCTTCCTCACCCGCGTGACACGGGTGCGTTTGAAACTGCAGCAGATCAGCACCGCGCCCGACCCGCTGGAAATGACCCAGGCCCTGGCACAAAGCGTGTTTCAAGGCCGCAGCATCGACCTCACCGACACCCAATCCTATGGCGCCCTGCTGGCCGCCAGCCTGGGCGCGGAGTGGGGTGGGGCGGCGCAGACGCTGTTCGTGCAGCCGCTGGAACAGGCCTGGCAACGCGTGTTGCAACCCTCCGCCGCCGGCCTCAACAGCCACTGGCAGCGCTCGATCGTCAGCCATTGGAACGCCGCCTTCGCCAGCCGTTACCCGTTTGCCGCCACCACCAGCGACGCGTCGTTGCCGATGTTGGGGCAGATGATCCGCGCGGACTCCGGGCGCATCGCACAGTTTTTACAGCAGCAATTGAGCGGCGTGCTGCGCAAGGAAGGTAGCCGTTGGGTAGCCGATCCGCGCCACAGCCAGGGCCTGCGTTTCAACCCGCAGTTTCTGAGCGCGATCAATCAACTGAGCGAACTGGCCGATGTGCTCTACACCGACGGCGGCATGGGGCTGAGCTTTGAACTGCAAGGCAAACCCGTGCGCGACGTGGTGCAAACCACCTTCATCCTCAACGGCGACCGGCACCAGTACTTCAACCAGAAAGAAAACTGGCAGCGTTTCAACTGGCCGGGGCGCAGCGACTATCCCGGCGTGAGCCTCAGCTGGACCAGCGTGCATGCCGGCGAGCGGCTGTTTGGCGACTACCCCGGCCCCTGGGGCCTGATCCGCCTGCTGGAAAACGCCCAGGTCACGCCACTGGACGACGGCAACAGCCGCTACCGTCTGGCCCTCAAGGCGCCCGACGGCCTGAACCTGACGTGGCACCTGCGCACTGAATTGGATGCGGGGCCGCTGGCGTTGCTCAAGCTGCGTGATTTCAGGTTGCCGCAACAGATATTTCTCAATGAGGGCTGAGCCTTCGAGTCGGTGAGACCGCTCCTTGCAGGTCAGGGAGTGCCCGGCACATTCGGCCAAAGATCCGCCACCAGAAACAACCGCTCGGCTTCCTCCCACTCCTCGCCGTTCTGAACCAGTCGCACCAGCAACTGAGCCGGTGCCATCGGTGCCAGGTCCGCCAGCCATTCCAGCATCTGTTCTTCGCTCCACACCGCTTCTGCCTGGTAATGCGCTGGCGCCAGCCACGCATGTCGGGGCAAGGGCTGCCAGCGGCCGGGCGCGCTGGCGCTGACAAAGTCCCGCCAATCACGCTGATGCAGCCAGCGCCCACGCAAATGCTGCGGGTGAGCGCCATAGGGCGGTTCAGCCTGGCCAGGCCAGGGGTAAAGCAAATAGCCGCCGAGCCACAAGTGGGCATCGAACTGCGCGATGCCCAGCGCGGCCAACACCTCGCGGCTCTCCGGTCGTGCCGAAATCGGCAACTGATGCTGGGCCAGGTGCGCCAGCTTGCGATCCAGCCGATCATGACAGCCCGGCCCCAGCCACTGCGCGGTGTCCTGGCCATTGCCGTCCTGCGGGCCGAGGTAGAGTTTGATCGCCAGTTCCAAGTGATGCACGCCCTCGCGGTCGCGCAGCAGCATGTCCAGTTCGCCCAGGGTATGCCCGGCGCGGCGGATCGGCAGGTTGGCTGCCAGCAGTTCCACGCCCGGCGCATGCTGCACGGCGAACTGCCACAGGCGTTCGTAGTAGAGGCCCAGGCGCCGGGTGCGTGCCAGGTTCAGCCAATGCTGCAGGGGGCTGCTGTCCTGGTCCAATTGCCGCAGCCAGTGTTCGAGACGGTCGGGCGCCTGTACCCAGTCGCTGCCGGCCAGCGGATGGCGTTGCGGCCACGGCGTTTGCGCGAGCATCGGCGGGGCGAGCATCACCCACGCCAGGTCGCGCACCTCGGGATGGCGCAGTTGGCAGGGCAGGTTGTGCAAGTCGGGGAACACGGTCATGGTCCGAGCATAGCCTTTTACACGGGGGAGGGTGGCTGAGAAGCGTTGTCATCAAGGCTTCACGGCGACAAAGGATTTTGCCTGACGCGGCCTTTCGCCCATAATCGTTCTTTTTTGCCACACCCCAATCCCGCAGGAGCCCCATGGAGCAATTTCGCAATATCGGCATTATCGGTCGCCTGGGCAGTACCCAGGTGTTGGACACCGTCCGCCGGCTGAAAAAGTTTTTGCTCGAGCGCCACCTGCATGTGATCCTCGAAGACACCATCGCCGAAATCCTCCCGGGCCATGGCCTGCAAACCTCTTCGCGCAAGATGCTCGGTGAAGTCTGTGACATGGTGATTGTGGTCGGCGGCGACGGCAGCCTGCTGGGCGCCGCACGGGCGCTGGCGCGGCATAACGTGCCGGTGCTGGGGATCAACCGTGGCAGCCTGGGGTTCCTGACCGATATTCGTCCCGATGAGCTGGAAGTCGAAGTGGCCAAGGTGCTCGACGGCCATTACCTGGTGGAGAACCGCTTCCTGCTGCAGGCTGAAGTGCGCCGCCACGGCGAAGCCATCGGCCAGGGCGACGCCCTCAACGATGTCGTGCTGCACCCCGGCAAATCCACGCGGATGATCGAATTCGAGCTGTATATCGACGGCCAATTCGTATGCAGTCAAAAGGCCGATGGCCTGATCGTCGCCACGCCCACCGGCTCCACCGCTTATGCGCTGTCGGCGGGCGGCCCGATCATGCACCCCAAGCTCGACGCCATTGTGATCGTGCCGATGTACCCCCATATGTTGTCCAGCCGGCCGATTGTGGTCGATGGCAACAGTGAGCTGAAAATCGTGGTTTCCAAAGACATGCAGATTTACCCGCAAGTCTCCTGCGACGGGCAGAACCATTTCACCTGCGCCCCCGGTGACACCATCACCGTGAGTAAAAAGGCGCAGAAGCTGCGGCTGATCCACCCGCTGGACCACAATTACTATGAAGTGTGCCGCACCAAGTTGGGCTGGGGCAGCCGCTTGGGGGGTGGAGGCGACTGATGCTCGATCCCGCGCGTAGCTACGACCTGATTGGTGATGTGCATGGTTGCGCCCACACCCTTGAGCACCTGCTCGACCAGTTGGGCTACCACAAGCACGCTGGCACCTGGCGCCACCCGTCGCGCATGGCGGTGTTCCTCGGCGATATCATCGACCGTGGCCCGCGGATTCGCGAGGCGCTGCACATTGTCCACGACATGACCGAGGCCGGGCAGGCGCTGTGCATCATGGGCAACCACGAGTTCAACGCCCTGGGCTGGGCCACGCCCGCGCCACCGGGCAGCGGCAAGCAGTTCGTGCGCGAGCACACCCCGCGGCATGAGCGCTTGATCCACGAGACCCTGACCCAATTCGAGGATCACCCGGCCGATTGGCACGACTTCCTCGGCTGGTTCTATGACATGCCGCTGTTCGTCGACGCCGGGCGTTTCCGTGTGGTGCATGCGTGCTGGGATGACGGGTTTATCCAGCCGCTGCGCGCGACTTTTCCCGATGGCTGTATCGATCAGCATTTCCTGCAGGCCGCCGCCGTCCCGGGCAGCTTCGCCTGCAATGCCTTTGACCGCCTGTTGCGCGGCACCGACATGCGTCTGCCGGACGGTTTGACCCTGACCGGCGGCGACGGCCTGACACGCTCGTTCTTCCGCACCAAGTTCTGGGAAGAAGACCCGAAAACCTACGGCGACATCGTGTTCCAACCCGATGCATTGCCGGAGCCCGTGGCGCGCACACCGTTGTCGTCTTCTGAAAAAAACTCCCTGCTGCGCTACGGCGTCGACGAGCCTGTGCTGTTCGTCGGGCATTACTGGCGCAGCGGCAAACCGGCGCCGATCCGTCCGAACCTGGCCTGCCTGGACTACAGCGCGGTGCTGTACGGCAAGCTGGTGGCGTATCGATTGGATCAGGAAACCCGCCTCGATCCGCATAAATTCGTATGGGTCGACGTTGAGCGCCCCGAGGTGATTACATGAGTGCCGTGCCCGTATTACGCTTGCCGCTGAGCGTCGACCTGGGCGGTTTCGTCAAACTGCTGCAACGCATGCAGGTGCCCCATCGCGTCAGTGAAGAAGCGGGCGAGCAGGTGTTGTGGGTGCCCGAGACCATCAGCGACGACGTGCGCGTCTTGTATCAACGTTTTCCGGCCGGCGATCCGGACCAACAACTGGATATTCCGGAGCAGGCAGCGGTCACGCGCCCGGGGTTTGTTCAGCAAGTGCGCCATAGCCCGGTGACAGCGCTGGTGCTGCTGGCGAGCCTGATCGTCGGCGCGGTGACCTTGCTCGGTGAAAACCTGCAAGCGATGAGCTGGCTGACCTTCCTGCCGTTTCGGGTGATGGGTGAGTACATCCAGTTCACGCCGTTGGCCGACACCTTGGCCTCGGGCCAGTGGTGGCGGCTGGTCACGCCGATGCTGATCCACTTCGGCATCCTGCACCTGGCCATGAATGGCATGTGGTACTGGGAGCTGGGGCGGCGTATTGAAGCGCGCCAGGGCAGTATCAACCTGCTGGGGCTGACGCTGTTGTTCAGCCTGGCCTCCAATTTCGCTCAATACCTGTATGGCGGCGCCGGCCTGTTTGGTGGCTTGTCCGGCGTCTTGTATGGGCTGCTGGGGCATTGCTGGATCTATCAACTCATCTCGCCCAACCCGGCTTATCGCCTGCCCCGTGGGGTGCTGGTGATGATGCTGGTGTGGTTGGTGCTGTGCCTGTCGGGGCTGGTCTCGATGATCGGTTTCGGCGAAATCGCCAATGCCGCCCATGTCGGCGGCCTGGCCATCGGTTGCCTGACCGGCTTGTTGGGCGGTTTATACAGTCGTCGCAAATCCACTATTCGTTAAGGAAGAGCCTGAATGTCCTCTTTTGCTGAAATGATCGAAAACATCACCCCGGACATCTACCGGAGCCTCAAGCTCGCCGTGGAAATCGGCAAATGGTCTGATGGCCGCAAGCTCACCGCCGAGCAGCGGGAGCTGTCGCTGCAAGCGATGATCGCCTGGGAGATCCAGAACCTGCCGGAAGACCAGCGCACCGGCTACATGGGAACGCAGGAGTGTGAATCGAAGTCGACCACGGTGCCGAACATCCTGTTCAAGTCGGACGCGATCCATTGATTGAAATCGGTCGCGGTGCAGTCAGCAAAATGTCGGCGCAACTCGGTGAGCCGACCGTTCAATATGCGTTTCGTCTGGGCGATACCGAGGTGCCGGTCAACCCGATGATCGGTACCCATGTGCGCCTGGAATACCTGGGTGCGATCCATTGCAGCCATTGCGGCCGCAAGACCAAGACCAGCTTCAGCCAGGGTTATTGCTACCCGTGCATGACCAAGCTGGCTCAGTGCGACCTGTGCATCATGAGTCCCGAGCGTTGTCATTACGCCGCCGGCACCTGCCGTGATCCGGCGTGGGGCGAGCAGTTCTGCATGACCGACCATGTGGTCTACCTGGCCAATTCGTCGGGCATCAAGGTCGGCATCACCCGCGCCACCCAATTGCCCACGCGTTGGCTCGACCAGGGCGCCAGCCAGGCGCTGCCGATCGTGCGGGTGTCCACGCGCCAGCAGTCCGGTTTCGTCGAAGACCTGTTCCGCAGCCAGGTCGCCGACAAGACCAACTGGCGTGCCTTGCTCAAGGGCGATGCACAATCGGTCGACCTCAAGCAGGTGCGCGATGAGTTGTTCGCGTCTTGCGCCGAGGGCCTGGAGAGTTTGCAGGAACGCTTTGGCCTACAAGCCATCCAAACGATTGCCGACATTGAACCGATCGAAATCCGTTACCCGATCGAGCAGTATCCGACCAAGATCGTCAGCTTCAACCTGGACAAGAACCCGATTGCCGAAGGCACGCTGCTGGGGATCAAGGGCCAATACCTGATCTTCGACACCGGGGTCATCAATATTCGCAAGTACACGGCCTACCAGCTCGCCGTGCATCAGTAAAAGGATGCCACCCATGCGTACCGAACAACCGAAGATGATTTACCTGAAGGACTATCAGGCGCCGGACTACCTGATCGATGAGACGCACCTGACCTTCGAGTTGTTCGAGGACCACAGCCTGGTCCACGCGCAGCTGGTGATGCGCCGTAACCCCGCACGTGGCGCCGGCTTGCCGCCGCTGGTGCTGGACGGTCAGCAGCTCGAACTGTTGAGCGTGAACCTGGCTGACCGGGAATTGACGGACGCTGACTACCAGTTGACCGACAGCCACCTGACCGTGCAGCCCACGAGTGAGACCTTCACCCTCGACACCAGCGTCAAGATCCACCCCGAAACCAACACGGCCCTCGAAGGCTTGTACAAGTCCGGCGGCATGTTCTGCACTCAGTGCGAGGCCGAAGGGTTCCGCAAGATCACTTACTACCTCGACCGTCCGGATGTGATGAGTACCTTCACCACCACCGTGATCGCCGAGCAACACAGCTACCCGGTGCTGCTGTCCAACGGCAACCCGATTGCCAGCGGTCCTGGCGAAGACGGCCGCCACTGGGCGACCTGGGAAGACCCATTCAAGAAGCCGGCGTACCTGTTCGCGCTGGTGGCCGGTGATTTGTGGTGTGTCGAAGACCGCTTCACCACCATGACCAACCGTTCCGTGGCGCTGCGTATCTATGTCGAGCCGGAAAATATCGACAAGTGCCAGCACGCCATGACCAGCCTGAAAAAATCCATGCGCTGGGATGAAGAAACCTACGGCCGCGAGTACGACCTCGACATCTTCATGATCGTCGCGGTCAACGACTTCAACATGGGTGCCATGGAGAACAAGGGCCTCAACATCTTCAACTCCAGCGCCGTGCTGGCCCGCGCCGAAACCGCCACCGACGCCGCGCATCAGCGGGTCGAGGCTATCGTCGCGCATGAATACTTCCACAACTGGTCGGGCAACCGCGTGACCTGCCGCGACTGGTTCCAACTGTCGCTCAAGGAAGGCTTCACCGTGTTCCGCGACTCGGGCTTCTCTGCGGACATGAACTCGGCCACGGTCAAGCGCATTCAGGATGTGGCGTACCTGCGCACTCACCAGTTCGCCGAAGACGCCGGCCCGATGGCCCATGCCGTGCGCCCGGAAAGTTTTATCGAGATATCCAACTTCTACACCCTGACCGTGTACGAAAAGGGCTCGGAAGTGGTCGGTATGATCCACACCTTGCTCGGCGCCGAAGGCTTCCGCAAAGGCAGCGACCTCTATTTCGAGCGTCATGACGGTCAGGCCGTGACCTGCGACGACTTCATCAAGGCCATGGAAGACGCCAACGGTGCCGACCTCAGCCAGTTCAAGCGCTGGTACAGCCAGGCCGGTACGCCGCGCTTGGCGGTGAGTGATTCCTACGATGCTGCGGCCAAAACCTACAGCCTGACTTTCCGTCAAAGCTGCCCGGAAACCCCGGACAAAGTGGAAAAGCTGCCATTCGTGATTCCAGTGGCATTGGGCCTGCTGGACGGCAAGGGCGCCGCTGTCGCGTTGCGCCTGGCCGGTGAGGCAAGTGCTGCCGGCACGTCCCGCGTGATTTCGGTGACCGAGACCGAGCAGACCTTTACCTTCGTCGATATCAACGAACAGCCGCTGCCTTCGCTGCTGCGCGGTTTCTCGGCGCCGGTGAAACTGAGCTTTGCGTACACCCGTGATCAGTTGATGTTCCTGATGCAGCACGACAGCGACGGGTTCAATCGCTGGGATGCCGGCCAGCAACTGTCGGTGCAGGTGTTGCAGGAGTTGATTGGCCAGTACCAGGCGGGTCAGCCGCTGAAGCTGGATCAGCGCCTGATCGACGCCCTGCGCACGGTATTGAGCGACGAAAGCCTGGACCAGGCAATGGTCGCCGAAATGCTCTCGTTGCCGGGTGAGGCCTACCTGACGGAAATCAGCGAAGTGGCCGACGTCGACGCCATTCATGCCGCCCGTGAATTCGCCCGCAAGCAACTGGCCGACCAGTTGTTCGACGGCTTGTGGCTGCGCTACCAGGCCAACCGCGAACTGTCCAAGCAAACCCCGTATGTAGCGGCTGCCGAGCACTTTGCCCGGCGTGCCTTGCAGAACATTGCGCTGTCGTACCTGATGCTCAGCGGCAAGCCGCAAGTGCTGGCGGCGACGTTGGACCAGTTCGACACCAGCGACAACATGACTGAACGCCTGACCGCGTTGGCGGTGTTGGTGAATTCGCCGTTCGAGGCGGAAAAAGCCAAGGCCTTGGCGGTGTTTGCCGAGAACTTCAAGGACAACCCGCTGGTCATGGACCAGTGGTTCAGCGTGCAGGCCGGCAGCGTGTTGCCGGGCGGGCTGGCGCGGGTCAAGGCGTTGATGGAACATCCGGCGTTCACCATCAAGAACCCGAACAAAGTGCGTGCACTGGTGGGCGCGTTTGCCGGGCAGAACCTGATCAACTTCCACGCCGCGGACGGCTCGGGCTATCGTTTCCTGGCGGACCTGGTGATTCAGTTGAACGGCTTCAACCCGCAGATCGCCTCGCGTCAATTGGCGCCGTTGACCCGCTGGCGCAAATACGACAGCGCGCGGCAGGCGCTGATGAAAGCGGAACTGGAGCGTATTCGAGCTTCCGGTGAGTTGTCGAGCGATGTGTTCGAGGTGGTCAGCAAGAGCCTTGCGTAAACCACGCAATTAAAAAAACGGCCGACAGGCCGTTTTTTTTCGTCCCGGATAATCGGCGGCTAAGCGGCTGCTGACATTTTCTGACAGGGTGCTCTGATAAGCTGTGCCACTTTCTTTTTTTGATGGGCTCAACGTGTCGCGTACCACTCGTCTACTGACTTTGCTCCAGGCTCTGCGGGGCAAGAAGCGTCCGGTGACCGCTGCCGTACTGGCGGCGCAGTTGGAGGTGTCCGAGCGCACGCTGTATCGCGACATCGCCGAATTGACCGCGCTGGGCGCACCGATTTTTGGCGAGGCCGGAGTTGGGTATGTGTTGCGCAGCGGGCTGTTTTTACCGCCCTTGATGCTCAATGCCGAGGAAACCGAAGCCATCGTGCTTGGTCTGCGCTATGTGGATCAGCGTGGCGACGATGTCTTGAGCCATGCCGCGGCCAACGCCTTGGCAAAAATTGCCGACGTGCTGGACCCCGCCGCCCAGGAAGCGTTACGCAACCCGACGCTGCTACCTGGCCCGCCAGGGTTCGGCTACCCGGAAAACCGCGTACCGCTCAATGTGTTTCGCGAAGCCATTCGCAACCAGGCCAAGCTGCACATCGATTACGCCGACGCGAGCCAGACCCAGAGCCAGCGGCTGATCTGGCCCCTGGCGCTGGGCTTTCTCAATGAGGTGCGGGTGATCGTGGCCTGGTGCGAACTGCGAGACGCGTATCGCACCTTTCGCACCGATCGCGTGGCTGCCGCTGAGTCCCGCGGCGAGCGCTATCCGGGGCGCCGCAGTGATTGGTTGCGGGGCTGGCGCAAGTTGATGGAGCAGCAGCATTCCTCGCCGTTCACTCCTGACAAAAACTGACACAGCCCTGGTTTAGCATGGCGTCATAACTCATCACAAAGGAGCTGTGCCATGTCCCACGCTGATCTGGCCCCGGCCATCGCCGCCTACATTGCGGCAACCAATGCCTGCGACACTTCGGCCGTCGCCCATTGTTTTGCTGACGACGCCAACGTGTTCGATGAGGGCGCGCATCAGGTCGGCACCGCCGCCATCGCACGCTGGATGGAAGACACCGCGCAGCGTTATCAGCCCAAGGTCGAAGTGCTCAACGTGCAGCATCGCACCGGCAAGGTATTGGTCAGCAATGTGGTTTCCGGCAACTTCCCCGGCAGCCCGCTCGAGCTGCGCTATACCTTTCGCTTGAACGAGCAGGGCAAGATTTCACGGCTGGATATCTCCTTGTAAGTCATAATGGCGCGCATGACTTTCGACTCGCCGCTCGCCGCTTATCAATACGCCACCACTCAACTGGGCTTCGTCGCCGACGATGCCCAGCGCCGTGCGGTGGATGCCCTGCAGACCTGCCACCAAGCCTTGCACCAGGGGCGCTCGCCGATTCTCGGGGTTTACCTCTGGGGCCCGGTGGGCCGGGGTAAAACCTGGCTGATGGACCAGTTTTACCTGAGTCTGCGCGTGCCTGCGCGGCGCCAGCATTTCCATCACTTCATGGGTTGGGTACACCAGCGTTCGTTCCAGCTCACCGGCACCCATGACCCGTTGCAAGCGCTGGCCCGTGAGCTGGCCCAAGAGGTGCGTGTGCTGTGTTTTGACGAGTTGTTCGTCAGTGACATCGGTGATGCAATTATCCTTGGCCGTTTGTTCCAGGTGATGTTCGAAGAAGGCGTGGTGATGGTCTGCACCTCCAATCAACCGCCCGAACAGCTCTACGCCGGTGGCTTCAATCGCGAGCGTTTCCTGCCGGGCATTGCGGCGATCAAGCAGTACATGCAAGTGGTGGCGGTGGACGGTGGCGAAGACCATCGCTTGCACCCGGGTGTCGGCGTGCAACGTTATTGGGTCGATCAGCCGGATGCGCTGGCGGCGGTGTTCGAGCAATTGAGCGAGGGCCAAGCGGTGCGCCATGGCCCGATCAGTGTCGGTCATCGCTGCATCGTGGCGGTGCAGGCCAGCGACACGGTGTTGTGGTGCCGGTATGCCGACCTGTGCGAGCAACCTTTGGCAGCGATGGATTTCATGCTGCTGTGTGATCGTTTCAAGGCGATCCTGTTGGGTGAGGTCCCCAACCTGAGCGCACAAAAGCGACCGGGACGGATTGCCCGAGGCACCGAGGACGGTGTCCAGCGAGTAGCGGCCGGTGATCGCGAATTGCCCGAGTTGTCAGTACACGATGACAGCGTGCGGCGCTTTATCGCCCTGGTGGATGAATGCTATGACCGCAAGGTGCCGCTGTTCATCGAGGCTAAAGTGCCGTTGGAAAGCCTCTACACCGAAGGCTATCTGGAATTCCCCTTCCGACGAACCTTGAGCCGCTTGCAGGAGATGCAATTGCAGCGCTTTGGGGGGTAGGAAAAAGCCTGGTGCAAGTCCTATGGCCGCTTTTGATGCGGGTAACCTTCGCGCCTTCCGGCAGCTATTTGTAGTTAATCTCCTTCATCTAGCGCCTGCTCCACGCTTACAATCGTCCTCCTCAAAGGGAACTGATTCCCTTGTTTGTCGTTATCGAGGACGGAAATGGATACCCCTGAAATCCTGGTGCTGCAAGCCAGCTACACCAATCCTGTGCATGCCGAGGCCATTGCCCTGCTGCTCAATCATTACGCTGAAGACCCAATGGGGGGCGGCCACAGCTTGCCCGCCGACCTGTTGCAACAACTGCCGGCTGAACTGGCCAAGCGCCCGCATGCGTTCAGTGTCCTGGCATTCGTGGGCGGCGAGCCTGCGGGATTGGTCAATTGCTTTGAAGGGTTTTCCACCTTCGCCTGTCGCCCGTTGGTCAATGTCCACGATGTCGCCGTGATGAATCGGTTCCGGGGCCTGGGGCTGAGCCAGAAAATGCTGCATAAGGTCGAGGAAATCGCCCGTCAGCGTGTCTGCTGCAAGATCACCCTGGAAGTGCTCGAGGGCAATGCTGTGGCGCAGTCGGCGTACCGCAAGTTCGGTTTTGACGACTCGGTATTTGATCCGGCCCATGGGCGTATGTTGTTCTGGAACAAACCACTGTAATAAGGCACAGGCAAAAAAAGGCGCCATTGAATGGCGCCAAGTTAACCTTTGCCAACAGAGCGGATTGGCACAGGGTGATGCGAGTTAAATAAAAGTTAACTTAACTTTTAGGTTGTGCCTCGGTGCTGGATTGATCAGCTGTGTCGCGCTTTAAAGTTTTACCGTCAGCGGAGGCAGTTTGTTCATTGCTGCCGTGGAGTTTCTGCTGCGTGAAGGTGAAGTTATTGTAGAACTCCTTCGAGCGCTCCGAGCCGCCTTCTGCAAAAGCCGCCGCGGAAGTCAGGGTCAGCAGGCCGGCAAGCATCAAAATCGAGGGTTTCATCAAGGTGTTCCCATTCAGTGTGGTCGGTATCCGCTCGGTCCTTGATCAGATTCATGGGGCGATTGTGCGGGCAGCTTATTAAGTGGGTATTAACGTGGAGAACTCCCGAAGTTAACAATGTTGTTAACTTCGGCGGAGGGCGGTTAGAGTTTCCAGTCGAGAGCCAAGGTTATCGAGCGCGGGTCGCCCCAGTACACGCCATTATAAAAACCGACGCGTTCATAATATTTTTCATCGAATAGATTATTGACGTTAACCGAAGCCGAAACATGCTCGTCGAACTGGTAGCGCGACATCAGGTTGACCACGGTATAGGCCTGTTGGGTGATCTTGGTGGATTCGGTGAGCAGGTAACCCTCTTGGTCCCGGCCGCCGATCGGCCGCTCGGCGAAGTCGTAGAAGTCGCTCTGCCAGTTCACCGCGCCGCCCACCGTCAACCCGCGCCATTCGCCCGGTAAACGATAGGCTGTCGACACCTTCAGCATATTCATCGGCTGGCCAGTGTTGTTGCGTTGTTTATCGCCGTTGAGCGAATGGGTGTAGGTGTAGCCCGCCGTGAGGTTCCAGTCCGGCATGACTTCGCCGGACACCTCCACTTCAAAGCCCTGCACCTTGTTGCCCTTGCCACCGGATTTGTAGAACTGCTCGCGGGTGATCGGGTCCGGCGGGGCCGCATTGTCGAGTTCGGCGACGTTATCCTGGGTGCTCCAGAAATACGCGGTGGCCAGGTTCAAACGCTCGTTGAGCAGGCTGCCCTTAAGGCCGATTTCGTAGTTACTGCCGACCACTGGTTCGAGGTATTGCTTGCTGGCGTTGCGCTCGTCCTGCGGGTTGAAGATGTCGGTGTAGCTGGCGTACACCGTGTATTCCGGCGTCAGGTCGTAGAGCAGGCCCGCGTAAGGTGTCCACATGTCTGTGTGGGTCTGGCTGGATTTGCTTGAGGCGGTCAATTGATTGTCGAGGTTGTACGTGGGCGAGGCGCTTTCGATTTCCCAGCTGCCATAGCGGCTGCCCAGTACCGCATGCAGCGTGTCGGTCAAGCTCAAGCGTGTGGCGAGGTAGCCGGCCTTTTGTTTTTTGCTGCTGTGTTCGCCCTTGAGGCCGGTGGTGCGGTCGGGGAACTTGCCGATGCCGCCCATGTGTTTCCAGTCTTCGATGGTCTCGTAGCCCTGGGGCGTTGCAAAACGTTGGAAGGGTGACGTGTCGCGCTGCTCGGATTCGCCATAACCCAGCATCAACGCATGCTCGCGCCCCAACAGCGCGTAGGTGCCCGCCAGGTTGAAGTCGACCACATCCATTTTCGAGGTGCCGACCATCTGGTTGGTCCAGGCCGTCATGCCGCTGCCATCGGCATTCGGAAAACCGGCGCCGCCGTAATACACCTTGCCGTCGGTATCGCTTTGCCGATGGGTGTAGGCGGCTTTCAGGCGCCAGTCCGTCGCCAGCGTGTGATCGATGGAGGCGAAGGTGGTCTTGTCCTTCAGGGGCCAGGAGCTCCAGTCGGCCGCGAGGTTGGCCGAGCGCGACAGGCGGGCCTTGCTGCCGTCGCTGTTCCAGTAGGGCAGGGTGCCCCAGGAGCTGCCTTGCACGTGCTTGTTCTGGTAGTCGAAGCCGATGGCTACCACGGTGTCGTCCGTCAGGTCGGCCTCCAGAATGCCGTAGCCGACTTCCCGTTGCAGCGCGTAGTTGTCGCGAAAGGATTGGCTGTCACGGTAAGCCATCACCGTGCGCCCGCGCAGCCGTCCGTCAAAGGCCAGCGGGCCGCCCACATCCAGGTAGCTGTAGTAGTTGTCATGGCTGGCGCCGCTGACGCCGGTCTTGGCTTGCCATTGCGCGGTCGGGCGTTTGCGGATCATGTTGACGGTCGCCGAGGGGTCGCCGGCGCCGGTCGTCAGGCCGGTGGCGCCGCGTACTACTTCGATACGGTCGTAGATGATGGTGTCCGAGTCGGACTTCATGCGCCCGAACGTATTGAGCATGCCGTCCACCTGGAAGTTATTGATCGAATAACCCCTGGAGGAATACCCGGCCCGGTCCGAATCCAGATGCTGGACCGTCACGCCGGTGGTCTGGCGCAAAGCGTCGGTCAGGGTATTGAGATTGAAATCGTCCATCTGTTGGCGGGTGACCACCGAAATGGATTGAGGCGTTTGCTTGATCGACAGGTTCAGCCGGGTGGCGGTACTCATCGAGCCGGTGGTATAGGCCCCGGTGTGCTCGGTATTGGCGCCCAGGCCTTCGGCGCTGATGTGGGTGCTGCCCAGCTCCAGGGCGGTGGCGGGTGTCTGTTCGGGGTCGGTTTCAGCCAGCAGTTCCGGGCTCAGCGCCAGGCTGAACAGGCCGAGGGTAACGGTCATGGAACGGGTAAAGGGCGCGAACATCGCGGAAGACTCCTTGTCGTCTTTGCGGCCTTCTCAGTATGAAAAGGCCTTGGCTCAAAGACGAAAGGAGGCGTGGAACTTTAGGTGTAAACGAGAATGATTGTTATCGTTCTGTTACAAGGCGGTATTTACTTGAGTGCCACGCCGTCGTTTTCGGCCGTCTTCGGTTTGATCAGGCTAAAGTCGATCAGCGCTTTCTGCTGGCGCTCATAGGGGTTGCCGATCAACAACGGGCGCGGTTTGAAGCTGTCGCTGACCAGGCTTTTGCTGTGGTCCAGCTCATCGAAATTCAGGCCGGCCAAGTCGGCCCAGGTGTGGATCAACTGCGAGCTGCTGTAGGGCCGTTGCAGGTCGCCGGCAAATTTCCAGTCGTGGGTTTCGCGCCATTTCGGTGAGGCGTAGGCCATGAACGGGATGGTGTACATCGGCGCCGTCGGCTTGCCTTCGTTGCGGCCCAGGGTGGTGTGGCCGGCGGAGTCGAATACATCTTCACCGTGGTCCGACAGGTACAGCAGGAAACCGTTGGGGTCGGTCTTGGCGTAGTCCTTGATCAGGCTCGACACCACGAAGTCGTTGTACAGCACCGCGTTGTCGTAGCTGTTGTAGATCGGCAACTGGGCATCGGTGATAGCGTCCGGAACACCCTGGCGATCGGTGAACTTCTCGAAGGTTGGCGGATAGCGGTACTGGTAGCTCATGTGCGTGCCCAGCAGGTGGACCACGATGAGCTTGCGCTCGGCGGGGTCGGTCAGGGCCTTGGCGAATGGCGCCAGGACGTCACCGTCATATTGGCGGGCGTTCTGGTTGCGGTTGTTGTTCAGGTAGACCTGCTCGTCGGCCTGTTCGGAAAAGGTCGTGAGCATGGTGTTGCGCTTGGTCATGGTCTGCTGGTTGGTGATCCAGAAGGTCTTGT
The DNA here is from genome assembly GCF_059423025.1 of Pseudomonas sp. GW704-F2. Taxonomy (NCBI): domain Bacteria; kingdom Pseudomonadati; phylum Pseudomonadota; class Gammaproteobacteria; order Pseudomonadales; family Pseudomonadaceae; genus Pseudomonas; species Pseudomonas sp. GW704-F2. Next base: position 68,851 of record NZ_JBWKXO010000015.1, on the reverse strand, counting down.
AACCGGCCTGTTTCATCACGCTGACAATCGACGGCGTCTTGAGGTACAGGTCCGGGTTCTCTTCGTCGGCGAAGGTCAGCACCTGTTGCAGCGCTTCAATGGTGTAGGGGCGCGGGGTGATGACGTTGTCGAACACGGCCAACTGGTCACGCAGCTTGTCCAGCTCCGGCGTGGTATTGCGCGGGTAGCCATAGAGGCTCATGCGTTGGCGGTTGGTGGACTCGCCGATCACCAGCACCAGGGTCGAAGGCTGGCCGGCCATGCTGTCCTTGAGGTTTTTCAACGGCGGGATCTGGCTGGCGCTGGTCAGCATGCCTTGCATGTTGTCCAGTTGCTCGGTGTAGCGGCGGTAGGCGACGATCATCTGCCACGGCACAGCCGGCTCGATGCGGGTTTCAAAGCGGTCGATGGCCAGTTCCATGGTTTCGCTCGTGGCGATCTGCTTGACCAACGGGTAGCCGACGACGGCCAGCACAATGGCTACCGCTGCCAGTATCGACTGGCCGCGAGGCAGGTAAACCGGGCGCAAGCGCGTCCACAGAAAGATGGCGAAGGCGGTGTGGGCAATGAATGCCAGCACGATCCACCAGGCGAAATATTGGGTGGCGTATTCGCCCGCTTCAGAAATGTTCGACTCGAACATGATGAAGATGACGCTCTGGGAGAATTCCTGCTGATAGATGAAGAAATAACCCAGGCTGGCCATGGAGCAAGCCCACAGCACCACTCCGATCAAGGCGGCCAGCAGGCGAGTACGGCGCGGGAATAACAACATCGGCGCCAACCACAACGCACTCATGAAGAAGGCTTGGCGAAAGCCACTGAAACCGGAAGTACCGGTCAGTTGAATCAGCAGTTGGGTAATACCCGAGAAGTACCAGAAGAACAGGAACAGCCAACCCAGGCCGGCCCAATCAAAACCTTTCGCAGACGTAGTGCTGCGTTTGAACATCGCCATCCAGCGCTCCAACCCGATAATTTTTCAGCTGACGCGCAGGGACGCACGCAGCAGAGGCCGCCCTTGTGTAAGGCGGCCCTTCGGGCGCGAGTATCGTGAAGGAGATGTGAAAACTTTGTGAGTTTTTTGTAGGAGTTACCTTACAAAACCGCTCAGCAGAGGGCGGGCTGTGTGCTGGAAGGCTGATCCAGCTGGCCTTGCAGGTGCGAGCGCAGGCGCAAGACTTCCTGTTGCAGTTGGTCGCGTTCGGCCTTCAATTGGCGCAACTCGTCGCGACGGATGCTGACGTAGAGGGTCTGTGGCGGGCGGGTCATCTGTGCTGTGCTCATTGCTTACCTCGCAAATAGCCGGTAGATCGCGGTGCCAGAACGCATGATTGGAGGTTCTGGGCATCAGTCGGAAGCAATTCTGGATTCTTTTATGTATCAAGGGAACTTTTTTATTTTTGGCGGTCGTGTGACTTTTGCGGCGGTAATGGTGAAATGCTGGCTACTTTTTCTCATGAAACTATACCGATCCGCTCTGAACTAACCCTCATTAGCCTCATTGCGCTATAAACTATGTCACACATTTTTTAGTAGTTAGGAGCATCAGCACATGCAACTGGGGATTATTGGACTAGGCCGCATGGGCGGTAATATTGCGCGGCGCCTGATGCTCAATGGGCATACCACCGTTGTTTACGACCGTAACGAAGCATTTGTCAAAGGCCTGAGCGAAGAGGGCGCCACCGGCGTTGCCGATTTGAAGGCGCTGGTCGCCGGGCTGCAGAAGCCTCGCGCCGTGTGGGTGATGTTGCCGGCAGGCGACCCCACCGAAAACACCATCAATGAACTGAGCGACCTGCTGGACCATGGTGACGTGATCATCGACGGCGGCAACACCAACTACAAGGACGACGTGCGTCGTGCCAAGGCCCTGTCGGAAAAAGGCCTGCACTACATCGACGTCGGCACCTCGGGTGGCGTCTGGGGCCTGGAGCGTGGCTACTGCATGATGATCGGCGGTGACGCCGCGACCGTGCAGCGCCTTGATCCGATCTTCGCCAGCCTGGCGCCGGGCCTGGGTTCCATCCCGCGTACCAAGGACCGCTCGGCCGCCGCAGACCCCCGCGCCGAGCACGGTTACATTCATGCCGGCCCTGCAGGTTCGGGGCACTTCGTGAAGATGATTCACAACGGTATCGAGTACGGGATGATGCAGGCGTTTGCCGAAGGCTTTGACATCCTCAAGACCAAAAACTCGGAAAACCTCGCAGAAGACCAACGTTTCGACCTGAATGTTGCCGATATCGCTGAAGTCTGGCGTCGTGGCAGCGTGGTGTCGTCCTGGCTGCTGGACCTGACTGCCGACGCCCTGGCCACCGACCCGAAACTCGAGGGCTACTCCGGCTCGGTTGCCGACAGCGGCGAAGGCCGTTGGACCATCGAAGCCGCCATGGAACAAGCCGTGCCGGTGCCGGTGCTGTCCACGTCGTTGTTTGCGCGTTTCCGTTCGCGCCAGCAGAGCACCTACGGTGACAAGATGTTGTCTGCCATGCGCTTTGGCTTCGGTGGTCACGTGGAGACGTCCAAAAAATGACCGCCAACGGCAAGAAACCCAAGGCCGAACCCGCTCCTCCCACCACGCTGTTTCTGTTTGGTGCCCATGGCGACCTGGTCAAGCGCCTGCTTATGCCGGCGCTGTACAACCTGAGTCGTGACGGGCTGCTGGGCAATGGCTTGCGTATTGTCGGCGTTGATCACAACGCCATCAGCGATGCCGACTTTGCCAAGAAACTCGAGGACTTCATTCGCACCGAAGCCGCGAGCAAGGTCAAGGGCAATGCCGACAACGCACTGGACCCACAGCTGTGGGCGCAGTTGGCCAAAGGTATCAGCTACGTCGAGGGTGATTTCCTCGACGACAGCACCTACGCGGACATCGCCGAAAAAATCGCCGACAGCGGCACCGGCAATGCGGTGTTCTACCTGGCCACCGCGCCGCGCTTCTTCAGTGACGTGGTGCAGCGCCTGGGCAGTGCCGGTTTGTTGACGGAGAGCGACGATCACTTCCGCCGCGTGGTGATCGAAAAGCCGTTCGGTTCCGACCTGGCCACCGCCGAAGCCTTGAACGCCTGTTTGCTCAAAGTGATGAGCGAGAAGCAGATCTATCGCATCGACCATTACCTGGGCAAGGAAACGGTACAGAACATCCTGATCAGCCGTTTCTCCAACGTGCTGTTCGAGGCGTTCTGGAACAACCATTACATCGACCACGTACAGATCACCGCCGCCGAAACGGTCGGCGTGGAAACCCGGGGCAATTTCTTCGAAAAAACCGGCACCCTGCGTGACATGGTGCCCAATCACCTGTTCCAACTGCTGGCAATGGTCGCCATGGAACCGCCGGCGGCGTTTGGTGCCGACGCTGTGAGGGGTGAAAAGGCCAAGGTGATCGGTGCCGTGCGCCCTTGGTCCGCAGAGGATGCGCGGGCCAATTCGGTGCGTGGCCAGTACAGCGCCGGAGAGATTGGTGGCAAGCCGGTTCCCGGTTATCGCGACGAGGCCAACGTCGCGCCCGACAGCAGCACCGAAACGTTTGTCGCCCTGAAAGTGATGATCGACAACTGGCGCTGGGTGGGTGTGCCGTTCTATCTGCGCACCGGCAAACGCATGAGCATTCGCGATACCGAGATCGTGATCTGCTTCAAGCCGGCGCCTTATGCGCAGTTCCGCGACACCGAAGTGAATGAGCTGCGGCCCACGTTCCTCAAGATCCAGATCCAGCCCAACGAAGGCATGTGGTTCGACCTGCTGGCGAAAAGGCCTGGGCCGACCTTGGACATGGCCAACATTGAGTTGGGGTTTGCCTACGAAGACTTCTTCGAAATGCAGCCGTCGACGGGTTACGAAACCCTGATCTACGACTGCATGACCGGCGACCAGACCCTGTTCCAGCGCGCCGACAACATCGAAAACGGCTGGCGTGCGGTGCAGCCGTTTCTCGATGCGTGGAAGGAAGACGACGGGATCCAGGCCTACAAGGCCGGTGAAGATGGTCCGGCGGCGGCCGATGCGTTGCTGGCCCGCGATGGCCGTGCCTGGCACTCGCTCGGATGAGTGATACTGCGAAGCATCCCATCCGGTTTGTGTTGAGTGATATGGACGGCACTTTGTTGCGCCCGGATCACACCCCGACCCAACGCACCCTTTCAACGGTTCGCGCCTTGCGTGAAGCCGGCGTGTTATTCAGCCTGGCCAGCGGGCGTCCGCCCAAGGCCATGATGCATATGGTCGAAGCGTTTGGCATCGACGTGCCGGTGGCGGGCTTCAATGGTGGCACACTGGTCAACCCTGACGGCAGCGTGCTGGTCGCGCACAGGCTGCCGGCGGAGGCGGCGCTGGTGGCGTTGGCGCTGTTTTCCGGCGAGCCGGATGTGGAAGTCTGGCTGTTTGCCGATGGTGAATGGCTGCGGCGCGATCCGCCTGGGCCCATGGTGGCAGTTGAAACTGCTGGCTTGGGTTATGGACCGCTGGTGGTGGAGAGTTTTGAACCGTACCTGGATCGGGTCGACAAGATCGTCGCCGCCAGTCGCAACACGCAATTATTGATGGAGCTTGAAGCGCAATTGCAGCCCAAGGTGCAGGGCTTGGCCCAGGTCTCGCGTTCGCAACCGATCTACCTGGATGTGACCGCCATGAAAGCCAACAAAGGCGAGGCCTTGAAAGCCTTGGCCGCGCACCTCGGAGTGCCGTTGGCACAGACTGCAGTGATCGGCGATGGTGGCAACGACCCGGCAATGTTTCATGTGGCCGGATTGTCGATTGCCATGGGGCAGGCTGAAGAGCCCGTCAAGCGCCAGGCCGATGTGGTCACCGGCAGCAATCTCGAAGACGGTGCGGCGCAAGCGATCGAGCGGTTTATTCTCAAGGTGCCACACAAAGTGTTCGATACGCCAAGTTAGAACGTCAGCGTTTAATACTGAACTTGCGAGCCCTGTCTTTTACAACACAGTGCTCGCAAGTTGCAGTTTCGGATTACTTCGGCATGGCCCAGGACTGCAACTGGTAGCCATCTTTATCGAGCTCGGCGCGCGCCTGCAACAACAAATCTTCCAGTTGTGCCGGGTCGGTATACGCGCTCGACGACAGTTGTTTAGTGCCGATGCGGGTATTGGTGCGGTCGATGACGCTCAGGCTGAGGGCACCGTTGCCATCGTGCCAGGCCACGCACTGGAAGGGTTGGAAGGCACGGTCTGCGATCAAAAGAGCTTCGTTGATGCGGAGCGGGGCGTTCATGTGGGTCTTCTCTCTAAATGCCCAATCAAGTGAGTGCCGTCGGCTGGGCTGACCGTGCGGCGAGTTACTTGTACTGATGCGCGATGGCGGGGTACGGGTCACATGTTAGAGCAACAATTTTCAACTTTCTGTGATTGACGTCATGTAAGCGGCTGTTTTGAAAGCTGAATACGCGATTCGGCAGGTACAACTTTTTTGCTGGTATGTGACGGTCGAGTGGCTTTTTGCCAAGACATATAGCAAAACGATACAAGGCAACTGTCAAGATTTTGATACTGTAATTGCCGGGCGTCACAAACCTTTGTTTATGAATAACTTTAGCAATTCTGGCGCCAAGGAATAGTCATGATTGTTACACCTGTGCAGCGCCGCTTGCTCGTGGTCGACCCCTGTGATGACTGCTATGAGTTGTTACCGGGTTTGCGTGCGGCGGGGTGGGAGGTGGACAGTTGTACGTTGGCGGCCGTGGGGGAGCGATCCTGCGATGTCGGCTTGCTGCGCTTGCAGCCGTATCACCTGGAGCGGCCCGAAGCCGTCAAGGAACTGATCAGCCGCAGCGGCACCGAGTGGATCGCGGTGCTCACCCAAGAGGTGTTGCGCTTGCAGAACGTCGGCGATTTTGTCTGCGAATGGTTTTTTGACTTCCATACCTTGCCGTTCGATGTGTCCAGGGTGCAGGTCACCCTCGGCCGCGCCTTTGGCATGGCACGGCTGCGGGGCAAGGGCTACACCGCGGTGGACGAGCCTGAACATGAACTGCTGGGCGACAGCCGACCGATCCGCGAGCTGCGCAAGTTATTGTCCAAATTGGCGCCCACCGAGTCCCCGGTCCTGATCCGCGGCGACAGCGGCACCGGCAAAGAGCTGGTGGCCAAAACCCTGCACCGCCAATCCCAGCGCCATGCCAAGCCGTTTGTCGCGATCAACTGCGGCGCGATCCCGGAGCACCTGATCCAATCCGAACTGTTTGGCCACGAAAAGGGCGCGTTTACCGGCGCCCACCAGCGTAAGATCGGGCGGATCGAAGCGGCCAATGGCGGCACGTTGTTTCTTGATGAGATCGGCGATTTGCCGATGGAGCTGCAGGCCAACCTGCTGCGATTCCTGCAGGAAAAACAGATCGAACGCGTCGGCGGCAGCCAGCCGATCCCGGTGGATGTGCGAGTGCTGGCGGCGACCCACGTCGACCTGGAAGCGGCCGTGGCGAAGGGTACGTTTCGTGAAGACTTGTATTACCGTTTGAATGTGCTGCAAGTAGTCACGGCGCCGTTGCGCGAGCGCCACGGTGACGTCGCCATGCTGGCCAACCACTTTGCGCGCTTCTACAGCCAGGAAACCGGGCGCCGCCCCCGCAGCTTCAGCGAAGACGCCCTGGTGGCCATGGGGCACCACCCTTGGCCGGGCAATGTGCGTGAGCTGGCCAACCGCGTGCGCCGAGGCCTGGTGCTGGCCGAAGGGCGGCAAATCGAAGCCGTTGATCTGGGTTTGCAGAGTCAGCAGGCAATTTCGTCGCCGATGGCTACACTGGAAGACTATAAACACCGCGCCGAACGCCAGGCGCTGTGCGATGTGCTCAACCGGCACAGCGACAACCTGAGTGTCGCGGCCCGTGTGCTGGGGATTTCCCGGCCGACGTTTTACCGGTTGTTGCACAAACACCAGATCCGCTAGGGCGGGTAAACCGAAAAGCCCCGCAACGACCCTTATCGTTGCGGGGCTTTTCCCTGTGCGCGGTTTAGAAGTAGTACGGGAATTTCAGGCTGAAGGTGAAGTCCGGCGCATCATCCGTCATGCCAATGGCCAGGTTCGGCACGATCGTCAGGTTATCCGACGCCGCGATGGTCATGCCCACGTTGAAGTAACCGGCGTTGGCGTCGCTGGAGACCACCGATTGCCAATCCCCGCCGTCTGGCTTGAGCTTGCTCTTGCGTTGGACCAGGTCGGAAACCGAGAACGACATACTCATCTTCTCGTTGAGGGCGAAGGCGACACCGACGCCGAACTGGAAGCTGTCACCCAGGCGGACTTTGCCGCCGACCTTCTGATTCACGTCACTGCTGATATCGTCAAACGAGTCCTCGAAGTTATGGGTATAGGAGAGCGAGCCAAACAACACCGCCGGGTCGAACGTCTTGACCAGGGAAATGCCCGGCGTGACCGACCAGACGCCATTGCCGGTGGGCAGGCTTTCCGGCACGTAGAGGTTGTCGTTGGTGGTTTGCTTGACCAGTTTGATGCCAAACGGCTCTTTACCCGTTGGCGCCTTGACCCGCACCGACACGACTGCATCCGGCAAGTTGGCGGTTTCGTCGAGGAACTTGTAAGCGACACCGAAGTTGACATCGCCGATGGTCGGGTCACGGGTCACTGACGCTTCCGACGTGGCCTGGGCATTGTTGCCGGCACCGCCGGATTGGTAGGTGGACTCGCGGTAGACCACTGGCACGTTGACGTCGAATTGCCAGCGGTTATCGACGTTGTAGCGTCCGGTCAGGTCCAGCGTCCAGTTATCCGCCTTGATTCGGTCAAGGTTGATATTACCCAGGAAAATCGAGTCCAGAGCGAGGAAACCGTTGACGGTCAACTGACGGGCGTCGTAGCGCGCATAAGTTATGCCGGTTTCGAAGCTGAATTTGCCGTTGCCGAAGAAGCCGCTGGCTTCGTTGTAAAGGTTGCTGACGCTTTGCGCAGGCGCCGAGTCGTCCTTAAGCGACTGCCCATAGGAACTGCCGCCGCCACCCGCTCCTCCGGAGGCAGCTGCCGCGCCTGTACCTGCGACGGTGGTCCCACCTTTTTTGAAGTCCGACGGGGATTTTGCCAGACGTTTGGGCGCTGGAGTCGCCGGCTGGTCTTCGACCTGGCGCACCCGTTGTTCCAGCACCGCCAGGGCCTTTTGCTGCACGTCGTAACGCTGTTTGAGTTCCAAGAGTTCTTGTTTGAGCGTCTCGATATCGGCGTCCGGCGCGGCATACAACATGGACGCAGGTAAGAGCGTACTTAAACAAACAACCGCACGTAATGATAGCGATCGATGCATGAAATAAGCCGTCCTTTTTTAATGCGTAAAGTGTCGAGGCTCAGCGTAGTTCAATATCCGAGAGTGCGTAGGCCTTTGAGTTGGTCAAGATTGCAGTTCAGCGCGCCATTGTTCAGGCTGTTGCCCATGACAATGTTGAGCTGGGTCATATTGTTGACAAAATTCGTGTTGCCGGTAAGCACCGTACCTTGCAGTACATTGCCAGCACCGATCTGTTGAAGGCTGTTGCCCTGGTTGTTATTGGCCTGAATGGCCATTTGCAAGCCACCGTTCCTGGCCGAAACGGCAACATCGCCTGCCGCACTGCTGCCGGTGACCACGCCTCCGGCGACCAGCACCTGGCCTGATTGCACCAGGTTGCCCGGTGCGAGGCCGTTTTCGGTGACGTTGATGCCGACATTGTTGTAAGCGGTGTTGCCATCGCCGGCCGCACGCACGCTTTGGGTCACGCCTTGGCCGCTGCTCAGGCCCGCGCCGCCGACTACCGAACCGGTGCCTGTGGTCTGGTTGGTGCCCGTGCCTTTGACGCCGACGGTCTGTACGTAAAACTGCGGGGTGATGGTCGCCTTGTCGATCTGCATGCTGGCTTTGCCGGTGATCGAGTCACCCACTGAGTTGGTCCAGGTGCTGCTCATGACGATGCCGAAGCTGATGATCCGCCCCGGCATCACATAACGACCACGCAACTCAGCCATTTCCGAGTCTTTCAGTTCGATAGGCTTGAACCCCGATGAAGCATAAGCGGGCATTGAGGCTGCCAGACACAAGACCGTCAGCCAACGGGAAGTGTTCATCTCTCGCTCCTGGAGCTTCCTGCCCCTAATGGCGCTTCTTAGAAGAAGTCGCTTTGGATAAAACCGAAGTCCATCAGCTCGGCATCGCCCACGGGTCTGAATTCATTCAGTTTGTTCTTGGCACTGAGAGGGGTAGGCGGGTCAAGCAGGACATTGGCCTTGTCATAACCTTCGCCCAACACCGCAAATACGATGCCATTCCAACCCTTGACGAAATCGTCGCGCGAATAGCGTTTGTGGCCCAGCACCGGGTCGCCGATGTATACCCAGTCCTTGTCTGCGCGTTGCATCACCACGAAGTGCTTGTAGCCCCGGATTTCCAGCAGCACCACCACAGGGATCTTCACGGTCACCAGAGTGTCTGGTGCGATCTTGTAGCCCCGGGCACGCATGCCGATGCTTTCGAGATAGCGCTTCATGTCCAGCATGGAAAAACCCTGGGTGCGTACCAGGTTCTGGTCGGCGTTGACCAGCATGCCTTTGATGATGTGTTCTTCGTCGACGTCCAGCCAGTAGGCTTGGCGCAGGATGGTGGCAAGTGCCGCAGCACCGCAGCTGAAATCGGTTTTCTGTTCCACCAGGTTGGCGAACCGACGCTCACGGATACTCTCGACCTTTTTATAGATGACTGCACCGCCGGGCATGGCGGAGATCGCCATCGTGCCTGCCCATGTTGGGCCGGTGAGCAACATCAGGAGGGTGAGGGTCGCGAGGCGCATGATCGAATGACCTGTTGGACACTGGAATAAAAAAGGGCCTTGTTGCCAAGGCCCCGTTGGATCAGAAGCGAACGCCGCTGGCGCAGCTGCTGCAACCCTGACCGATGGACAGGCTGTTGCTGCTTTGGTTGCCCAAGCCCGACTGCAGGTTTACGCCTACGTTGCCGGAGTTGCTGTTAACCGAGTTGTCGAGGCTCGAGTTGTTGGACACATACTGAGGTTTGCCGCCATAGCCATAGCCATAACCGTGGCTGGTAGCAGCAGCGTTCAGGTAGCTGTTGCCGAGCGAGTTTTGCTCGGTGTTGGCCGCTGCCGCGATGTTATTGCCGTCAGCGGTAGTGATTGCCATGTTGTTTTTACCCTGGTTGCCTTGACCGGCCTGGCCGTTGTAACCCAGGTTGCCAGAGTTGCTGTTAAGCGATTTGTCCAAGGAGGCGTTGTTTTGCGTGCCTTTGTTGGAGTAGGTGTTCAGCAAGCTGTTTTGATTGACATCGACCACGGCGAATACCGACGCGAAGTCGCCTTTGGCGCTGGAGATGGCAGCAGAGTTGTCTGCTTGGTTGCCACTGCCAGCCTGGACGTTGACCCCAGTGTTACCACTGTTGCTGTTTACCGAGCCATCGGCCGAAGCGTTGTTTTCGGTTTTGGTGTCGTCGAACTTGTTGCCAGCGCTATTTTGTACGTCTGTCACAACAGCGGCCACAACCCCGGTGGGTTGAGGGGCCGGATGCCAGCCACCACCATTTGCTTGTGCAGCAGCAGCCATCAGCGCGGCCAGAGCGAAAACCATTGGTTTCAGAGCCATTTGAGGTTTCATGGTGTTTCTCCTTGCTTCTAATTTAGTTGGTTAAGTGTTGGTACGGTCTAGCGAGTACTACCAAGCATTTACTTGATAGTGATGCCCAGGGTGTTAGCCACTCGGTTCCCCACCCCTGCACTCTGGTTCACCTGAATCACTCCTCGGCTGCCTGTGAAGGCCTGGTCGCTTGTGACGACCTGGCGACTGCCAGTGGTAGGGGTGAACCCTGAGTCGGTTGCCAGCGTCGTCGTGTTCTGCTGCAACAGGACGCTGTCGTCGATGCTTTGCGGGCCAGGGTTGATGCTGACCCGCACGGCATTGATTGATTGGTTATTCGCCCCGGCTGTCTGGTTGATGCCCAGCATGCCGTTGCCATTGGTAAAAGAGGTTCCTGCGATCGCGGCCTTGGCGTTCAGCGACGGGTCGACCTTGCCGTTCAGGTTTTGGATATTGACGGTGGTGGCTTGTCCACCCAGTGTGATGGCACGGTTGTTGGCCGTTTGCTGTTGGATGCCGGCCGACTGGTTGATCGAGAAGTTGCCGTTGTAGTTTTTTCCGCTGTTGTTGATCACCGCGGAGTCGTCTGCCCATGCAGTGGTGCTGCTCAGCAGGGCGAGGATCAGAAGAGTGCGATTCATTACTTGCCCCCCATCATGTTGCCAATGTTGTTCAGGGGGGCCATGCCGCGCTGGATCGAGTTGCTGATCTGGCCGCCCATGCTGCTGCCCGCGCCGTGGCCGGCCGTTGCACCGGTACCCAGTGTCGACATGCTGCTTTGCGTGGAGGTCACGCCAGACAAGTTCCCCGCAGTCTGTATGGAACGGGCGATGCTCGAGCCACTGCTGATGCCGCCGATATCCAAATCGCTGAGTTCACTTGAGGTGGCACTGTTGATTTCTCTGCTGGGATTGGCGTTGGCAGTGGTGGGGTAGGGGTCTGGACCGAACGATGCGCGACCGTACATATGACCTTGCACTTCACGCCCGGTCACGATGACACCGTCGGCAGCAAAGCTCGGAACGCTGACGCCGATGCTGAGTACACAGCTGACCAGCAGTACATTCATCGAACCTTGAGTGAGTGTGATCACGGCGGCATTCCTTTTTCGTTGCGCTGACCCTAAACAGCGCTGTAAGGAATAGAGCAGAAGGCGTGCCGCTTTTGTTTTGTTGTTGTTAATCAGATAGATATGAAACATAGCAGGCTAAGTGATGGCCATGCTGTTTCAGCGCTGATACACCGCGCCGATGCCAGCCCGATGGCCGGCCCGCAGGTCATGCTTTCGGGAGGTTGTATCAGTGATGTAACACTGCGTATGACAAAACGATGAAGCCGCGCTGTCAGGGCCGCTCAGAGGAGGAGGGTGTTTCAGAAATGGACACTGCGGGCGCAATCAGGCCCGCAGGGACAGGCAGAAGCCTCAGCCCTTGGGCGCTTTACGTGGGATGGAGTTGAGGACGGGATTGCCATCCTGGTTCTGGGTCAGGTAGACCGGCAAAACCTTGGGCAGGGAGGGAACGAGGTTGTTGACCTCGCTGATGTTATAGATGCCGCCGATGCGGATCGTTCCGGTGCCGATATCGGCCAGCATCACGGGTTTGTTCAGGTAGCGGTTGATCAACGGTAACGCGTCGGCCAGGGCCAGGTTGTCCAGGACCAATTTGCCCTGGCGCCAGGCGAGGGCGCTGTCGTTGGGGTTGATCGGGCGCACGCGCGGGGTGGCATCGCCTGGTTGATAGCTGGCTTGCATGCCTGGGGTCAGCGGCACGCTGCCGTGCGCCGGGTCGCTGGAAATCTGCACCGAGCCTTCGAGCAGCATCACCCGCACCTGATTTTCGTATTTCCACACGTTGAATTGGGTGCCGGTCACGCGCACCTGTCCTTCACCGGCCTTGACGACAAACGGATGGGTGCTGTCATGGCTGACCTTGAAAAACGCCTCGCCCTTGCTCAGTGTGACCCGGCGCTGGTCCTTGTAATCGGCGTAGACCAGTTCGGTGCCCAGGTTGAGCTCAACCTGGCTGCCATCGGCCAGGGTGACCTGGCGCAGGCCATTGCTGGCCTCGAACCGTTCATAGGCAGTCGGCAACCAGCCCGCTTCCCAGCCGGTGAACGCCGCCAGGGGCAGCGCGGCCAAGCACACTGCGGCAGCCACCGCGTAATCGCGCAGCCGGCGACGCGGTCTGAACGGCGCTATGGGTGGCGCATTGCGTGGCAAGTGATCGGCCACGTCCCAGATTTCCAGCATCGCCGCGTATTCGAAGGCATGCAGCGGATGAGCATCGTGCCATTGTTGAAAGGCCTGTCGTTCGTCCGCCGTGCAATCACTTGCATGCAAGCGCATGCACCAATGCGCGGCGGCGTCGGTGATGGCGTCATATTCGGCTTCTAAAGCAGACTTTTCGGTCATTAATTCATCCTGATTTCCCACATTCTAACCTCCCGAGACCGGGGGCGAGAACAGCCTTCATGGCAATTGCGCATCAATTGAACTTTTATTCTCGTTGGGGCACGCCCAAACAGGCTGGTGATGGAGTCGCGACACACCGTAATGGACGGCGAAGCGCGTCAGGCAGTAGATAACTCAAGCGCCCGTTGACAGCAGGCACGGGAGGCGTTGTTTAATCGTCGGTCTGGATTCTTGTTGTCTCTTCCAATTACAAAATCGGAGCTACCGATGTCTGCCCAGTCCCCGAGAGTTGACAATTCTTCAGCGTTCATCGGTTTCAACGACCTGGTGGGGTTGCTGCACGCGGTGTTTGTGAAGCACGGCACGTCGCCGCAAGTGGCGCAGATCCTCGCGCACAATTGCGCCAGCGCCGAGCGCGACGGCGCCCACAGCCATGGCATCTTTCGGATGCCCGGATACATCAGCACGCTGGAGAGCGGCTGGGTCGATGGCAAGGCCACGCCGGTGGTCACGGATGTCGCTTCCGGCTTCGTGCGGGTCGACGCCGCGAATGGCTTCGCCCAACCGGCGTTGGCGGCGGCCCGTGCGTTGCTGGTGGACAAGGCCCGCAGCGCCGGTATTGCGTTGCTGGCGATACACAACTCCCATCACTTCGCCGCGCTGTGGCCGGATGTCGAACCCTTCGCCGAGCAAGGCCTGGTGGCGCTGAGCGTGGTCAACAGCATGACCTGCGTGGTGCCCCATGGCGCCGATCGCCCGCTGTTCGGCACCAACCCGATCGCGTTTGCCGCGCCACGGGCGGACGGCGCGCCGATTGTGTTCGACCTGGCCACCAGCGCCATCGCCCATGGTGACGTGCAGATTGCTGCGCGCAACGGCGAGCGCCTGCCGCCGGGCATGGGCGTCGACAGCCTGGGCCAGCCGACCCAGGACCCCAAGGCCATCCTCGAAGGCGGTGCGTTGTTGCCGTTCGGCGGGCACAAGGGCTCGGCGCTGTCGATGATGGTCGAGTTACTGGCCGCGGCCTTGACCGGCGGCAACTTCTCGTTTGAGTTCAACTGGGCCGATCACCCTGGCGCCCGCACGCCGTGGACCGGCCAGTTGTTGATCCTGATCGACCCGAGCAAAACCGCCGGGCAAAACTTCGCCGAGCGCAGCCAGGAACTGGTGCGGCAGATGCACGCGGTGGGGTTGCGGCGGTTGCCGGGGGATCGACGTCATCGCACGCGGGCGAAGTCGTTGGCGGCAGGCATTGAAGTGGACGCGCAGGCGTTGAATCAACTACGTGAGTGGGCCGTCTGAAAACCCGCGTAGCCGCTTACCTCGCCAGGGTTCGGCAGTGGCTACGCAAGGCCTACAGTATTAGTTGCGACGACCGAGCAGCAGGCCGACCACCAGGCCAAAGCCTGCCGAGATCGCCACGGTCTGCCACGGGTGACCGCCGATGTAGGTTTCGGTGGCATCCACCACCGGCTTGCTGCGCTCGCGCACATTGGACACCGAGTCGAGCGCTTGCTTGAGCTTGATAGCGACCTGCTCGCGCAGCGTTTCACCTTCTTCGCCGACCAGGGAAGCACTGTTTTTGAGCAGTTTGTCCGACTCTTCGATCAGTGCAGTCAGTTCGCTGAACGCTTGATCCTTGATTTGATCTTCGACGACTTGGGCGGCAGATTTACGGGCCATTGTGTGACTCCTTGCAGGTAAATGTGACAGTGAACAATGGAGTGTCGGGCGGCGGCAAAAGTTGCAGTTTTTTGCCGGCCGGCGTGGGTATGCGAAATCCGAATCAGGAAACTTAGACCTACAGTGTAAGATGTCACCTATTTGTGCAGCAGGAAATTCAACATGAGCTTCAATCTCGCCAACAAGACCCTCGCCGAACGCGCCGAGCTGGAAGATGAAAAGTCCCGTCTCTACGACCTGTGGCAAAGCAACCTGGGCAAGGCCAAGGGCGAAGCCGCGCGCCTGTTCGGCGAGCGCGCCAAACGCAAGGGCAAGTGGGCCGAATGGGTTCGCGCGGAACTCGACGGCATGTCGCCGCCGGAGTTCTCCAACATGGTGCGCAGCGAAGTCAACAAGCTGATGGCGGCGGCGAAGTAAAGCTGGCGACAATCGCCTCGCGCACTTTCAGCAACATCGGATCAAGCTGAGCCTGGGTGCGCCAGCCCAGTTCCACCGGGTAGCGCGGCAGCGCCAGCGGGCACGGCAGAACCTGCAAGCCGGTCATGCCGGCGATGGCTTCGGCGGCGTGCCCGGGAATGGTCGCCACCGCCTGGCTGCCCTTGAGCAGAAACGGCAACGCGGCGAAGTGGCTGGTGGAGGCACACACCTGGCGGCTCAGCCCTTGTGCCGCCAGCCCTTCATCGGTGATCCCGATAAACCCGCCGGATGACACCAGCACATGCTCGCGGCTAACGAACGCGTGCAGGTCGATGCATTGCTGGCCTGGCGCCAGGCTGTGCGGGTCGACCAGGCAGCGGTAATCACCTTCTCCCAGCACCTGCCGGCTTAGGCGGCGTTCGGCAAAGCCGCCGGCGGTAATCGCCAGGTCGAGGCTGCGGTCGAGCAGGGCGGCGGCGACGATCTGGCTGTGGGTCTGACGGAAAATCACACGCAATTTCGGCAACCGCTGGGCAATTTCCGCCATCAGGCGGCGGCCGTAGGCAATCTCGAAGTCGTCGGATAAACCCAGCACCACGGAGCGTCCCTGATACTGCTGGGTGTCCGGGTGGGTCATTGCCAGGCTCTGTCGGCAGCGGTCCAACGCCTCACTGATCACCGGCTTCAACTGGTTGGCCCGCAAGGTCGGCGCCAGGCCACGGCCGGTTCGCACGAACAGTTGGTCGCCATACACCTCGCGCAAACGCCGCAGGCCCGCGCTGATCGCCGATTGGGTGACGCCCAGGCGCAACGCTGCGCGGCTGGCGCTGGATTCGTCGTGCAGGGCTTCGAAGGTTTTCAGCAGGTTGAGGTCGACTTGGGTGATATTTATCTGGCTCATATCATTCAGCACTGAGGTGGGCTTTATTCATGATCCGGGCTGGCTGGAGAATGGGCAACCCCTCATTGTTCGGAGTGATCCTGATGCCTGTTTCTATTGTGGCCGCCTTGCAAATCGGTTCCTTGCCCGGCGGCAAGGCCGACACCCTGGCGCAAATCCTGGCGTATGAAGAGCCGATCCTGCGCAGTGGCGCGCAATTGGTGGTGATGCCCGAGGCGCTGCTGGGCGGTTATCCCAAAGGCGAAGGCTTCGGCACGCAACTCGGTTATCGCCTGCCCGAAGGTCGCGAAGCCTTTGCGCGATATTTTGCCAACGCCATCGACGTGCCCGGCGCCGAAACCGAAGCGTTGGCCGGTTTGTCGGCGCGCACCGGTGCCAGCCTGGTCCTGGGCGTGATCGAGCGCAGCGCCAGCACCTTGTATTGCACCATGCTGTACTTCGAGCCGGCGCACGGCCTGGTGGCCAAGCACCGCAAGCTGATGCCCACCGGCACCGAGCGGCTGATCTGGGGCAAGGGCGATGGTTCCACACTGCCGGTGATCGACGCGGCGGTCGGGCGCATCGGCGGCGCGGTGTGCTGGGAAAACATGATGCCCCTGCTGCGAACGGCGATGTACGCCAAGGGTGTGCAGGTATGGTGTGCGCCCACGGTGGATGAGCGCGAGATGTGGCAGGTGAGCATGCGCCACATTGCCCACGAGAGCCGCTGTTTTGTGGTCAGTGCGTGCCAGGTGCAGGCATCGCCCGCGGCGCTGGGCGTTGAGGTGGCCAACTGGCCTTCAGATCGTCCGTTGATTGCAGGCGGCAGTGTGATTGTCGGCCCCATGGGCGACATCCTGGCTGGGCCGCTGCTGGGTGAGGCCGGGCTCTTGAGCGCGCAGATCAATACCGACGATCTGGTGCGCGCACGGTATGACTATGACGTGGTGGGGCATTACGCCCGGCCGGATGTTTTCGAGCTGGTGGTCGATGAGCGGGCAAAGCCGGGCGTGCGCTATATCACGGACTGAGCGCGGTAAAACCGGTGGGAGTCAGCCCACTCCCACCGGTTGATGTCTATCGCTTGAAAGAGCGGTGATCCAGCCACTCTTCACGGGTCATTTCCCAGATGTCCCGTGGAAAAATGCCTTCGACAAACTCACCTTCGTCTGTCCTGATCAGACGCATGCCCGTGCGTTCTGAAATTCGCCGCGACTTCAGGTTGGGCGCAGCTTTCGGCACGCGCAGCACGGGCCGCTCAAGCACCTCGAACCAATAGGCGGTCACCGCCTCGCTCGCTTCGGACATCAACCCCTGGCCCTGCCATCGCGGCCCCAACCAGAACCCACGGTTATTATCGGGTTCGTCCATCAGGCTGATATTGCCGATCAATTGCTCCGGCGCGCTTTGCAGGCGGATCGCCCAATGCCATTCCTCGCCCCGGGCCATGGCGGGCAACGCGATGTGTTCCAGGTAGTGACGCGCGCCGTCAGCCGGGTAGGGCCACGGCACCAGCGCATTGAGATAACGCACCACTTCCCAATGGGGGAACTGTTGCTGGATGCCCTTGGCATCGTCGAGTGTCAGTGGGCGCAGAATCAGGCGTTGGGTGACCAAGGTCGGTTGCATGGGGGGTTACCAAGTGGCGGTATTCGGCAGGTCCAGTGTCCCACGATCGACAAACCGCATGGTGCCGAACAGCCCGCCGGCCAATTTGCCGCGCAATACGTAGGGCAGGTTGTTCAAACTCTGGGTCTGGCTCAGGCCGAGGGTTTGCCGTAACACGGAAAATGCTGAAACGCTGACCGGCACCATCAGAACTGTCTCGGAAAAGCGTGGGATGCTTCCGCGCTGATCACTCACCCCCGACGCCAGCGGCCGGCCATTGACCTCCAGGTCCAGGGCCACGCCGTTGTAGTCGATCGCCGTTTCATTGGGGTTCTGCACCCGCAGTTTCACGGCGAAACGCACTTCCAGGTCCTGGCTTTGCAGCGGCTCGATGCCCACCACGTTGATAGTGACCGGGTCGCGATTGGGGAACAGGGCGCAAGCGCTCAAGGTCAGCAGCAGTATCGATAGAACCATGAGCTTGCGCATACGAAGGTGCTCCTAGTGCGTGACGTCCGGGTCTTGCATCACTTTGAGGGTTGAGGACTCCGGATCAAATTCATCTTCTTCCAGCTCTAAGAACTCTTCTGGCAGGAAAATGTTCAGCAGGATTGCACAGAACGCGCCTACGGTGATCGGCGATTCGAAGATGTTGTGCAGCGCCTTGGGCAGGTCGCGCAACACTTCCGGCACGGCGGCGACACCCAGGCCCATGCCCAGGGAGATCGCCACGATCAGCATATTGCGGCGGTGCAGGCCGGCTTCAGCGAGGATCTTGATCCCCGCCACGGCGACGGTGCCGAACATGATCAGCGTCGCGCCGCCCAATACCGGCTTGGGCATCAGTTGCAGCACCGCGCCGATCATCGGGAACAGCCCCAGCAGCACCAGCAGCCCGGCAATGAAGTACGCCACATAACGGCTGGCTACGCCGGTGAGTTGGATCACGCCGTTGTTCTGGGCGAACGTCACCATCGGCAGGCTGTTGAAGGTCGCGGCCATCGCCGAGTTGAGGCCGTCCGCCAGCAGGCCGGACTTGATGCGCTTGATGTACAGCGGGCCCTTGACCGGCTGTTGGGAAATCATCGAGTTGGCCGTCAGATCACCGGCGGCCTCCAGGGGCGAAATCAGGAAGATCACCGCCACCGGGATAAACGCCACCCAGTCGAACGAGAAGCCGTACTTGAACGGCACCGGCACGCTGATCAACGGTACCTGGGGCAAGGCCGCCATATCCACACGGCCCAGCCACCAGGCCACGATGAAGCCCAGGGTCAGGCCGATCACGATCGAACCCAGGCGCAGGAACGGGTTGTTGAAGCGGTTGAGTACCACGATGGTGAGCAGCACCAGCGCGGCCAGCCCCATATTGCTCGCGGCGCCGAGGTTGTCGGCGCCGAAGCCACCGGCCATGTCGGTGACCGCCACCTTGATCAGCGACAGGCCCATCAGGGTGATGATGGTGCCGGTCACCACCGGGGTGATCAGCTTGCGCAACTTGCCGATGAACTGGCTGAGCACGACTTCGATAAACGCCGCGAAAAAACAGATGCCGAAGATCGTCGAGAGAATCTCATCGGTGCCGCCACCCCGGGCCTTGACCATGAACCCGGCACTGAGAATCACGCTGATAAACGAAAAACTGGTGCCCTGCAGGCACAACAACCCCGAACCGATCGGGCCGAACGTGCGCGCCTGCACAAAAGTGCCGAGCCCCGACACGAACAAGGCCATGCTCACCAGGTACGGCACCTCGCTTTCCAGGCCCAGCACGCCGCCGACGATCAGCGTAGGGGTGATGATGCCGACAAAGCTCGCCAACACATGCTGCAAGGCGGCAAACATTGCGGCAGAGAAGTGCGGACGGTCTTCCAGGCCGTAGATCAGGTCGGATTTATAGCGCGGGCGCGGGGCTTGAGCGTCAGACAAAATGCGGGCTCTGGACAGAAAATGGAGGCGCAGGATGCCAGAAACCGGAGATCGTCAGAAGTGTAAAAAAATATTTATGGAGGCCCTGCGAAAACCGCTGGGCCTGCCGATATCTTTCATAGGCCCACCCAACAATGACAACAAGTGGTGACCAAGGTCAGAGCAGCGTGTTGACGCCAGCTGATCATTCCGCTGCAGGGATGCGCGCAGACACTCCTTCTTGAGAATACCTCTATGTCTCTTCGTCATCTGAATATTGCCCCTCGAGCGTCTCTCGGTTTCGCATTCATTGCGTTGTTGGTGGTTGTATTGGGAGTGTTTGCAGTCAACCGCATGACGCTGATCCGTCAGGCGTCGGTGGATATGAGCAGCAACCAACTGCCCAGCGTGGCCTACTTGGGCAGCCTCACGGAAAACGTGTTGCGCATGCGTATCTTGTCGTTCCGCGTATTGGTCAACCGTGAACCGGCCGCGTTGCAAGAGGCGCAAACGCGTATCGCCGTACTGATCGACAAGGTCAGAGCCGCCCAGGCCGGTTACTCAGCGTTACCTTCCGTGCCTGAGGAAGCGGCCCTGTACAAGACGTTTGTCGGCACCTTGGACAACTACCTGACGGCCCAGGCCGAGATGCTGGCCCTGTCCCAGCAAAACAAGGTCGATGAGATGCGCGCCTTGATCAATACCCGGATCAAGAACGGCACCGATCAGATGGGCGAGCAGTTGAACAAGCTGATCGCCCTCAACTCCGCTGGCGCCAAGCAGGCCAGCGAGCAGGCCGGACGCAGCTATGACAGCGCGATCAGCGGGATCGTCGTGGTGGCCGTGGCCGCCGCCTTGCTCACGGTACTGTTGGCCTGGTTGCTGACCCGCAGCATCGTCACGCCGCTGCGCAAAGCCGTGGAAGTGGCGCAAACCATTGCCGGCGGCGACCTGAGCAAAGTCATTGAAGACGATGGCAAGGATGAACCGGCGCGTTTGATCAGTGCGTTGTCGGCCATGCAAACCAACTTGCGCCAGACCATCCAGCACATCGCCGGTTCGGCCACGCAATTGGCCTCGGCGGCGGAAGAGTTGAGCGCCGTCACCGAAGAAGCCTCCAAAGGCTTGCAGCAACAAAACAACGAAATCGACCAGGCCGCCACGGCCGTCAATGAGATGACCGCTGCCGTGGAAGAGGTGGCGCGGAACGCCGTGTCCACCTCCGAAGCCTCCACGCAGTCCAACCAGGCCGCACGGGAAGGCCGCGATCGGGTGGTTGAGACCGTCGGCGCGATCCAGACCATGACCCAGGATGTGCAAAACACCTCGCTGCTGATCGAAGGTCTGGCCACTCAGGGGCGCGACATCGGCAAGGTCCTCGACGTGATCCGGGCGATTGCCGAGCAGACCAACCTGCTGGCGCTCAACGCGGCGATCGAAGCCGCCCGCGCCGGTGAAGCCGGACGCGGCTTCGCGGTGGTGGCCGACGAGGTGCGGGCCCTGGCCCATCGCACCGCGCAGTCGACCCAGGAAATCGAGAAAATGGTCGCCGGTATCCAGAACGGCACCGGTGAAGCCGTGCAATCCATGCAACAGAGCAACCAGCGCACCCATAACACCCTGGAAATGGCCCGCGCGGCCGGCGTGGCACTGGAGCAGATCACCCAGTCGATCAGCCTGATCAACGAGCGCAACCTGGTGATCGCCAGCGCCTCGGAAGAACAGGCCCAGGTGTCCCGTGAAGTAGACCGCAACCTGGTCAACATCCGCGACCTGGCGACCCAGTCGGCGGCGGGCGCCAACCAGACCAGCGCGGCCAGCCATGAGCTGTCGCGCCTGGCGGTGGATTTGAATGCGATGGTGGCCAGGTTCGTTATCTGAGCCACTTTGCAATGCAATCCCAATGTGGGAGGGGGCTTGCCCCCGATAGCAATGGGTCAGTCAACTCATCTACTGACTGATCCAGCACCATCGGGAGCAAGCTCCCTCCCACATTTGCTCTGTGTGGTGTCAGAAGCTATTGCATCCAGGCGCCTGGATTCACCAGGTTTTTCGGCTTCTGACCGGCGAGCGCCGCGAGCAGATTATCCACCGCGCACTCGGCCATCGCTTCCCGCGTCTCATGGGTCGCCGAGCCGATATGCGGCGTGGCCACCACATTGTTCAAGCGCAGCAACGGCGAGTCGTGGGGCAGCGGCTCGCGCTCGAACACATCCAGCCCCGCCGCGCGAATCGTGCGCTGCTGCAAGGCCTCGACCAGCGCGGCTTCATCCACCACCTTGCCGCGGGAGATATTGATAAAGATCGTCTCCGGGCCCATCAGGGCGAATTCTTGCGCGCCGATCAACCGCTCGGTTTCGGCGGTGAGCGGCAGTGTCAGGCAGACGAAGTCTGCTTGTTGCAGCAAGTCGTTCAGGCGACGGTACTGCGCGCCGAACCGTTCTTCCACCTGTGGCTTGGGCGAGTGACTGTGGTAGAGCACCGGCATACCGAAGCCGAAATGCCCGCGCTGGGCCAGCGCTTCACCAATGCGGCCCATGCCGATGATGCCCAGGGTCTTGCCATGCACGTCGCTGCCGAAATGCGCCGGGCCGATGTTCTTGTGCCACTGGCCGGCACGCACCATATCGGCCAGTTCGACCACCCGGCGTGCGGTGGCGAGGATCAGCGCGAAGCCGGTGTCGGCGGTGGTTTCGGTCAGCACATCGGGCGTGTTGCTGAGCAGGATGCCGCGCCGGGTCAGGTACTCGATGTCGTAGTTGTCGACGCCGACGGACACGCTGGCCACCGCCTCCAGTTGCGGTGCCAGGTCCAGCAACGCGGCGTCCAGGCGCAGGCTCGCGCCCAGCAACCCATGGGCGCCGGGGAGGGCGTCGCGCAGTTTGGCCAGGCCGGGCGGGTCGAGCGCGTCGATCAGCGTGACCTCGGCGTGCTCATGCAGCCGGGCCATCAGCGGCGCGGAGAGTTTTTTGTACAGAACGACAGACTTTTTCATCAGGTCTTCACCTTTAATTCGAGGGACTGCAACGGCGCGCGCTCGCGGTCGCTGGCGCCGGGCTTGAGGAACATCGTCAGCACCACCGAGACCATCAACGCGCCGCTCATCAGCAGGTAAGAGGCGCCGGGGGAACCGGTGCTGCTATTGAGGTAACCCACCAGGTACGAACCGCCGAACGAACCGAGCGCGCCCATGCTGTTGATCAACGCCATGGCGCCGCCGGCGACGTTGGCCGGCAGGATCTCCGGGACAATCGCGAAAAACGGTCCATAGGGCGCATACATGCACGCGCCGGCAATCACCAGCAGGGTGTAGGACCACCAGAAATGTTCGGCGCCGAGCACGTAGGACGCATAGAAAGCGATAGAGGCGATCAACAACGGCGGCCACACAAACCGCTTACGTTTTTGCAGCTTGTCCGAACCCCACGACACCACCAGCATGCCGATCACCGCCGCGAGGTACGGCAGCGCCGACAACCAGCCGGCCTCGACCATGTCCATCTGCAAGCCGGCCTTGAGGATCGACGGCAGCCACAGCACAAAGCCGTACACGCCGATGCTCCAGCAGAAGAACTGCAGCGCGAGGATGATCACCTTGGGCGAGCGAAACGCTTCGGCGTAGTTCTTCACCGCTTTGATCCCCACCTGTTCGGCGGCGAGGGCGGTTTCCAACTGGTGCTTTTCGCTGTCGCTCAGCCACCGGGCATCCTTGGGCCGCTCATCGGCCAGGCGCCACCAGATAAACGCCCACAGCACCGCCGGCAGGCCTTCGACGATGAACATCCAACGCCAGCTGAAATGCTGCACCAGGTAGCCGGACACCACCGACATCCACAGCATGGTCACCGGGTTGCCGAGGATCAGGAACGTATTGGCCCGCGAGCGTTCGGCACGGGTGAACCAGTGGCACAGGTACACCAGCATCGCCGGCATCACCGCCGCTTCGACCACGCCGAGCATGAAGCGAATGGCGACCAGCATGTAGGCGTTGGACACCACGCCGGTCAGGGTGGCCAGGCCGCCCCAGAGGATCAGGCTGACGAAAATCAACTTCTTCACGCTGCGCTTTTGCGCGTAGATCGCGCCCGGCACTTGGAAGAAAAAGTAACCGAGGAAGAACAGTGCGCCGAGCAGGGACGACATGCCGGGTGTGATCATCAGGTCTTCAGCCATGCCGCTGGCGGCGGCGAAACCGTAGTTGGCGCGGTCCAGGTACGCCAGGCTGTAGGTGATAAAGACGATGGGCATGATGTACCACCAACGGCGGGTGGCGAGTTTCAAGGTATCCATGGGGTTGCTCCTGAGCTTGTTGTAGTTGTGGCAACAGGGAGTGGGTCAAGCAACGGATCGGGTCGGCAGCTCCGTGCGTGTGGGTAAGCCTTCCATATCGCCGCGGCTCTGCACGGCACGGCTGCCGATCCAGTTGCCGCGGTGTACCGCCTCGGGGAAGCTGAGGTTTTCCAGCAGGGCGCTGATCATGCCGACGGCAAAGCCATCACCGGCGCCGACGGTGTCGACCACTTTGTCCACGCTCACGGCGGCGACAAAGCCTTGGTCCAGTTGGGTGCGGTAATACGCGCCGTCCGGGCCGAGCTTGATGGCCACGGCTTCGGCGCCCTGGTCCAGGTAAAACGCGGCGATGTCCGCCGGGTCGTCGAAACCGGTAAGCAAGCGACCTTCGTTCAAGCCCGGCAAGACCCAATCGGCCAAGCCTGCGAGGGCGTTGATCTCGCGGATCATCTGCTGCTGGCTGGGCCACAGCGCCGGGCGCAGGTTCGGGTCGAACGACACGCTGCGCCCGGCCTTGCGCATTTGCGTCATCAGCTCGCGGGACAACTCGCCGGTGGCCTCGGACAAGGCCGGCGGGATGCCGGTGGCGTGCAGGTGGCGCGCCTGCAGCAGAGCCGGGCTGATGGCCGCGATGGATAAGTGGCTGGCCGCCGAGCCCTTGCGGAAGTACTCGACCTGGGGATCATCGCCGGCTTCTTCGCGGGACTTGAGCTGAAAACCGGTGGGGTGCAGCGGGTCGACCGCCACGTGCCGGCAATCCAGGCCTTGTTGCTTGAGTGTGTCGAGCACAAAGCGGCCCAGGGAGTCGTTGCCCACCCGGCTCAGCCAGGCGACGTTGAAGCCCAGGCGCGACAGGCCGATGGCGACATTGCTGTCGGCCCCGGCGATGCGTTTGTGGAAGTGGCCCACCTGGGCCAGGTCGCCGCTTTGTTCGGCGACAAACATCGCCATGGTTTCGCCGAACGACAGGATATCGATCTCAGACATGGGCGTACTCCGCACGGGGTTGGCCAAGCAGGGCGAGGGTGGCGACCTGCCGGGCGGTGACTTCGATCAGGTCATCGCCTTGCAGCGGGAATTCCACCGCCCGGGTAATACCTTGAGTCATGTGGCCCAGCAGTTGTTCCCACAGATGCAGGTCGGTGGCGCCGGGCGGCAGCGCCACCAGCTTGCCGTCCGCACGACGCGCCACGGCCTTGCAGTGCAGGTAGTCGACATGCCGGCCGAGCAGGCGCGCGGCGGTGAGCGCGGACTGGTCCTGCCAGTGCCAGTTACCGATATCGAACGTCATCTTCACCGGCAGGCCAAGGCGCTCGACTTCGCTGAAGAAACGTTGCAGCGGTTCGATGCGGCCGCCATGCAGGGTCTGGTCGTTTTCCACCAGCAACTTGACCGGGTGGCGGTTGAGCAGGGCGTGCAGGCTGTGCAGGTCGTTGGTGTCGGTGAAGTAGCCGAGGGAGACTTTCAGCCAGCGCGCACCAAAGGCCTGGGCGCGATCAAGGGTGGCGGCGAGCTCGGCATTCGGCTGGGCGCGGCCGGCGACCCACAGTTCCAGCGGGGAAGAGAACACGCACTCCAGGCCTTGTTCGGCAGCCGCCCGGGCCAGTTGTGCCGGTTGTTCAATGGTCAGCAGCTCTTCGCGCCACTCGATGCGCCGGGCACCGGCCGCCGCCAGCAGGGCGACAAAACTCAATTGGCCCTGCTGGCGGACGAGGTCGGCGCCGTAGCTGGAAAGGCTGATGGAGACGGGGTATTCATGCATGATTGTGTACCTCTGAAACCGGTTTCATTTTTATGCGCAACCTATTGAATTGACGTCCGCGAGGGCTCGACAGCGGCTACGAGGTGGGTTGGGTGGAACCGCGAACGATCAGTTCGGGCAGGAAATCCAGGGTGCGGGCCGGCGCCGTATCGCCGCGCAGGCGCTTGAGCAGGCAGTCGAAGGCACTCGCGCCAATCGCCTGCGTCGGTTGGGCTAGGGCGGTGATGCCGGTGCCCACCAGCGGGTACCAGTCCAGGTCATCCAGGGCGATCAGGCCGACGTCCGCGAACAGGTCGCACTCCAGCGCCTTGAGCGCGCGGGTACAGGCGAGGGCGGCAATGCCGTTGGCGCAGAACACGGCTTTGGCGCCGGGCTTGGCCAGGAAGCTGCGCAGGCGCTTTTCCAGCGCGCCGTCCAGTTCCAGCACCATGCCGCTCAACGCCGGGCGGCGGGCAATCTCGGCGGTGAAACTGTCAAGGCGCTCCAGGCGCGAACTGGTGCCATCGGTGGCCTCGCTGACCAGCACTATCTCGCAGTAGCCCTGTTGCTCAAGGTGTTCCAGCGCCATGCGTACCGCGGCCGGGTTATTCAAACCCACCAGGTCGCTGCGCAACGGTGCGACCTTGCGGTCCACCAGCACCAGGGGCATTTCCCGTTGCAGTTCCAGCAGTTGTTCGAGGTGGTGGCCGAGGGTGTTCACGATCAGCCCTTCGATGTTGTACGAACGCAGCGCCGCCAGGTGCTGGCGTTCCTGCTCGTCATCGCGGTCGGTGTTGCACACCACCAGGCTGTAGCCGTGCTGGCGGCAGGCGGTTTCGACACCGTGCATCACGGCAATGGAATAGGGGTTGCGGATATCGGCCACCAGCATACCGATCAGGCGCGTGCGCCCGCGTTTCAAGCCACGGGCCATCTGGTTGGGGCGGTAGCCGAGTTCGGCGATGGCGTGCTCGATGCGCAGGGCGATGGCGTCGGAGAGCAGGGCGCGGTCGTCGCCGATGAAGCGCGACACGCTGGCTTTGGACACGCCGGCGCGCTGGGCGACGTCGAGCATGGTCACGCGGCTGCGCTGGGCGGCAGAGAAACTGTTCACGGTCATCGACCTTCTATTTTTATTGGAATGACTGAAACCGGTTTCAGGAAACCACTAAAGTACGAAAGCCGTCAAGAAGTTGTAGGACAAAGCCAGATAGCCGGTGTGTTCAGGCCAGCACACTTAACCAAGCCGCCGCCAACAGCAGCACGGCCATACCGCGGTTGAAACGCTGCATGGCGCTGGTCGAACGCAACACCCGTGCGGACCCGGCACCCAACAGCGCCCAGGTGCCCAGGCAGGGGATCGATATCAGGAAAAACGCCAGGGAGAGGTACACCACCTGGCTTTGGCGCTCCGCACCATTGCCGGTAAAAACGCTGACTACCGCCAGTGCCATCATCCAGCTTTTCGGGTTGATCAATTGCAGGCTGGCGGCGCCGATCAGGCTCAGGGGTTTTTGGCGTGTATCCGCTTCGATGGCCCGGGTGGGGGCGCTGAAAATCTGCCAGGCCAGGTAATTCAGCCAGGCAATGCCGATCCATTGCATGGCAGTTTGCAGCTTGGGTAGCTGCACCAAGGACTGGCCAAACCCCGAGCCCACCACCAGCACGAGCAGCGCCGCGCCGGCGCAGGCGCCCAGGATGATTGGCAGCGTGGCCCTGAAACCGAAACGGGCGCTGTTGCTCAGTACCAGGATATTGGTCGGGCCGGGGGTAATTGAGGCGACGAAGGCAAACAGCATGAAAGGCAGCAGTGTGGACAGCATGGTGGACGACTCCGATAGACCCATTGATGGCGTCGATCTTCACAAGCCCGCGTATCACCTGTCTGGAAGGTTTGAGCAGCGCTTGCGGTAGGCCGCCGGCGTCAGGCCATAAGCGCGCACGAACCAGCGGCCCAGGTGGCTCTGGTCGGCAAAACCCAGGGCGATCGCCACATCGGCCGGTTGTTCACCTTTGGCCAGCAAGTGCCGCGCGCGGGCCAGGCGCAGTTGCACCAGATAAGCATGGGGCGGCAGGCCAAACGCGCTCCTGAACGCACGGGTCAGGCGGAAGCGGTCGACGCCGCAGGCCAGCGCCAGCGCGTCCATGCCTACATCGTGATGCAGGTGGGCATGCAGGTATTCCCGGGCTTTGTGGGCGACCAGCGGCAGGCGTGGGTCGTCACGGTAACGGCTGCGCCAGTGGAGCTGGCCGGTGAGGCGTTCGAGCAACTGGTCCATGGCCCGTTGTCGCACGATGCGCAATTCGCCACTGTGCAGGGTGCGAAAGGCTTGGCTGGTGGCGAGGGCCAGGCGCGGGTCGTTGGTCAAGGTCGCGGCAAAACTCAGCTGGCTGTTGACGGGAGCCTCTTCGAAGACCGCGCTAACTTCCCGCGTCAACCACTGCGGGTCCAGGTAGAGCATGTGGTAGGTAAAGCCGTCGGCCGTGGGCGCATCGCCGTCATGCAACTCGCCGGGTTCCACCAGGAACACCTGGCCGGGCACGCTGTTGTGGCGCGTGCGGCGGCAGTTGAATTGCTGCACGCCTTGTTCGGTCACGCCGATCAGGTAGCTGTCGTGCCAATGGGGATCATAGGCGTGCCCCTCGAAATGCGCGCGCAGGGTCTCGATGCCGGTGTCGGCGTCCTGGGACAGATCGATCCAATTGTGCGCGGCCATCACAACACCGAGGCGGAATAGACGATGTTATCTAGCGCCCATCGAGCCGTGGGCGTCTAGAAGGTTTGTGCAGCGTCAATTGAACAGTCCTGCGGCAATATTGATCGAAAAGCCGAGGATTGCCGTGTTGAACAGAAACCCGATCAGCGATTGTCCCAGTACCACCTTGCGCATGCTGCGGGTGGCAACGCCCACGTCCGACGTTTGCACGGCGACGCCGATGGTGAAGGAAAAGTACAGGAAGTCCCAATAGTTGGGGGTCAACAACCCCTCGGCAAAGCGCAGCGCCGGCTCTTTGCCGGCCCAGGTGTAATAGAGCCGGGCGTAGTGAACGCTGAAGATCACCCCGATCAACAACCATGAGCCGATGACCGTCAGGCCGGTAAAACCGTAGTGCAACAGCCGCTCGGCGGTGCTCAGGTCCTTGCTGCCGACCAGTTCGAAGGTGATGGTGGCCAGGCTGGCGATGGCCGCGATGCACACCGTGAACAGCACCAGGCCGGCGTTCTCATCCTCGATCTCGGCGATGCGTTTGACGTCTTCGGCCTTGGCGCGGATGGTCAGCCACAGCATCAGCACCAGGTAGATCCAGACGCCGGCATTCCAGCCGATCAGGATTTTGCTCACGAGTGTATCGGCGGGTACCAGGATGCCAACGGCAAGGCCCAGGACGGCGGCGCAAGAGAGGCGAGGGTGGGTGCGGGCGAGGAAGGGCATGGGTGCTCACAACAAGGGCGGTTGTGAGCACCATAGCGCATTTTTGCGCGGGTTATGGACGCTTGCGCACCAGCTTCATGACGACCACAAAGAACACCGGCACAAACACCACCGCCAGCGTCGCGGTGATCATCCCGCCGATCACCCCCGTACCGATCGCTTGCTGGCTCGCCGAACTGGCGCCGGTGGCAATCGCCAGGGGCACCACGCCGAGGATGAACGCCAGCGAGGTCATGATGATCGGCCGCAAGCGCAGCCGCGCGGCCTTCAAGGTTGCGTCGAGCAAGTCTTCGCCCTGCTCGTACAGGTCCTTGGCGAACTCGATGATCAGGATCGCGTTCTTCGCCGACAGGCCGATGATGGTGATCAGCCCGACCTTGAAGAACACATCGTTGGGCATGCCGCGCAAGGTCACGGCCAACACCGCGCCGAGCACGCCCAGCGGCACCACCAGCAGCACCGACGTCGGGATCGACCAGCTTTCATACAGGGCGGCCAGGCACAGGAACACGATCAGCAGCGACAGGCCCAGCAACAGCGGCGCTTGGGAGCCGGACAGGCGTTCCTGCAACGACAGGCCGGTCCATTCCTGGCCCAGGCCCGCCGGCAGTTGGTTGACCAGGCGCTGGATTTCTTCCATCGCCTCGCCCGTGCTGTGCCCCGGTGCCGCTTCACCGGAAATGGCGATGGCCGGGTAGCCGTTGTAACGGGTCAACTGCGTCGGCCCCTGGGTCCACTTGGCTACGACGAACGCGGACAGCGGCACCATCTCGCCGGCCTTGTTGCGCACGTTGATCTTCAACAGATCCGCGACCTGGCTGCGTTGGTCGCCTTCGGCCTGCACCACCACGCGCTGCATGCGCCCCTGGTTGGGGAAGTCATTGACGTAGGTCGAACCGATGGCCGACGACAGTACATTGCCCACATCGGCGAAGGACACACCCAGCGCGTTGGCCTGCTTGCGGTCGACCTGCAGCTGCACTTGCGGCGCTTCGGCCAGGGCGCTTTCACGCACGTTGGCCAGGATCGGGCTTTTTCCCGCAGCGTCCAGCAGTTCGGTACGCGCCGCCATCAACGCCGCGTGGCCGACGCCGCCACGGTCCTGCAGGCGGAACTCGAAACCGCTGCTGGTGCCGAGGCCGTCCACCGGTGGAGGCAGGATCGCATAGGCAATCGCGTCCTTCAGTTCGGTGAACGCCATGTTGGCGCGGTCGGCAATCGCGGCGGCCGAGTCGTCGCTGCTGCGTTGCGACCAATCCTTGAGCGTGGTGAACGCCAGCGCCGCGTTCTGCCCGGAGCCGGAGAAACTGAAGCCCATGATCATGGTGGTGTCACCAACCCCGGGCTCTTTGGCGTTGTGCGCTTCGATCTGTTCGGCCACCTGCACCGTGCGGTTCTTGCTCGCGCCCGGCGGCAACTGGATATCGGTGATGGTGTAACCCTGGTCCTCCACCGGCAGGAACGAGGAGGGCAGGCGACTGAACATCAGCCCCAGGCCCACCAGCAGCACCAGGTAGATCAGCAGGTAACGGCCGCTGCGCTTGAGGGCATACGCCACCCAGCCTTCGTAGCGGTCGGTGAGCCGTTCGAAACGCCGGTTGAACCAGCCGAAGAACCCGCCCTTGGTGTGGTGCTCATCCTTGGCGATCGGCTTGAGCAGGGTCGCGCAAAGTGCCGGCGTCAAGGTCAGGGCGAGGAACGCCGAGAACAGGATCGAGGTGGCCATCGACAGCGAAAACTGCTGGTAGATCACCCCCACCGAGCCTGGCATGAATGCCATCGGCAGAAACACCGCCACCAGCACCAACGTAATGCCGATGATGGCCCCGGTGATCTGGCCCATGGCCTTACGCGTGGCCTCTTTGGGCGACAGGCCCTCGCTGACCATGATCCGCTCGACGTTCTCCACCACCACGATCGCATCGTCCACCAGGATACCGATGGCCAGCACCATACCGAACATGGTCAGCACGTTGATCGAGAACCCGAGCAACAGCATGGTGGCGAAGGTGCCCATCAACGCAATCGGCACCACCAGGGTC
Organism: Pseudomonas sp. GW704-F2; assembly: GCF_059423025.1. Classification (NCBI taxonomy): domain Bacteria; kingdom Pseudomonadati; phylum Pseudomonadota; class Gammaproteobacteria; order Pseudomonadales; family Pseudomonadaceae; genus Pseudomonas; species Pseudomonas sp. GW704-F2. The sequence goes on along the minus strand of NZ_JBWKXO010000015.1, from coordinate 37,851 downwards.
GGGATCAGCGTGTAGCGCACGTTCTGCAGGAACAGGAACATCACCGCGAACACCAGCGCCATCGCTTCGAGCAGGGTGTAGACCACCTTGGTGATTGAGACTTTGACGAACGGCGAGGTGTCATACGGGATCTTGTATTCGACATTGGCCGGGAAGTAGCGCGACAGCTCATCCATCTTCGCCCGCACCATGTTCGCGGTGCTCAGCGCATTGGCGCCCGGCGACAGTTGCACACTGACGGCGGTGGACGGCTTGCCGTTCAGGCGTGTGGAGAACTGGTATTCCTGGCTGCCGACTTCCACCCGTGCCACATCGCCGATACGTACGGTGGAACCGTCGGGGTTGGCCTTGAGCACGATGTCGGCGAACTCGGCCGGCGTGGACAACTGGCCCTTGACCAGGATTGCCGCGGTGATTTCCTGGGTCTTGGTGCCCGGCAAGTCGCCGATGCTGCCGGCGGAAACCTGGGCGTTCTGCGCGCTGATCGCGGCATTCACGTCGGCCGGGGTCAGGTTGAAAGCGATCAGCTTCTGCGGGTCGATCCACACCCGCATGGCCCGCTCGGCGCCATACAGCTGGGCCTTGCCCACCCCGTCGAGGCGCTTGAGCTCGTTCATCACGTTGCGCGCCAGGTAGTCGCTGAGCGCCACGTCATCGAGCTTGCCGTCGCTGGAGGTCAGGGTCACCAGCAGCAGGAAGCCGGCGGAGACTTTCTCCACCTGCAAACCCTGCTGGGTCACCGCCTGGGGCAAGCGCGATTCCACGGCCTTGAGGCGGTTCTGCACATCGACCTGGGCCATCTCCGGGTTGGTGCCCGGCTGGAAAGTCGCGGTGATGGTGGCCGAGCCGAGGCTGCTCTGGGATTCGAAATACAGCAGGTGATCGGCGCCATTGAGCTCTTGCTCGATCAGGCTGACCACGCTTTCATCCAGGGTCTGCGCCGAAGCGCCGGGGTACACCGCGTAGATCTCGACTTTCGGCGGTGCGACGTTGGGGTACTGGGCCACCGGCAACTGCGGGATGGCGAGCGCGCCAGCCAGCAGGATAAACAGGGCGACCACCCAGGCGAAGATCGGGCGGTCAATAAAGAACTGCGGCATGGTCAAAGATCCTTATTGGCCGGAAGCCTGGGCGGGCGGCGGCGTGCTGTCATCCACTTGAACTTTTTCACCGGGACGCACGTGTTGCACACCCTCGACGACGATGCGGTCACCGGCCTTGAGGCCGGCGCTGACGATCCAGCGGTCATCGATCACCGCGCCCAATTCCACCGGTTGCAGGCTCACGGTTTGTTCGGCGTCCAACAACAGCACCATCGGGATGCCGGCGCTGTCACGGGTGATCGCACGTTGCGGCACGCTGATGCCTTGGCGGTCGACCGCCTGCTCCAGGCGCACGCGCACAAAACTGCCGGGCAGCAGGTCGAGGTCCGGGTTGGGGAACTCGCTGCGCACGATGATCTGCCCGGTGCCGGGGTCGACGCTGATCTCGGCGAAGAGCAATTTGCCCGGCAGCGGATACAGGCTGCCGTCGTCCTGGATCAGCGTGGCCTTGGCCTGGTCCTGGCCGACCTGTTTCAGGCTGCCGGCGCGGAAGGCGCGGCGCAGCTCGTTCAACTCACGGGTGGACTGGGTCAGGTCGGCGTGGATCGGGTCCAATTGCTGGATGATCGCCAGCGGCGTGGCCTCGTTCTGGCCGACCAGCGCGCCTTCGGTCACCAGCGCACGCCCGATGCGCCCGGAAATCGGCGCGGTGACGGTGGCGTAGCCCAGGTTCAGTTTGGCCCGTTCGACGGCGGCCTTGTTCGCGGCGACCTCGGCGTTGGTCTGGCGCAGGGCGGCGCGGGCGTTGTCGTAGTCCTGGCCGCTGATGGCGTTGCCTTCGACCAACTGGCTGTAGCGCTGTTCTTGCAGGCGCGCCTGGAACGCATTGGCCTCGGCCTTGCTCAGGTTGGCCTGAGCGCTGTCCAGATCGGCCTTGAACGGGGCTGGGTCGATGCGAAACAGCACGTCGCCCTGTTTCACGTCATGGCCTTCCTTGAACACCCGCTGCATCACCACCCCGGCGACCCGCGCGCGCACTTCGGCAATGCGCGGCGCGGCAATGCGCCCGCTCAGTTCACTGCTGATGGACAGGGGTTTGGCCTCGAGGGTTTCGATGCGGACTGTGGCCAGGGGCGTTGCCGGTGCTTCGGCGGACGACTTGTCACACGCACTCAGGGCGAGTGTCAGGGCCAGCAAGCAAAACGGCGCAAACAGATTCTTCGACATGCTCTTATCCCAATATTGACTGGCGCATCCTAATGCCGTCCGCGCCGCAGTGCTGTGAAGCTGTGTAGGTCGTCTGTGAAGAAATGTAAGGTGCAGCCCACGTTCGGCCGCGGGCGTATATCCTTGCACAACCTTGCAAACACTGAAGATCAAATGTGGCAGGGCGCAAGTCCCCTCCCACATGGGATTTGTGTAAGACCCATAACCGCATTATTTGGAAACACCATGCCCAACATCCTCCTGGTCGAAGACGACGCCGCGCTCTCCGAACTGATTGCCAGTTACCTGGAGCGCAATGGCTACCACGTCAGCGTGCTCAGCCGGGGTGACCATGTTCGCGAACGCGCGCGGCTCAACCCGCCGGACCTGGTGATCCTCGACCTGATGCTGCCTGGCCTCGACGGCCTGCAAGTGTGCCGTTTGCTGCGCGCCGATTCGGCGGGCCTGCCGATCCTGATGCTGACCGCCCGCGATGACAGCCACGACCAGGTGCTGGGCCTGGAAATGGGCGCCGACGACTACGTCACCAAACCCTGCGAGCCCCGCGTGCTGCTGGCCCGGGTCCGCACGCTGTTGCGCCGCAGCAGCTTGTCCGAACCGCAGGTGGCCAACGACCAGATCGTCATCGGCAACCTGTGTATCGACCTGTCGGAACGCACCGCGACCTGGCGCGAACAGGCGGTGGAGTTGTCCAGCGGCGAATACAACCTGCTGGTGGTGCTGGCGCGGCATGCCGGTGAAGTGCTCAGCCGCGACCAGATCCTGCAACGCCTGCGCGGGATCGAGTTCAACGGCACCGACCGCTCGGTGGACGTGGCCATCTCCAAGCTGCGCCGCAAGTTCGACGACCACGCCGGGGAAGCGCGCAAGATCAAGACGGTGTGGGGCAAAGGCTATCTGTTCAGCCGATCCGAGTGGGAATGCTGAGCCATGTTCCGTGTGCTGCTGCGCCTCTATCTGATCACGATCGTCACCTACAGCGCGGCGATCTTCCTGATTCCCAAGTTGGTGATCCAGGTGTTCGAGCACCGCTACGTGGACTACAACGTCGAACAGTCCCGCGGCCTGCAGAAACTCATCGTCAAGCAATACCAGCGGGCGCCGGTGGAGCACTGGTCCCAGGTCACCGAGCAACTGGGCCGTGACTTCGCGCCGCTCAAGGTCGAACTGCTGCTGCACCAGGACGCCCGTTACACCCCCGAAGAAGAGCAGTTGCTGGCGCAAGGCAAACCGGTGATCCGCCTGGGCGAGTGGGGGTGGATGGCCGAGGTCAGCGCACCGATCAACCCGCAGTTCGCGGTCAAGCTGACGATCCCGCCGGACCCGCTGGACATGAACCTGTTGTACTGGTCGATGAACGTACTGATCGGTGCCGCGCTGCTCGCCTGCCTGCTGGTATGGCTGCGCCCGCACTGGCGCGACCTGGAGCGCCTGAAAAGCACTGCCACGCAGTTGGGCAAGGGGAATTTTGGCGAACGCACGCGCATTCCGCCAAGTTCCAATATTGGCAGCCTGGCGACGGTGTTCGACACCATGGCCGATGACATCGAACACCTGCTGAACCAGCAGCGTGACTTGCTCAACGCGGTCTCCCACGAACTGCGCACCCCCCTGACACGCCTGGATTTCGGCCTGGCCCTGGCGTTGTCCGAAGACCTGCCCCAGGCCAGCCGCGAGCGCCTGCAAAGCCTGGTGGCGCATATCCGTGAGCTGGATGAGCTGGTGCTGGAGTTGCTTTCCTACAGCCGCCTGCAAAACCCTGCGCAGTTACCGGAGCGGGTCGAGGTGGTGCTCGATGAATTTATCGACAGCGTGCTGGGCAGCGTCGACGACGAACTGGAGAACCCCGAGATTGTGATCGACGTGGTGCTCGACTGCAGCGTCGAGCGCTTCAACCTCGACCCGCGCCTGACCGCCCGCGCCCTGCAAAACCTGCTGCGCAATGCCACGCGTTACTGCGACAAACGCATCCAGGTGGGGGTCAAGGTATGTCCCACGGGCTGCGAAATCTGCGTGGACGATGATGGCATCGGTATTCCGCCGGACCAGCGCGAACGCATCTTCGAGCCGTTCTATCGCCTGGACCGCAGCCGCGACCGCTCCACCGGCGGGTTTGGCCTGGGCCTGGCGATCAGTCGGCGCGCCCTCGAAGCCCAGGGCGGCACCCTGACCGCGCAGGCTTCACCGCTCGGCGGTGCGCGGTTTCGTGTGTGGTTGCCGAGTGTGACGGATTAGAAAAACCGGGTGGGAAGGCGCACACTGTGTCCCCGCTTTACCCGAGGAGAGATTGGCAATGACCGGTGTTCACACGTCTGCGCAACAGGGTTTTTCGACCCAGGCCGTCACTTACGCCCAGGGCCGACCGAACTATCCGCGGCAACTCACGGGCTGGCTGGCTGACGTACTGCGCATCGACGCGCAGTCGACGGTGATCGACCTGGGCGCCGGCACCGGCAAGTTCACGCGCCTGCTGAACGCCCTGGCGCCGACGCTGATTGCCGTCGAACCCGTGCAGGCGATGGCTGCGCAATTGGCCAGGTTGTTGCCGGATGTGCGCTTGGTCAACGGCACCGCTGAATCCATCCCCCTGGCGTCCGCCTGCGCCGATGCGCTGGTCTGCGCCCAGTCCTTCCACTGGTTCTCCACCCAGGCCGCGTTGGCCGAAATTCACCGCGTGCTCAAGCCCGACGGGCGTCTGGGGCTGGTGTGGAATGTGCGGGATGAATCGGTGGACTGGGTGGCAGCGATCACCGCGATCATCACGCCTTACGAGGGCGATACGCCGCGCTTTCACAGCGGAAAATGGCGCGAGGCGTTCACCGGCGAGTATTTTTCCGCCCCCGAGATGACCTGTTTTCCCTACAACCACGTCGGCAGTCCGCAGGAAGTGATCATGGATCGCTTCCTCTCCGTCAGCTTTATCGCGGCACTGCCCGCCGCTGAAAAAACCGAGGTCACCGCGCAATTACGCAACCTGATCGCCACTCACCCGGCGTTGAAAGGCCGCGATACGGTGGCCTTTCCCTATCAGACCCAGGCCTACGTTTGCCAGCGACTGACGTAAAAGGCATAAAGTCAGATCATATTGATATAAGTGGTTATAAGAAAAATCGCTATCCTGCGGCCAGAATTTTACAAGGCCGCAGGTAGCTGTGATGGATGTGGGTAACGTTGGTTTCGTAGTTGCAGGCCTGATCGTTGGTTTTATCGTCGGCATGACCGGTGTCGGCGGGGGCTCCTTGATGACCCCGATCCTGCTGTGGTTCGGCATTAACCCGGCCACCGCCGTGGGCACCGACTTGTTGTACGCCGCCATCACCAAGTCCGGTGGGGTGCTGGTGCATGGCAAAAACAAGAACATCGACTGGACCATCACCGGCTGGCTCACCTTGGGCAGCGTGCCCGCGGTGCTGCTGACCCTGTGGTTCCTCGCCAGCCTGCACACCGACCCCAGCGCGATGAACGCCGTGATCAAACAGGCGCTCGGCGTGGTGTTGCTGCTGACCGCCCTGGCGATTCTGTTCAAGCATCGCCTGTTGGCCTTCGCCCAGCGCCATGCCGGCGACGATTACCACATGCACCCGCGCAACCTGAACGCGCTGACGGTGGTCACGGGGGCGGTCCTCGGCGCCATGGTGGCACTGACCTCCATCGGCGCCGGTGCCCTCGGCACCGTCGCATTGTTTATCCTTTACCCATTCCTCGCCACGCGGCGCCTGGTCGGCACCGAGATCGCCCACGCCGTACCCCTGACGCTGGTAGCGGGCCTGGGCCACGCCGGCATGGGCAATATGGATTGGCACCTGCTGGGCTTTTTGCTGATGGGGTCGCTGCCGGGTATCTACATCGGTAGCCACATGGCGGGTAAAGTCCCGGACGGCGTGCTGCGCCCGTGCCTGGCGATCATGTTGATGACCATCGGTTATAAGCTGGCTTTCTAAGGTACGCGGTCGCGTATTGCCGCTGCTCACCGCCTCGATCAAGCCGGCGGCTTGAACAATACCACCGCCGCGCGCAGTTTGTTGTTGCCGAACCGGCACATGCGCTCGAACTCCGCGTGGCTGACCGGCAGGTGCTGGCAGTCCAGGGGCTGGCGGTGCTGGCTGTGGTCCACATCCGGGTCGTGCAGGTAGACAAAGTCGTCGTCGCAGTCGGTGACCATCACCCAATGCGGCGACTTGGAGCGGGTCAGCCGATAGCTGCTGATCAGCACCAACGGCTGCCCGCCGTCGCACAGTACCTTGGGCAGATCCAGCGCGCCGCCGAGTACCTGTTCGACCGTGCTGCCGGCCAACTCTTCCTCGAAGGCGTCATGCACTAAACGCATGACGTCCTTTTTATGCTGATCGCGCACGCCGTCGAGAAACAACGGCCCGCGTACATTCACCTGCATCCGCACACGAAAGCCCCGACGCCAGGCGGCCAGCGCCAGGCCTTGAGGGCTGCAACCGCCATGGCCGGCGGTCATGAACACGGTGGTCGCTTCACGCCAGATTTGCAGTTCTTCGCGGCGTGTGGCGACGCGCTCCGGCAGCAACGCGCCCATGGCCATCAGCAGGCAGGCGGCGCCACAGGTGAAGTCGGTGGTTTGCGGGTAATACGGCACACGCTCCACGCGCGCGTCCTGGTGCTGGACGATGCGTTTCTCCAGGCGCAGGGCCGGGGCGTGGTCTTCGTAGTAATCGTTGATCAGCGCAAAGCGCCGGTAGCCGTTGCGTTCATACAGGGCGAGGGCGCCGGGGTTGTCGCTGCGCACTTCGAGGCGCAGGTACGCACAGTCATGCTCCACCGCGCAGGCCTCGATGCGACTCAGCAACTGCTTGCCCAGGCCCAGGCCGCGCGCGTGTTCGGCGATGGCAATCGAGTACAGCCGCGCCAGGGACGTGCCGCGATGGAACAACACCAGCGCATACCCGAGCAATTGGCCGTCCTGTTCGGCCACCAGCAACTCGCCATGGGCGCGGCTGATCATCCAGTGAAAACTGCGCGGCGACAGTCGATCGGTGGTGAAACAGTGCTGTTCCAGTGCCACCAATGTCGGCACATCGCTGGGGCTTGCAACGCGAAAGAAAAGAGCCATATGACCGCCGTAAAAGTTACGTAACGAAACGGGACTTCTCTAAAAGATCGTGCTTAATAGAAAAGGTCGAGTTCTCTAAAGCGGATCAAATATTATGTCGGCGGTACAAAGTCATTGGCGTGAAGTATCCGAGCAAACAGTCGCGGCGACAATAACTTCCAAAGGTTATTTTTCTGCTCCGCCCAGAGGCACGAGCCAAGTGGTGATCATTGTCGAACGCAAGGAAGACTGGGCCTCCTACTTCCCCAGCGAAGACATCGTCACGGCCCAGGAATATCTCGAACAAACCCGCGAAAGCGAGACCGGCAAGCGTGTGCAGGTGATCAACCTGTGTCGCGGCTACAAGTACCTGGGGCACGGTTACTACTGCTCACTGTTGGCCGAGGCTCGTGGGCACAAGGTGATTCCATCGGTGCGGACCATCAGTGAACTGACCAAGAAGTCACTGTACGGGCTGGCCCTGGACGACCTGGATAAAACCCTCGATAAAGCCTTGAGTCATCATCTTTACAGCAATACCGAAGGCTTTACGCTGACACTTTATTTTGGCCGAACCAATATAGAGCCGTTGCAGGAGTTGGCCCGTCAACTGTTTGAAGCGTTCCCGTGCCCGATCTTGTTAGTTGAGTTCAAAAAGAATAACGGCTGGCATATCGAAGGGGTCAAGTCTGGCATCTTGCACAAGTTGCGCGATGACCAGGAAGACCAATTCGCCCACGCCCTCGACAACTTCAGCCGCAAGATCTGGCGTCAGCCGCGCTCGCGCCGATTGGCCCGCTATGACCTGGCGATCCTGCATGATCCCCAGGAGCAATTGCCGCCCTCCAACGCCAAGGCCCTGGAAAACTTCGTCCGGGTCGGTAAAGGTTTGGGCATCGATGTGGAACTGATCGAGCGCAAGGACTACGCACGTCTGGCCGAATACGACGCCTTGTTGATCCGCGAGACCACCAGCGTCGACAACCATACCTACCGTTTCGCCAAGAAAGCCGAAAGCGAAGGCCTGGTGGTGATGGACGACCCCGCATCGATCCTGCGCTGTACCAACAAGGTCTACCTCACCGACCTGCTCAACAGCCATCAACTGGGCATGCCGGCCACCGAGATTCTCTACAAGGAGCGACCGGAAGACTTCGAACGGGTCGGCGAGCGCCTCGGCTTCCCGTTGGTGCTGAAAATCCCCGACGGCTGTTTCTCCCGCGGGGTGATCAAGGTCGAAAGCCAGGAGGCCTTGCTCACGGCCACCGCCGAACTGTTCGAGCATTCGGTGTTGCTGCTGGCCCAGGAGTTTTTCTACACCGAGTACGACTGGCGCATTGGCGTACTCAACCGCAAGCCGATCTTTGCCTGCCAATACTTCATGTCCAAGGGCCATTGGCAGATCTACAACCACAAGGCCATCGGCCAGGACATCAACGGCGAATGCCGCACCCTGGCGGTCCACGAAGCCCCCAAGGCCGTGGTGGAGTTGGCCGTGAAGACTGCCAATCTGATCGGCGACGGCCTTTACGGCGTGGACCTCAAGCAATCGGGCGACAAGGTGGTGGTGATCGAGGTCAACGACAACCCCAACCTGGATGCCGGTATCGAAGATGCCTACTTGCAGGACGACTTGTATGGCCTGGTACTGGAGGAATTCGTCCGACGCCTGGAGTTGAAGCGTCAGGGCCAGGTCTGGTGAGTCGCGATGATCCAGCGCTTTGAATTGATCGATGGAAAGTTGCGCAGCGGGGACAGTGACGAGGCCCCGATCATGTTGTTCAGCAACCCTGACCATGCCGAGCGCAACTGGCTGCTTGAGCAGCACAAACTGGACGAGCATGCCCTGGCCTCGGCGCTCGACCCGGATGAAGTCTCGCGCATCGAATTTCACCCAGACAACCTGTTTCTGATCTGGAAGCGCCCGGAGAACTACTCCGGCGGGGGCACCCTGGTGTTTGAGGTGTCGTCCTGCGGCCTGCTGTTTTCACCTGGCCGGCTGTTGGTGATTGCCACCGATGAAACCCCGCTGTCCGGGCTCGGCGCCCGTCGCCCATTGCACACACCGCTGGATGTGCTGCTCGATCTGCTGCTCAACAACATTCACCACTACCTCGGCCACCTCAAGGTGATCAAGCTGGTCGCGCGGGAGTTGCAGCAACAGTTCAACGCGTCCATGAGCAACCATCATCTGATGCAGATGTTCAACCTCAGCGAAAGCCTGATCTATTACATCAACGCGCTGCACAGCAATGGCGCCGTGCTGTCGCGGCTGCGCAACCACGGCGAGAAGGAGCATTTCAGCGCCGAGATTCTCGGCCTGATCGACGACCTGATCATCGAGAACCACCAGTGCTACAAACAGGCGGAGATTTATTCCAACGTGTTCTCCGGGCTGATCGACGCGCGGGGCAACCTGATGAACAACAGCATGAACAACCTGTTGCGCAAGCTGACGTTGATCAACGTGGTGTTTCTGCCGCTCAACCTGATCGCCAGCATTGGCGGCATGTCGGAGTTCAGCATGATGACGGCGGGTACGCCGTGGTGGGTGTCGTACCCGCTGTTTCTGTTAGCGATGGGCCTGGGCGCCGGGTTGATGGTGCTCGGGCTCAAGCGGATGGCAGGCGGTGCGAATGTGATGTGAACCCCCACGCCTGTGGGCGCTGGCTCAGGACGCGGGTTGCAGGGTCAGCACCTCGAACCCGTCCGCCGTCACCGCCACGGTGTGTTCCCACTGGGCCGACAGGCTGTTGTCCTTGGTCACCACCGTCCAGCCGTCCTTCAGGCTGCGCACCTTGGCGCTGCCCTGGTTCAGCATTGGCTCGATGGTAAACACCATGCCTTCGCGCAGCTCCAGCCCGGTGCCGGGGCGACCGAAGTGCAGGATCTGGGGGTCTTCATGCATCTGCCGGCCGATGCCGTGGCCGCAGTATTCGCGTACCACACTGTAACCATTGGCCTGTGCATGGTGCTGGATCGCATGGCCGATGTCGCCCAGGCGAGCGCCGGGCTTGACCTGGCGGATTCCGGCCCACATCGCCTCGAAGGTCATCTCCACCAGGCGGCGTGCCTTCGGCGAGACGGCACCGATCATGTACATCTTGCTGGAGTCGGCGATAAAGCCGCCTTTTTCCAGGGTGATGTCGATGTTGACGATGTCGCCGTCCTTGAGGACTTGCGTGGCGCTGGGCATGCCGTGGCACACCACTTCGTTGACCGAGGTGTTGATGGAGAAGGGGTAGTCGTATTGCCCGAGGCTCGCCGGGCGGGCTTTGAGCTCGTGGCGGATGAAGGCTTCGACGGCGCTGTCCAGCTCCAGGGTGGAGCGTCCGGCGGCGACAAAACCGTCGAGCATGCTGAACACCTGGGCCAGCAGGCGCCCGGATTCGCGCATCACGGCGAGTTGTGCGGCGGTTTTGATCATCAGCTGCGCCCCCGGATCAGGTCCGGCTTGTCCAGCAACAGCTTGTTGATCAGCTCGTTGTAGGGCAAATGCGGGTTGAGTTCGGCGAGCAGGCCGATCTTGATCCAGAACTCGGCCTGGGCGTTGATGGAACGGTCCATGGCCGCACTGGCCAGGCGTAGTTGTTCGTGCAGTTGGTCGGTGATCTTGACGATGCCCATGTGCTTCACTGTGTCAGATGAATATACGGATCGTATACGTTTCGTATGTCCATCGTAAAGCCCCGTCAGCGAAATGGCCCCTTGCCATTGACTTGACCGGCCACCGCCGGGTAATTTCGTGACATGACATTTCAAACCCTGCGTTGCCAGCCAATTATTATTACCGCCATTCCTCATTTGGCGGGATAGCGCTCGGCTGCACCCAAACCCGCCCTAGAGGCGGGTTTTGTTTTTCCGTCTCCAGGTGCCCTTACCCAAGCCAGGAGACTCCCATGAGCACTTGCCCCGTCCCATCTACCGCTGTCTCGGGACTGCTTGAGCACTACGTCAAAAAGATCCTCGCCGCGCCGGTCTACGATTTGGCCGTGCGAACCCCCTTGCAGGTCGCCCCGGCGCTGTCGCTGTTGCTCGACAACCAGGTGTTGCTCAAGCGCGAAGATCTGCAGCCGACCTTTTCCTTCAAGATCCGTGGCGCCTACAACAAGCTGATGCAACTCAGCGCCGAGCAGAAGGCCTGCGGCGTGATCACCGCGTCGGCCGGCAACCATGCGCAAGGCGTAGCGCTGGCGGCGCGGGAATTGGGGATCAAGGCCATGATCGTCATGCCGTGCAGCACGCCGGAGTTGAAGGTGCTGGGTGTGCGCTCGCGAGGGGCGCAAGCGGTGCTGCACGGTGAGAGCTTTCCGTTTGCCCTGGCCCACGCTTTGCAACTGGCCGAAGCCTGCGGTTGTACGTTTGTCTCGCCGTTCGACGATCCGGACGTGATCGCCGGCCAAGGCACGGTGGGCATGGAAATCCTGCGCCAGCAGCAGGGCGCGCTGGACGCGATCTTCGTGCCGGTGGGCGGTGGCGGCCTGATCGCCGGGATCGCCGCCTACGTCAAATACCTGCGGCCCGAGGTACGCATCGTTGGCGTCGAAGCCGAAGGCTCGAGTTGTCTGTTGGCAGCCTTGCGCGCCGGTGAGCGCGTGGTGCTGCCCAGTGTGGACGGGTTTGCCGATGGCACGGCGGTGGCACAGATCGGCGCCTATGGCTTTGAGATCTGCCGGGATTGGGTGGATGACGTCATCACGGTCAGCAACGATGAACTGTGCAGTGCCATCAAGCTGATCTACGACGATACGCGTTCCATCGTCGAGCCGTCCGGCGCCTTGGCCGTGGCGGGCATTCGCCGCTATGTGGGGCAACACCGCGTGCGCGGGCAGACGCTGGTGGCGGTCAACTCAGGGGCCAATATCAACTTTGATAGTTTGCGACATGTTGCTGAAAGAGCCGCAGCACACAGTGCCAGTTAACGCAAAGCCCAGGGTTAAACGTTTAATCGAAGCTGTTCGGCGATGATGTTCGTCGAGTGAATTTGAGTTGAACAAAGTTATACAAGACTGGGTACTGCTTATGAGGAAAGGTTACAACGAGAACGGATTTTGCCGAGTAGGCTTATTGATTGTAAACGTCTTCCAGGGTTGGCAGGACGTGGCGGGTAAGTGCCTGCAAGACTTATAACAATCGATTGGCCGTCTCAAGAAAGGAGAGGTTGACCATGCTTTCGGAATTAGAACTTCGCAGTATCATTGAAGGAAGTTTCCTGCCTAAACGGTGTGAATGCACCAAAGCTGAAGATGCCTCGTTGACGATCAAGGTCTATGACGATCGCGACCGTGACCGGGTGGATCTGGAAGTCAAAGGCATCAATGCTGACAAACTCGACAGCAGTCGAGCCATTTGCAACCTGATCACCGGGTTGCGCGAAGACCTCAAGCAATCGCAGGGGCCTGCACTGCAAAGAGCAGCAGGGCGCGGCCACTACTAGATAGCGAGCGTTGCTTTCACCGATCTGCGGGCCTGGTAAATACCAGGCCCGATGCTGTTGCTACCCGTCAATCCGTGCTGAACGCCGCAGCCTGTGATCGTTTGTTCACCCCAACTGTTGCCGATAGGGCAGGTCCGGGCCCGTTTTGCCGCAGGTCATGGCGGCCGCACGGATCGCAAAGCCCAGCATCGCGTCGATCTGGGCGCGGGTCAGTTGCTGCAGGCCCTCTACCGAATCCAGTTGCTGCTCGGTCAGCCACGCAATCAACGCCGCCTGGAAGGTGTCCCCGGCACCCACGGTATCGGCCATCACCACCTTCACCGCCGGTTGCGACCAGTGCCCGTGCTGGCGGCTGAACACGCTGGCGCCGTTACCGCCGCGAGTGAGGAAGACCAACTGGCAGCGGTGTTGCAACCAGCCCTCAAGCACGCTTTCCGGCGATTGGTCGGGGTAGAGCAGGTGCAGGTCTTCGTCGCTGACCTTGATCAGGTCGGCGTACTTGACCAGTTCGGTCACGCGCTCGCGCCACAGCTGGATATCCGGTTGCGGGTTGAGCCGCACGTTGGGGTCGAGGCTGATCAAGCGCTTGCCGCTTTCGCGCTGGACCAGGGCCAGCAGGGTGTCGCCAATCGGTTGCACCACCAGGGAGAACGAACCTACATGCAGCCCGCGAACCTCATCGCCCAGGGTTGGCAGGTGTGCGCGCGTCAATTGGCGGTCGGCGCAGCCTTCGCCGCGAAAGCTGTATTGCGGCGAGCCATCGGCGCCCACGGCGACCATCGCCAGGGTGGTCGGCGCGGCGAATTCCACCAGGAACTGCGGGTTGACGCCTTCGTCCCTGAGCACCTGCAACAAGCGCTGCCCGAGGAAGTCGGTGGACACGCCGCCGAACAGCGCGGCCTCGATGCCGAGCCGGCGTAAACCGACAGCGACGTTGAACGGCGAACCACCGGCAATCGCCTTGTAATTGAGTTTGGAGGCTTGCCCGCTGGGATCGTCCTCGCTGAAAAAATCAAACAGCGCTTCACCGCACACCAGATACATAGTCGTTCGCTCTTAAAGGGTTGCCACGTGTTGCTGATAGCGCTCGTAGGCGTGTTGATAGGCGCTGACATTGTCGGCCACCGGCAGGGTCCGGCTGGCCGGGTCGACGCTCACGCATTTTTCGCACAGGCTGGCCAGGGACTCGCCGGACTGGCTCCACGCCGCCTGGATCGCCGCGCCCAGGGCCGCCGCTTCGCTTTGTTCGGTGCAGATCACTTCGGTGTGCATGATATCGGCAACCATCTGCCGCCACACCGGGCTTTTCGAGCCGCCGCCGATCAGGCGGATGCTCTGGCTGTGCAGGCCGGTCTGGCGCAACAGATCAAGGCCGTAACGCAAGCCGAAGGTGGTGCCCTCGACCACCGCGCGACACAGGTTGGCGCGGGTCAGGTTGGTCATGGTCAAGCCATGCAGGCTGCCGGTGGCGTGGGGCAGGGCGGGCACGCGTTCGCCATTGAGGAACGGCAGCATGCTCACGCCGTCGGCACCGATCGGCGCCTGCTCGACCAGGGCGTTGAAGGCGTCGAGGTCGAGGTCGAACAGTTCGCGAATCACCCCGGTGGCGTTGGTCAGGTTCATCGTGCAGATCAACGGCAACCAGCCGCCGCTGGAGGAACAGAAGGTCGCGACCGACGCCTGGGGGCTGACGTTGGGCTGGTCGGCGAAGGCATACACGGTGCCCGATGAACCCAGGCTCATGGTGATCACGCCGGGGGCGATGTTGCCGGTGCCGATGGCGCCCATCATGTTGTCGCCGCCGCCGCTGGACACGATGGCGTCGGGGTTGATGCCCAGGCGTTCGGCGATGGCCGGCAGGATCGTGCCGACGGCTTGGTCGGCTTCGATCAGCGTCGGCAAGGCTGCCTGCAGGCGGCCGCTGGGGTCGATGTGCTGGAGCAGCGCCACGTCCCAGGTACGGCTGCGCACGTTGAAGTAGCCGGTGCCCGAGGCATCGCCGTATTCCGCGACGGCGCGGCCGGTGAGCCAGTAGTTGAGGTAGTCGTGGGGCAGCAGGATATGCGCGATGCGCGCGAACACCTCGGGGTGCTGCTCGCGGGTCCACAGCAGTTTGGACACGGTGTAGCCCGGCGCGATCGCGACGCCGAGACGCTCCAGCGAAGCGCTTTCGCCCCCCAGGTATTGCAACAGGCGCTCGTTTTCGGCGGCGGTTTCGGTGTCGCACCACAGCTTGGCCGGGCGCAGCACCTGGCCGCTGTCATCGAGCAACACCAGGCCGTGTTGCTGGCCGGACACGCCGATGCCGAGGATATCCTGGCCGTCCACGCCGGCCTGTTGCAGGGCGCGGTGGGTGGCTTCGGTAAAGGCGTCCAGCCACTCCTGGGTGTGCTGCTCGCGCCGGCCGTTGGCGCCGCTGATCAGTGTGTGTGCCGCGGCGCCCAGGCCCAGCACCTTGCCGCTGGAGGCGTCGAGGACGATGGCTTTGGTGCCTTGGGTGCCGCAGTCGATGCCGAGGAACAGGTTTTGCTGGGTCATGAGGGTTTGCTCAGCATTGTTGTTGGATTGTAAATGCGCGTCAAATGTGGGAGGGGGCTTGCCCCTGATGGCGGTGTTTCAGTGTAAATGTTCTTTACTGACCCACCGCTATCGGGGGCAAGCCCCCTCCCACAGGTTTAAGCTGGTTTCTTCAGGAGTTGCTGCAGTGTTTTTGTGACGCCGTTGTCGCGCAGGCTCGCATAGCACCGCTCGAACGCTGCCACAAACTCAGCCGACTTGGGAATAGCTGTGCCGAAAATCTCCTCCACGCCGAGCAGGCGCTGACTGATTCGCGCATCGTCACTCACCAGGCCCTGGCAAAACTCGGCGCGCGGGTCGGGAATTTTGTAGGCCGCGCCAGTCTCGTCGACACCCTTGAGGTACAGCGCCCACGCGGCCACCACCAACGCTGCGCGCTCGGTCTCGCGCCCATCGGCAATCAGGCGGTTGATCGTCGGCACGGTGAACTTGGGAAACTTCGACGAGCCATCGGAACACACGCGCTCCAACTGGTCGGCAATCGCCTGGTTGGAGAAGCGATCGACCAGGGTCTGCTTGTACTGCGTGAGGTCGATGCCCGGCACCGGCGCCAGGTTCGGCGTGACGTCCAGGTCCATGTAGGCGCGCATGTACGCGACGAACAACGGGTCATTCATGGTCTCGTGAACGAACCGATACCCCTTGAGAAACCCCAGGTAAGTCAGGGCCAGGTGGCTGCCGTTGAGCAGGCCGATCTTCATTTCCTCATAGGGCGTCACGTCGTCGGTGAACTGCACGCCGACCTTTTCCCAGGCCGGGCGGCCGTTGACGAAGCGGTCTTCCAGCACCCATTGCACAAACGGCTCGCACACCACCGGCCAGGCATCGTCGATGCCGTGCTCATCGTGCAATTGCAGGCGATGCGCGGTACTGGTCATCGGCGTGATGCGGTCGACCATGGCGTTGGGGAACGTCACGTTGGCCTGGATCCAGTCATGCAGTTCGGCGTCGTGCAGGGCGGCGAAGGCCAGCAGGGCCTTGCGCGTGACGGCGCCGTTGTGCGGCAGGTTATCGCAGGACATCACGGTAAACGCCGGCGTGCCGGCGGCGCGACGTTGGGTCAGCGCGGCGCAGATAAAGCCGAACACGGTTTTCGGCGCCTTCGGGTGTGCCAGGTCGTGCTGGATCTGCGGCAGGTGGGCCATGAACTCGCCATTGCTGTCGTCGATGCAGTAGCCGCCTTCGGTGATGGTCAGTGAGACGATGCGGATGTGCGGGCTGGCCAGTTTGTCGATCAGCCCCTGGGCGCCGTCCTCGGCCAGCAGCATGTCGCTGATCGAGCCGATCACGCGCACTTCGGTGTCGTCGCTGTCGCCCAGTTCATACAGGGTGAACAGGTAGTCCTGGCCGGCCAGGTCGTCGCGGGCCTTGCGGTCCTCGCTGCGCAGGCCGATGCCGCAAATGCTCCAGTCCAGACCCTCGCCGGTATTCATCAGCGCATCGGTGTAATACGCCTGATGCGCGCGGTGGAAACCGCCGACGCCGATATGGGCGATGCCCTGGCGGGTATCGGCAATGGCGTAAGTCGGGATTTTCACTTCCGGCGCCAATTGGGTGAGGTTGTGTTTATTCAGTTTCATCATAACTCTCGCGAAATCAGGCGGCGGCGCGCAGTGGGCGGGTGACGGCCACGCCGTCGGTGTCGAACAGATGGCAGTGCGCCGGGTCCAGGTGCAGGTGCAGCGTCTCGCCATACTGGCTCGCCATGTCGCCGCGAATCCGCATGGTCAGCGGCTCGCCGTTGGCGGTGATGACGTGGCAGAAGGTGTCGCTGCCCAGGCGCTCGCCGACGTCGGCGGTGACGGTCAGGCCGGCCTGGCCCGGTGCGGCAATCTCCAGGTGTTCCGGGCGAATGCCCAGGGTCACCGCGCTGCCCACGCTCAAGGTGGCGCTGCTCAGCGGCAGGCTGATCAGGCTGCCGGCGTCCAGTTGCACGTCGCAGCCCTGGCCCTCGAGCCGCGTGACCTTGCCCTTGAGGAAGCCCATTTTCGGCGTGCCGAGAAAGCCCGCGACAAACAGGTTGGCCGGCTGGTGATACAGCTCCAGTGGCGAACCGACCTGCTCGATGCGGCCGCTGTTGAGCACCACCACTTTGTCGGCCAGGGTCATGGCTTCGACCTGGTCGTGGGTCACATAGATCATGGTTGCTTGCAGCTCTTTATGCAGGCGCGCCAGTTCCAGGCGCATCTGCACACGCAGCGCGGCGTCGAGGTTGGACAGCGGTTCGTCGAACAGGAAAATCTTCGGGTTGCGCACAATCGCCCGGCCGATCGCCACGCGCTGGCGTTGGCCGCCGGACAGCTGCTTGGGCTTGCGCTCCAGCAGTGGGCCCAGTTCGAGGATGCGCGCCGCTTCGCTGACTTTGCTCTCCACCAGCTTTTTGTCGACGCCGGCCAGGTCGAGGGCAAACGACATGTTCTTGCGCACGCTCATGTGCGGGTACAGCGCGTAGGTCTGGAACACCATCGCCAGGTCGCGCTTGGCCGGGGTGACTTCGGTGATGTCGCGGCCATCGAGCTCGATGGTGCCTTCGCTGACTTCTTCCAGGCCGGCGATCAGCCGCAGCAGCGTGGATTTACCGCAACCCGACGGGCCGACGAAGACCACGAACTCCTTGTCGTTCACTTCCAGGTCGATGCCCTTGATGATGGAAAAGCCTTCGAAGCCTTTTTGCAGATTCTTGATTTTCAGGTTGGCCATGGGATGGGCCTCCGCTTCTGAATTCGTTTTTGTTAGAGAGAAGCCGTTATTTCACGGCGCCGAAGGACAACCCGCGCACCAGCTGTTTCTGGCTGATCCAGCCAAAAATCAGGATCGGCGCGCAGGCCAGGGTCGACACGGCCGACAATTTGGCCCAGAACAAGCCTTCGGGACTGGAGTAGGAGGCGATCAGCGCGGTCAGCGGCGCGGCATTCGACGAGGTCAGGTTCAGCGACCAGAACGCCTCGTTCCAGCACAGGATCAGCGACAGCAGCACCGTGGACGCCAGCCCGCCCTTGGCGATCGGCAGCAGCACGCGGACCATCTCCTGCCACAGGGTGGCGCCGTCCAGGCGGGCGGCTTCGAGGATGTCTTTGGGGATGTCCTTGAAGTAGGTGTAAACCATCCACACCACGATCGGCAGGTTGATCAGGGTGTAGATGATGATCAGCGCGATACGCGTATCCAGCAGGCCAAAGCTCTTGGCCAGCAGGTAGATCGGCATCAATACGCCCACCGGTGGCAGCATCTTGGTCGACAGCATCCATAGCAGGGTGCCCTTGGTGCGTTGGGTCTCGTAGAACGCCATGGAGTAGGCCGCAGGCACCGAGATCAGCAGGCACAAGGCGGTGGCGCTGAACGAAATCAGCACCGAGTTCCACGCGTAGCTGAAGTAATTGCTGCGTTCGTTGATGTGCAGGTAGTTCTCCAGCGTCGGCGTGAAGATGAACTGCGGCGGCGTGGCGAACGCATCGATCTCGGTCTTGAAGCTGGTCAGCACCATCCAGAAGATCGGGAAGAAGATCAGGATCGCGATGGCCCAGGCCAGGGTGCCGAGCAGCAGGCTTTGCAGGCGGCGGGATTGTTGAAGCGTCATGGCGCGGCCCTCAAGGCTTGTCAGTCAGGTTTTTGCCGATCATCCGCACCAGGATGATCGCCGCGATGTTGGCGATGACCACCGCAATCAAGCCGCCGGCCGAGGCCATGCCCACATCGAACTGCACCAGCGCCTGGTTGTAGATCAGGTAGGCGAGGTTGGTCGAGGCGTAGCCGGGGCCGCCGTTGGTGGTGGTGAAGATTTCGGCGAACACCGAGAGCAGGAAGATCGTTTCGATCATCACCACCACGGCAATCGGGCGCGCCAGGTGGGGCAGGGTCAGGTGCCAGAAGATCGCGATGGCGCCGGCACCGTCCAGGCGTGCGGCTTCCTTTTGTTCCTGGTCGAGGGACTGCATGGCGGTCATCAGCAGCAGGATCGCGAAGGGTAGCCATTGCCACGAGACGATGATGATGATCGACAGCAGTGGGTAATGCGCCAGCCAATCCACCGGCTGCGCGCCGAACAGCTTCCACACGGCGGCGAGAATCCCCGACACCGGGTGGAAAATCAGGTTCTTCCAGATCAGCGCACCGACGGTGGGCATGATGAAGAACGGCGAGATCAACAACACCCGCACCAGGCCGCGGCCGAAGAACTCACTGGCCTCCAGCAGGGCGCTGATCAATACGCCGAACACCACGCTGATCAGCAACACGCTGCCCACCAGCAACAGGGTATTGGTGGCGCCGGGCAGGAAGCCCGAATCGGTGATGAAGTAGGTGAAGTTCTCCAGCCCCACGAACTGGTTTTCGCCGGGGTAGAGCAGGTTGTAGCGGATCAGCGAAAAGTACAGGGTCATGCCCAGCGGCACGATCATCCACAGTAGCAGCAAGGCTACCGAGGGGCTGACGAGAAACCAGCCGGGGTTGGCCAGGCGGCTTTTGCGTGTTGTATTCATGGTGATCAAGACCGATTAGAGGCAGGTGCGCAAAACTCCTGTAGGAGCGAGCTTGCTCGCGAAAAAGGTACATCCGACGCCGACATGCGCCTGAAATACCTTCGCGAGCAAGCTCGCTCCTACAGAATCGGGGGTTACTTGGGATAACCGGCCCGCTTCATTTCACGCTCGGTGGTGGTCTGCGCGGCGCTCAAGGCTTGATCCACGGTTTGCTGACCGGTCAGCGCACCCGAGAAGAACTTGCCGACCTGGGTACCGATCGCCTGGAACTCAGGAATGGTCACCAGTTGGATACCGATATACGGCACCGGCTTGAGCGTCGGTTGGGTCGGGTTGGCGACTTTCAGCGATTCCAGGGTGACCTTGGCGAACGGCGCGGCCTGCATGTACGCGTCGCTGTAGGTCGACTTGCGCGTCCCTGGTGGGACGTTGGCGATGCCGTCGGTCTTGGCAACCAGGGCGCCGTATTCCTTGGAAGTCGCCCAACTGGTGAACAGCTTGGCGGCGTCCTTGGCTTTGGAGCTGGTCGGGATCGCCAGGCTCCAGGAGTACAGCCACGAGGTGCCTTTGTCGGTCTTCTCGTGGGGGGCGAAGGTGAAGCCGACGTGGTCTGCCACCTTGCTTTGGGTCTTGTCGGTGACGAACGAGCCGGCCACGCTGGCGTCGACCCAGATCGCGCACTTGCCGCTGTTGAACAGCGCGAGGTTTTCGTTGAAACCGTTGCTCGAAGCGCCCGGCGGGCCGGATTTCTTCATGTTGTCGACGTAGAAGTTCAGCGCGTCCTTCCATTCTGGGCCATTGAATTCAGGCTGCCATTTTTCGTCGAACCAGCGCGCGCCATAGCCGTTGGCCAGGGTGGTGATCAGCGCCATGTTTTCACCCCAACCGGCTTTGCCGCGCAGGCACAGGCCGTATTGTTCTTTGTTTCTGTCGGTGAGCTTTGCCGCGTATTCACCGATCTGCGTCCAAGTCGGGTGCTCGGGCATGCTCAGCCCCGCGTCTTTGAACAGGTCGGTGCGGTAATAGGTGATCGAACTTTCGGCATAGAACGGTAGGGCGTACAGCGAACCCTTGACGGACAAACCGTCACGCACGGAAGGGAACACATCGTCGAGGTCGTAGGACGCCGGCAGGTCCTTCATCGGTTCCAGCCAGCCCTTGGCGCCCCAGAGTGCGGCTTCGTACATGCCGATGGTCAACACGTCGAACTGCCCGCCCTGGGTGGCGATGTCGGTGGTCAGGCGTTGGCGCAGGACGTTTTCTTCGAGCACCACCCAATTCAACTTGATGTCCGGGTGCTCGGCCTCGAAGGTCTTCGAGAGCTTTTGCATGCGGATCATGTCGCTGTTGTTGACGGTGGCAATGGTCAGGGTTTGCGCGCCAAGGCTGACGGCGCTGAGGGTCATGCATGCCGTCATGCAAGAACAGGCAAGCAGTGTTTTTACTGTGAACTTCATCGCGCACTCCTTTTCTGCGCCCAGGGGCTGCAGAAGGACAGTTATTGTTGTTGTGTCTTCCCACGCGGAGCCAGGAAGAGTGTGCGTTGATTACAGCCCTCAAATGGGGGGTGTGACAAATCCTTGGGCGCACTGGGACTGATACTTTTTTGTACTCGCTCACCAAAAGCCGAATCGATTAAGCCAGGTTCTGTTCGGTGAGCCGCTGCACCGCCAGGCGCCGGTAGTGGGAAGGGGTCATGCCTTTAAGTTGCTGGAAGCGGCGATTGAAGTTGGAAATGTTGTTGAACCCCGACTCGAAGCACACATCGGTGACGGCTTTGTCGCCATCGGCCAGCAGTTCGCAGGACTTGCTGATGCGCAGGCGATTGACGAATTCGATAAACGTGCGCCCGGTGGCCTGCTTGAACACCCGCGAGAAATACGTCGGTTTCATCCCCAGGTAATCCGCCACTTCCTCCAGTGACAACTCCCGTGCGTAATGCGCAAAGATGTAGTCCACCGCCCGGTTGGTGCGGTCGATGCTGTGTTCGTCGGCCAGTTGCGGCGTGGTCACGCCGGACAGCAGTTGGTAGTCCTCACACGCGCTCAACACGTCCAGCAGGATAAAGAAGTGCCCCAGGCGCGCCATGCCCTGGGCGTCCTCGATGCGTTGCATGAGTGTCATGGCCTGGGCGATGGTCTTCTTGCAGCGAAACTCGATGCCGGACTGCGCCCGCTCCAGTAGCGGCGCGAGGGTCTTGAGCTCAGTAAAAATGTGACTGCCGTTCTCAAGCAGCTCATCGGTGAAATTCACCAGCATGTCGCGCTTGGGCACCACTTCGTCTTCCTCGACCTGGCTGATCCAGTTGTGAGGCAGGTTGGGGCCGGTAAGGAACAGGCTTTCCGGGTAGAAGTTGCCGATGTAGTCGCCGATGAACACCTTGCCGGAACTGGCGACGATCAGGTGCAGCTCGTATTCCTTATGGAAATGCCAGCGCACCAACGGGCAAGGGAAACCGTGCTGGCGATAGATGATGGACAGACCGTTGTGATCGTCCATCAGCTCGTAGGAAGGGTCGGTGATTCGCGTTGCTCGGGTCATGCTGCCGTCGCTTTATTGTGGTTGCGCTCCGCAATAATGCCCCCTTGTGTGCTGTCGCTGCCAGCGGCAAGTTGGTTGGAGCATCCCTGAAGGCCGTTTTGGGTTATCGGCGACTTAATATATTTCACTGGCCTGTGCTATTAACAAAAGCGTTTACGAGCAGGCGTCGTGCTAATCGAGAGGGCATGGTCGCTAGGAGCAAAGAAGCGTTTTATCTGAAACAGAACACGAACAAGGAGTTGGTTATGATTCGTGATGCACTGCCCAAGGACGCGAAGAGCATTGCTGATGTTCATGTCAGTAGCTGGCAACACGCTTATGCGAATCTGATGCCGGCTGATTTTTTGGCCTCGCTGACTGCGACATTGCCAAAAAGGGAGGCTTATTGGGCTCAGGCAATCGAAAGCAAAGACTCTGACGTTTTAGTTTCAGAGGTGGATGGAAACGTTGTCGGTTGGATTTCAGTGGGCCGTTGCCGTGATGAAGACAAGCCCGCAGCGGAGTCGGGAGAGGTCATGGCTATCTATATTTTGGCAGAGTATTGGGGTAAAGGAATCGGTGCCAAATTGTGGGAGTCAGGTTTAAACCGTTTGTTTGATCAAGGTTATAAAAATATTACCTTATGGGTTTTATCGGCAAACGAAAGAGCTGTTCGCTTTTATCAGGGGCTCGGCGGAAGAGAAGAGCCTGGCAGCCGTCGCACGCTGGTCCGTGGTGGCGTGTCGCTGGATGAGGTGAGGTATGTTTGGGGACGTTAAGGTTTAGGGATGCCCCGAGTGACGTGCCGCGCAGCGGCGGCACGTCGAAGTTACGATATTCACGCTTCCCGATGCGCTAAAGGTTACGGTTTTTTGCCTCGATCCACTGCGACATGTATTGCGTACTTTTGTGGGCATGGTGGCGCAGCATGCTACCGGTGAAATTATTTCGGCGATGGGCGGCGAGGTCGTTGCGGCACTGCTCCAGGCATTCCACCAACGCGGGGCCGTGGATGTTTTGGTCATACCGGCGGGCCAGGAGTTGGCGCCCGTGTTCCTGGGCCTGGGTCCAGCGTTCGCGGTCCTGGTAAAGGCTCACGGCGGCATCGGCCAACGCCGTGGCGCTGTGGGCGATTGCCCCCGGCCACGGCTGCTCGTCGCCCATGGCTTCGGCGCCGACCGGTGTGGTGATATTCGGCGTGCCGCAGAGTATGGCATCCGCCAGCTTGCCCTTGATGCCAGCACCGAAGCGCAACGGCGCCAGGCAGATGCGCGCCGCTGTCATCACTTGCAGGGCATCCTCGGCCCAGTTCATCACATGAAACCCCTGGGCCGCGTTGTGCAGGGCCGTCGCCTTGGGCGGGGTGTAGGCACCATAGATATGCAACTGGGCACCTGGTAGTTGCTGGCGGATCAACGGCCACACACTGTTCTTCATCCAGAGCACGGCATCCCAGTTCGGCGCGTGACGGAAGTTGCCGATGCTGAGGAAGTGCGCGCGCTCGTCAAAGGGGGCGAATGCTTCGGTTGGCGGCTCGAGCATCAATGGGCACCAGTGGAGCAGGGCGGCGGGCACCTTGAAGTGCTCGGTGAGCAGACGGATTTCCACGTCGGAGATCATCAGGCTGATGTCGCAGCGATAGATGGCCGCGATCTCGCGCTTGGCCAGGTCGGTGTCGGCCATGCGCTGGAACTCGTCTTCCAGGCCCGGTGCGAACAAGGCGCTGAAGTCATCGTTGCCCGGTTGCGCCTTGAGGTCGTCCTTGAGCCGCTGCTGGCGTGCGTCGCGCAGGCTTTGCAGGTCGGAGGTTTCCAGCACCCGCAAGGCCGCGGGGCAGTGCTTCTCGACGCGCCAGCCGAACTGTTCTTCCATCATGAAGCGGTCGAACAGCACGATGTCCGGGGCCAGTTCGCGGATAAAGTCGTCGAAACTGCTGTTATTGAGTTCGATGGCGCACTCGGTGATACCGAGTGCCGGCAGGTCGGCTTTGTGCTCGCCGATGGTCGCCGGGCTGCTGAAGGTAATATCCCATCCTTGTGTAAGAAAAGTTTCGAGAATCTGCATCATATGCCCGCCGGCGGCCGAGGAGCGCGGTTCCGGCCAGACATAACCAATGACCAGGACTTTGGTGGCGGGCTGATTCATCAACAACAGATTCCTTGAGCGGGGACGAAAACCGCGCAATTAAACCACAACCGCCCGCGTGCCCGGCGAGACATGACAATTTGTGTCTGGCGGTAGGTCGCCACGGCACTTTGTGGTTAACTTCCGCCTCTCGAATTCGTTTAACCAAACCCAGCATAAGGATTCCGTTCATGGCTCAAGTCACCCTTCGTGGTAACCCCGTCCAAGTTGAAGGCGAACTGCCGCAAACCGGCTCCAAGGCGCCAGACTTCACCCTGACCGCCGGCGATCTGTCGGACGTGACCCTGGCCACCTTCGCCGGCAAGCGCAAAGTGCTGAACATCTTCCCAAGCGTCGACACCCCGACCTGTGCCACGTCGGTACGCACGTTCAACGCCCAGGCCGACAAAGTGGCCAACACCGTGGTGCTGTGCATCTCCTCTGACCTGCCGTTTGCCCAGAAGCGTTTTTGCGGCACCGAAGGCCTGGACAACGTGCAGAGCCTGTCGGACTTCCGCAACGCTGATTTCGCCGTTGACTACGGCGTTTCGATTGCTGACGGCCCGCTTCGGGCTCTGACCGCCCGTGCCGTCGTTGTGCTGGATGAAAACGACAATGTACTGCACAGCGAACTGGTCCCTGAAATCGGCCAAGAGCCAAACTACGAAGCAGCCCTGGCTGTTTTGAAGTAACTGTTTCTGCGCATTACTGTCGTTATGCAGTAACACTGCGCGGTACATAATTGCGGCCTGGCCTAGTCCAGGCCGTTTTTATTTGCTGGTCAGATGTTTAGCGAAATAGCCGGTGGACTAAGCTCAAAAGTTAAAAGTTGTAAGCCCAAGGTAAATAGCCGGTAAAGGCGCTTTTCTTAACGCGCCCCAGTGCTTATCTTTCAGCCTCCCAAAGAAGAAGCCCTCGCGCCCAATGGTTGATCACTCCATGCAATCCTCCCCCCGCAACTCCCGTCGCTGGCTGTTCGGCCTGCTCGTGCTGCTGGTTATCGCCGGCCTGTGCTGGAAATTCTGGCCCACCGGCGCGCCCCATCCAGAAGCGCCAGCTGGCCGCACCGGTAAAACGGGCATGGCGCGCCCTGGTTTCGGCGGCTCCACCGGTCCGGTGCCGGTGCGCGTGGCGCCGGCGGTGCTGGGGGAGTTCCCGGTGTACTACAAGGCATTGGGGACGGTCACCGCGCTCAACACTATTAATGTACGCAGCCGGGTGGGCGGCGAGTTGGTGAAGATCGCCTTTGAAGAAGGGCAGATGGTCAAGGCCGGCGACCTGCTGGCGGAAATCGACCCGCGCAGTTACCAGAACGCCTTGCTCCAGGCCCAGGGCACGCTGATGCAGAGCCAGGCCCAGTTGAAAAACGCCCAGGTCGATGTCGAGCGTTATCGCGGCTTGTATGCCCAGGACAGTATCGCCAAGCAAACCCTGGACACCGCCGAAGCGCTGGTCCTGCAATACCAAGGCACGGTCAAGACCAACCAGGGCGCGGTCGACGACGCCAAGCTCAACCTCGAATTCACCAAGATCCGCGCGCCGATCACCGGGCGCGTCGGCCTGCGTCAGCTTGACGTCGGTAACCTGGTGGCCGCCAACGACACCACGGCGCTGGCGGTGATCACTCAGACCCAGCCGATCAGCGTGGCCTTCACTCTGCCGGAGAACAGCCTGGAAACCGTGCTCGCCCGTTACCACGCCGGCAACAAGCTGCCGGTGGAAGCCTGGGACCGCGGCGACGCCAAGCGCCAAGCCACCGGCGTGCTGCAGAGCCTGGATAACCAGATCGACGTCACCACCGGCACCTTGAAGTTCAAGGCGCGCTTCGATAACAAAGACCAGGCGCTGTTCCCCAATCAGTTCGTCAACGTGCATCTGCTCGCCGACACCCTGCACAACGTTGTGCTGGCACCGTCCGCCGCCATCCAGTTCGGCAACGCCGGCACCTTTGTCTACAAGCTCGACGGCGACAAGAAGGTCAAGGTTCAGCCCCTGGTGGTCGGCGATAGCGACGGCGACAACACCGTGATCAAGCAAGGCCTGGTCGCCGGCGACCGCGTGGTGCTGGAAGGCACCGACCGCCTGAAGGACGGCAGTGAAGTCGAAGTGGTCAACGACAGCAGTCAAGTCCCGACCACGCCGACCGAGCACCTGCAAGGCAAGCCCGCGGCCAAAGGGGAGACCGGCGCTGACGCCGGCAAGGCGCAAAAGGTCGGTTCATGAACCTGTCGCGGCTGTTTATCCTTCGTCCGGTCGCTACCACGCTGAGCATGCTGGCGATTGTCCTGGCAGGGATCATCTCGTACCGCTTGTTGCCGGTCTCGGCCTTGCCCCAGGTGGACTACCCGACCATCCGGGTGATGACCCTGTACCCCGGCGCCAGCCCGGATGTGATGACCAGCGCAGTCACCGCGCCCCTGGAGCGCCAGTTCGGACAAATGCCCGGCTTGACCCAGATGGCCTCCACCAGCTCCGGCGGGGCCTCGGTGCTGACCCTGCGCTTCAACCTCGATATCAATATGGATGTCGCCGAGCAACAGGTGCAGGCCGCGATCAACGCCGCGACCAACCTGCTGCCCAAGGACTTGCCGGCACCGCCGGTGTACAACAAGGTCAACCCGGCGGATACCCCGGTGCTGACCTTGGCGATTACCTCCAAGACCATGCTGCTGCCCAAGCTCAATGACCTGGTCGACACACGCATGGCGCAAAAGATCGCGCAGATCAGCGGTGTCGGCATGGTCAGCATTGCCGGTGGCCAGCGCCAGGCCGTGCGTATCAAGGTCAACCCCGAGGCCCTGGCGGCCAACGGCTTGAACCTGTCGGATGTACGCACGCTGATTACCGCGTCCAACGTCAACCAGCCCAAGGGCAACTTCGACGGGCCGACCCGCGTGTCGATGCTCGACGCCAACGACCAACTGGTGTCGCCGCAGCAATACGCCGAATTGATCCTGGCCTACAAAAATGGCGCGCCGCTGCGTCTGAAGGACGTCGCGCAGATCGTCGACGGCGCCGAAAACGAACGCCTCGCCGCCTGGGCCAACGAAAACCAGGCCGTGCTGCTGAATATCCAGCGCCAACCCGGCGCCAACGTGATCGAGGTAGTCGACCGTATCAAGGCCCTGCTGCCGAGCATCACCGATAACCTGCCGGCCGGCCTGGATGTGACGGTGCTGACCGACCGTACCCAGACCATCCGCGCCTCGGTCACCGACGTGCAGCACGAATTGCTGATCGCGATTGCCCTGGTGGTGATGGTGACCTTCCTGTTCCTGCGCCGCGTCAGCGCGACGATCATCCCGTCGATCGCCGTGCCACTGTCACTGGTGGGCACCTTTGGCGTGATGTACCTGGCGGGTTTCTCGATCAACAACCTGACGCTGATGGCCCTGACCATCGCCACCGGCTTCGTGGTCGACGATGCGATCGTGATGCTGGAGAACATCTCGCGTTATATCGAGGAAGGTGAAACCCCGCTGGCCGCCGCGCTCAAGGGCGCCAAACAGATCGGCTTCACCCTGATTTCCCTGACCCTGTCGCTGATCGCCGTATTGATTCCGTTGCTGTTCATGGGCGATGTGGTCGGGCGCCTGTTCCGCGAGTTCGCCATCACCCTGGCGGTGGCGATCCTGATTTCCCTGGTGGTGTCCCTGACCCTGACGCCGATGATGTGCGCGCGCCTGCTCAAGCGTGAGCCCGAGGAAGCAGAACAGAGCCGTTTCTACAAGGCCAGCGGCGCCTGGATCGATTGGTTGATCGCGGCCTACGGGCGCAAGTTGCAGTGGGTGCTCAAGCACCAGCCGCTGACGTTGCTGGTGGCCATCGCCACCCTGGGCCTCACCGTGGTGCTGTACCTGGTGGTGCCCAAGGGCTTTTTCCCGGTGCAGGACACCGGGGTGATCCAGGGCATTTCCGAGGCGCCGCAGTCGATTTCCTTCGCGGCCATGAGCCAGCGCCAGCAGGAGCTGGCGAAGATCATCCTGGCCGACCCGGCGGTGGAAAGCCTGTCGTCCTACATCGGTGTGGATGGCGACAACGCCACCCTCAACAGCGGTCGCTTGCTGATCAACCTCAAGGCCCATGGGCAGCGGAACTTGAGCGCGGCCCAGGTGATCACCCGCCTGCAGCCGCAAATCGACAAACTGGTGGGCATCCGCCTGTACATGCAGCCGGTGCAGGACCTGACCATCGAAGACCGCGTCAGCCGCACCCAGTACCAGTTCAGCATGTCGTCACCCGATGCCGAACTGCTGGCGTTGTGGAGCGAAAAGCTGGTCCATGCCTTGAGCCAATTGCCGCAGCTCACCGACGTCGCCAGCGACCTGCAGGACAAGGGCCTGCAGGTGTACCTGGTGATCGACCGCGATGCGGCCTCGCGTCTGGGCGTCAACGTGTCGACCATCACCGATGCGCTGTACGACGCCTTCGGTCAGCGGCAGATTTCCACCATCTACACCCAGGCCAGCCAATACCGCGTGGTGTTGCAGGCCCAGTCGGGCGAGACCCTGGGGCCGGATGCGCTGAATCAGATCCACGTCAAGACCACCGACGGCGGCCAGGTGCGGCTGTCGAGCCTGGCCCATGTGGAACAGCGCCAGGCGCAGTTGGCGATTGCCCATATCGGTCAGTTCCCGGCGGTGATGATGTCGTTCAACCTGGCCCCTGGCGTCGCACTGGGCAAGGGCGTGGAGTTGATCAACCAGACCCAGAAAGACATCGGCATGCCGGTGGGCGTGCAGACCCAGTTCCAGGGCGCGGCCCAGGCGTTCGAAGCCTCGCTGTCGAGCACCTTGCTGCTGATCCTGGCGGCGGTGGTCACCATGTACATCGTGCTCGGCGTGCTCTACGAGAGCTACATCCACCCGGTCACCATCCTCTCGACCCTGCCTTCGGCGGCGGTGGGGGCGTTGCTGGCGTTGCTGCTCAGCGGCAATGACCTGGGCATGATCGCGATCATTGGCATCATTTTGCTGATCGGTATCGTCAAGAAGAACGCGATCATGATGATCGACTTCGCCCTCGACGCCGAACGCAACCAGGGCCTTGACCCGCAGACCGCGATCTACCAGGCGGCGCTGTTGCGCTTCCGGCCGATCCTGATGACCACCCTGGCCGCGCTGTTCGGCGCGGTGCCGTTGATGCTGGCCACCGGTTCCGGTGCTGAGCTGCGTCAACCCCTGGGCCTGGTGATGGTCGGCGGTTTGCTGGTGAGCCAGGTATTGACCCTGTTCACCACGCCGGTGATCTACCTGTACTTCGATCGCCTGGGGCGGCGCTGGCGCAAAGAGCCGCAACGCCTGGAGCCGGTTGAGTCATGAACCTGTCCGGACCTTTCATTCGCCGCCCGGTCGCGACCATGCTGTTGAGCCTGGCGATCATGTTGCTGGGCGGTGTCAGCTTCAATTTGCTGCCGGTGTCGCCGCTGCCGCAGATCGACTTCCCGGTGATCGTGGTGTCGGCCAGCCTGCCCGGCGCCAGCCCCGAGGTGATGGCGTCCACCGTGGCCACGCCGCTGGAGCGCTCGTTCGGCGCGATTGCCGGCATTACCACCATGAGCAGTTCGTCGAGCCAGGGTTCGACGCGGGTGATCCTGGCGTTCGATTCCAACCGTGATATCAACGGCGCGGCGCGCGAAGTGCAGGCGGCGATCAATGCTTCGCGCAACCTGCTGCCCAGCGGCATGCGCAGCATGCCGACCTACAAGAAGATCAACCCGTCGCAGGCGCCGATCATGGTGCTGTCGCTGACCTCGGACGTATTGCAGAAGGGCCAGCTGTACGACCTGGCGTCGACCATCCTGTCGCAAAGCCTGTCCCAGGTGCCGGGCGTGGGTGAAGTGCAGATCGGCGGCAGTTCCCTGCCGGCGGTGCGGATCGAACTCGAACCCAAGGCCCTCGACCAGTACGGCGTGGCCCTCGACGATGTGCGCAACACCATCGCCAACGCCAACCAGCGTCGGCCCAAGGGCTCCCTGGAAGACGCCGAGCGCAACTGGCAGATCCAGGCCAACGACCAGTTGGAAAAAGCCAAGGACTATGAACCGCTGCTGATCCGCTACCAGAACGGCGCGGCCCTGCGCCTGGGCGATGTGGCGAAGATCAGCGACGGTGTGGAAGACCGCTACAACAGCGGCTTCTTCAACAACGATTCGGCGGTGCTGCTGGTGATCAACCGCCAGTCCGGTGCCAACATCATCGAGACCGTCCGGCAGATCAAGGCGCAGTTGCCGGCATTGCAGGCGGTGCTGCCGTCCAGCGTCAAGCTGAGCCTGGCGATGGATCGCTCGCCGGTGATCACCGCCACCCTGCACGAGGCCGAGATGACCTTGCTGATTGCCGTAGGGCTGGTGATCCTGGTGGTCTACCTGTTCCTCGGTAACTTCCGTGCGTCGCTGATTCCAACCCTGGCGGTGCCGGTGTCGCTGGTCGGCACCTTCGCGGTGATGTACCTGTTCGGTTTCTCGCTGAACAACTTCTCGCTGATGGCGCTGATCCTCGCCACCGGCCTGGTGGTGGACGATGCCATCGTGGTGCTGGAGAACATTTCCCGGCATATCGACGAGGGCGTGCCGCCGATGAAGGCGGCGTACCTGGGGGCCAAGGAAGTCGGCTTTACCTTGCTGTCGATGAACGTGTCGCTGGTGGCGGTGTTCCTGTCCATCCTGTTCATGGGCGGGATCGTCACCAGCCTGTTCCGCGAGTTCTCCATCACCTTGTCGGCGGCGATCATCGTGTCGCTGGTGGTCTCGCTGACCCTCACGCCGATGCTCTGCGCGCGTTGGCTCAAGCCTCATATCAAAGGCCAACTGACCGGTTTGCAGCGTTGGAGCCAGAAGGTCAACGACCGCATGGTCTCGGCCTACGCCACCAGCCTGGACTGGGTGCTGCGCCATCGGCGCCTGACCTTGCTCAGCCTGTTGATCACGGTGGGGGTGAATATCGCGCTGTATGTGGTGGTGCCGAAAACCTTCATGCCCCAGCAGGACACCGGGCAATTGATCGGCTTTGTGCGCGGCGACGATGGGCTGTCGTTCAGCGTGATGCAGCCGAAGATGGAGATTTTCCGCAAGGCCGTGTTGCAAGACCCTGCGGTGCTCAGCGTGGCCGGCTTCATCGGCGGCAACAGCGGCACCAACAACGCGGTGATGCTGGTTCGACTCAAACCCATCAGCGAGCGCAAGGTCTCCGCCCAGGCGGTGATCGAGCGTCTGCGCAAGAACGTGCCCCTGGTGCCGGGCGGGCGGCTGTTCCTGATGGCTGACCAGGACCTGCAATTCGGTGGCGGGCGTGACCAGACCAGTGCGCAGTATTCCTACATCCTGCAAAGCGGTGATCTGTCTGCACTGCGCCTGTGGTACCCGAAGGTCGTGGCCGCACTGCGTGCGTTACCCGAACTCACCGCCATCGACGCCCGCGAAGGCCGGGGCGCGGCCCAGGTGACGCTGGTCGTCGACCGCGACCAGGCCAAGCGCCTGGGTATCGACATGAACATGGTCACCGCGGTGCTGAACAACGCCTACAGCCAGCGGCAGATCTCCACGATCTATGACAGCCTCAACCAGTATCAGGTGGTGATGGAGGTCAACCCGAAATACGCCCAGGACCCGATCACCCTGAACCAGATGCAGGTGATCACCTCCACGGGCGCGCGGGTGCCGTTGTCGACCATTGCCCATTATGAGAACAGCCTGGCGGACGACCGGGTCAGTCACGAAGGCCAGTTCGCCTCGGAAAACATCGCCTTCGACATAGCCCCCGGCGTGACGGTGGAGCAGGGCACTGCGGCCATCGAGCGGGCGATTGCCAAGGTGGGCTTGCCGGAGGACGTCATCGCCAAGATGGCCGGCACCGCCGATGCCTTTGCGGCGACCCAGAAGGGCCAGCCGTTCATGATCCTCGGCGCGCTGGTGGCGGTGTACCTGGTGTTGGGTATTCTGTATGAAAGTTATATCCACCCGCTGACGATCCTCTCGACCTTGCCGTCGGCCGGCGTCGGAGCCTTGCTCTCCATCTACCTGCTGGGCGGCGAGTTCAGCCTGATCTCCTTGCTCGGCTTGTTCCTGTTGATCGGGGTGGTGAAGAAAAACGCGATCCTGATGATCGACCTGGCGCTGCAACTGGAGCGCAATGATGGCCTGAGCCCGCTGGATTCGATTCGCAGCGCCTGCCTGTTGCGTCTGCGGCCGATCCTGATGACCACGCTGGCGGCGATTCTCGGTGCCTTGCCGTTGTTGCTCGGCAGGGCCGAAGGTGCGGAAATGCGCCAGCCCCTGGGCCTGACCATTATCGGCGGGCTGGTCTTCAGCCAGATCCTGACCCTTTACACCACCCCGGTGGTTTACCTTTATCTCGACCGCGCGCGCCATCGTTTCAACGCTTGGCGCGGCGTGCGTACCGATGCTGCCCTGGACACTGCGCTATGACCGATTCAATTTTCGCCACATTGGCCATGCCCCGTGGTTCCCGCGTCGCCAGCCTGGTGCTCTGCGGGGTGTTGCTCAGCGCTTGCGCCGTCGGCCCCGACTACACGCGTCCGGAGGTCATCGAGCCGGCGCAGTTCAAGCAAGCCCAGGGCTGGCGCCAGGCCACGCCGAGCGATGCGCTGGCCCGTGGCGCCTGGTGGGAGCTGTACGGCGACCGTCAGCTCAATGACCTCGTGGTCCGGCTGAACAATGCCAACCAGACCGTCGCCCAGGCCGAAGCGCGCTTCCGCCAGGCCCAGGCGCTGGTGCGCAGTTCCCGTGGGGCGTTTTACCCGACGGTGGACCTGAGCGTCGGGAAAACCCGCGCCAGCCAGGGCACCGGCAGCAGCAACGCCAGCCTCAGCAGTTCCAGCAGCGGCATCCGCGACACCCTCAACGCGCAGTTGGGCGTGAGCTGGGAAGCCGATGTCTGGGGCAAGTTGCGCCGGGGCCTGGAAGCCAAAGAGGCCAGCGCCGAAGCCAGCTCGGCGGACCTGGCCGCGATGCGCTTGAGCCAGCAGTCGGAGTTGGTGCAAAGCTACCTGCAACTGCGCGTCATGGATGAGCAGACCCGGCTGCTGCAGGCCACGCTGGACACCTACCAGCGCTCCCTGCAAATGACCGAAAACCAATACCGCGCCGGCGTCTCCGGCAAGGAAGCCGTGGCCCAGGCGCAAACCCAGCTCAAGTCCACCCAGGCCAGCCTGATCGACCTGATCTGGCAGCGTGCCCAGCTGGAAAACGCCATCGCCGTGTTGATCGGCGAGGCGCCGGCCAACTTCAACCTGGCCGTGAGCAAGGACATTCCGGCCTTGCCGCAGATTCCGGTGAGCCTGCCGTCGCAATTGCTCGAACGGCGCCCGGACATCGCCTCGGCCGAACGCTCGGTGATCGCCGCCAACGCCAATATCGGCGTGGCCAAGGCCGCCTATTACCCGGACCTGAGCCTGAGCCTGGCTGGCGGTTATTCCAGCAGCACCTATTCAGACTGGATCAGCCTGCCGAACCGCTTCTGGTCGGTCGGGCCGAAACTGGCGATGACCCTGTTCGACGGCGGCCAGCGCTCGGCGGAAGTCGACCGCACCGTGGCCAGTTACGACGAGACCGTGGCCAAGTATCGCCAGACCGTGCTGGATGGTTTTCGCGAAGTGGAAAACTACATGGTCCAGCTCAAGGTGCTGGAAGACGAAGCCGTGGTCAGCAACGAAGCCCTGGAGGCCGCTCGCGAATCGCTGCGCCTGACCCAGAACCAATACAAAGCGGGGCTGATCGCTTACCTGGATGTGGTCACCGTGCAGGCAACGGCGCTGAGTAACGAACGCACCGTGCTGACCTTGCTGCAGACGCGATTGGTGGCCAGTGTGCAACTGATCGCCGCGTTGGGCGGTGGTTGGGATGGGCAGACTCAAGTGGCGGAAAAGGAGTGAAGTCCGGGCCTTTTTGAATGGGCCGATTGACGTCAAATTGCCGATGTTGGCCCTATGATAATTAATCACCTGTTCAATAATTATTCTCGCTACAATCCGCGGCTTTGCCACCCGGGGCGGGTGTTTACAACCCGTCGCTCTCGAGAAGTTCCATGCTCATCGGTAGTTATTCTCCCTCTCTGGTCGTGATCTCCCTGTTCGTCGCGGTGCTTGCTTCCTACACCGCGCTCGACCTCTCCGGTCGCATCGCCACGGCCAAGGGTCGCGCCATCTACTTGTGGATGCTGGGCGGGGCATTGGCCATGGGCGTGGGCGTGTGGTCCATGCACTTTATCGGCATGTTGGCGCTCAGGCTGCCGTTTGCCCTGGGTTTTGACCTGGACATTACCGCGTTGTCGCTGTTGATCGCGGTGTTGTCCTGCGGCTTTGCCTTGTGGCTGGTCAGCCAGCAGCGCCTGCCTATGTGGCAACTGGGGTTTGGCGCGCTGGTCATGGGCGCCGGCATCAGCAGCATGCATTACACCGGCATGGCCGCGATGCGGATGCTGCCGGGCATCGATTACGACCCCGCGTTGTTTGGCGCCTCGTTGCTGATCGCGGTGGCGGCGTCTGGCGCGGCACTGTGGATCGCCTTCAATCTGCGGCGCAACACGCCTTATGTGCGTCTGGCGCGCGGTGGCGCCGCCGTGGTGATGGGCGTGGCCATCGTCGGCATGCACTACACCGGCATGGCGGCGGCGCGTTTTGCCGACGACAGTTTCTGCGGCGCCGCGCTGACCGGCTTGAGCGGCAAGGGCCTGGATAACCTGGTGTTGGTCACCAGCCTGGCCGTGCTGGTTATCGCGCTGCTCACGTCGTTGCTCGACGCGCGCCTGGAGGCGCGTACCGCGGTGCTGGCCGACTCGCTGACGTTGGCCAATCAGGAACTGACCCACCTGGCCCTGCACGACACCCTGACCGGCCTGCCCAATCGCACCCTGCTCGCCGACCGGATTCAGCAAGCCATGCAGGCGGTGAAAGAGCAGGGCGGTTGCCTGGCCCTGATGTTTATCGATCTGGACGGCTTCAAGCCGGTCAACGATGCCTTCGGCCATCACATGGGCGACCAGTTGTTGCGCGAAGTCAGCCAGCGCCTGCGTGAAGATCTGCGCAGCCAGGACACCCTGGCGCGCATCGGCGGTGATGAGTTTGTGCTGTTGGTGCAACTGACGCAGCCCAATGATGCCCTGGGCCTTGCCGAACGCCAGGTGGTGCTGATCAATCGCGCGTTCCAGGTGGCCGAACACGTGCTGAAAATTTCAGCCAGCGTCGGTATCGCGATGTTCCCGGGCAACGGCAGTACGCCCCAGGAACTGCTGATGAACGCCGACGCCGCGATGTACCACGCCAAGGGCATGGGCAAGAATGGCTACAGCTTCTTCGATGTGTCGATGAACTCTAACGCGCGCAAGCAACTGCAATTGTTGCAGGACTTGCGCAACGCAGTCGAGCAGCAGCAGTTCCGCTTGTACTACCAGCCCAAGTTCGACGCTGTCAGCGGTGCCCCGATAGGCGCCGAAGCCTTGCTGCGCTGGGAGCATCCGCAAGAGGGCTTGTTGCTGCCGGCGGCCTTTATCGAGCTGGCGGAAAAGACCGGGCTGATCATTCCGATTGGCGAGTGGGTGCTCGACGAAGCCTGCCGTCAGATGCGCGTGTGGTACGCCCAGGGTTATGAAGGCTGGCGAATCGCGGTGAACCTGTCGGCGTTGCAGTTTTGCCACGCCGGCTTGGTCAAGAGTGTCGCCGCCGCGTTGGATCGCCACCAGTTGCCGGCCAACAGCCTGACGCTGGAGATTACCGAAACCACCGCCATGAGCGATGCCGATGCAAGCATGACGGTGTTGCAGCAGCTGTCGGAAATGGGGGTCGATCTGTCCATTGATGACTTCGGCACCGGCTATTCCAGCCTGATGTACCTCAAGCGCCTGCCGGCCAACGAACTGAAGATCGACCGTGGCTTTGTGCGAGACCTGGAACACGACGGCGACGACGCCGCCATCGTCTCGGCCATCGTCGCCCTGGGCCAGGCCCTTGGGTTGCGGATTGTCGCCGAAGGGGTGGAAACCGATGTCCAGCAGAGCTTCCTCACACGCCTGGGGTGCAACGCGTTGCAGGGCTACTTGCTCGGGCATCCGTTACCGGCGGATGGCTTCATGGCCGACATCCTGCGGGCACAAGCAGCGCTGGCGCCTGACAAGCAGCGTGCTTGACGGGTATTCTTGGGGCCAACTCTAAACATTTGGTTGATTCAGGAGAGCGTAGGCATGGACAAAGTCCTCATCATCACCGGGGGCGGTCGTGGGATTGGCGCCGCGACGGCATTGCTGGCGGCTCGCCAGGGCTATCGCATTTGCATCAACTTCCAGTCGGACGAAGAGGCCGCTCATCGCGTGCTCGACCAGGTCCGTGCGCTGGGCGCCCAGGCCATTGCGGTGCGCGCCGATGTGAGCATCGAGGATGAGGTGATCGCGCTGTTCCATCGTGTTGACAACGAGCTGGGGCGGGTGACGGCACTGGTCAACAATGCCGGCACCGTGGGGCATAAATCCCGTGTTGATGAAATGTCCGAGTTCCGCATCCTGAAGATCATGAAGACCAACGTGCTCGGCCCGATTCTGTGCGCCAAGCACGCGGTGCTGCGTATGTCGCCCCGGCATGGTGGGCAGGGCGGCAGCATCGTCAATGTGTCGTCGGTGGCGGCGCGCCTCGGTTCGCCGGGTGAATATGTCGACTACGCCGCCTCCAAGGGCGCGCTGGACAGCTTTACCATCGGGCTGTCGAAGGAAGTGGCGGGCGAGGGCATTCGTGTCAACGCGGTGCGCCCCGGCTATATCTACACCGACTTCCATGCCCTGAGCGGTGATCCGGACCGGGTCAGCAAGCTGGAGTCCGGGATTCCCATGGCCCGTGGCGGCCGGCCGGACGAGGTGGCGGAGGCGATTGTCTGGTTGTTGTCGGACAAGGCGTCCTATGCCACCGGGACGTTCGTCGACCTGGGCGGCGGTCGTTAAGCCCCGCCCGGCCATCAAGCCGGCAGATGGCGCAGCACTTCATAGCCTTTAAAGGAAAACGCCTTGAGCCGGCTGGCTTCGGAGTTATCCAGGGTGCTGTAGCCGTCGTTGAAGAACCCATCGATACGCCCGTTGCGGGCATGGCTGCCATTCAAGGTGCGGTCGTCAAGGTTGTCGAGAAACTGCAGCACTTTTTCCAGGTTGTAAGCCGCGTCAGCACGCGCATCCGGGTCTGCGTTGGATGGGGTCCAGTCACCGACCTGCTGCTTAAGATCATCAGCGATCGCGTAACTGTCGCGGCCTTGCAGGAAGTGCCTCATGACCGGGCTCTGGTCGATGATCTGCTGTGCCGAACGCAGGTCGCCGGCCGGTCGGTCCAGCGGAGCGTACATCTCGCGAACCTGCTTTTGTTCGACGGCACGCATGTAGTTGGGCGGGATGGGCA
>NZ_JBWKXO010000014.1:51853-155100 GCF_059423025.1 Pseudomonas sp. GW704-F2 | reverse complement strand
AGAAAAATGCCCGTATCTTGCGATACGGGCATTTTCTTAAACCGAGCGGCAAATTGCTAGGTTTTCACACAGCCTGAATTTGCGGGGCTTTTTTGACGGCGCTTAGATGTTCACGTCGATGAATGCAGCCAGTTGGGACTTCGACAGCGCGCCCACTTTGGTCGCTGCGACTTCGCCGTCCTTGAACAGCATCAGGGTCGGAATACCACGCACGCCATGCTTGGCCGGGGTTTCCTGGTTTTCGTCGATGTTCAGCTTGGCAATGGTCAATTTGCCGTTGTACTCGGTTGCAATGTCGTCCAGAACCGGAGCGATCATTTTGCAAGGGCCACACCATTCAGCCCAGTAGTCAACCAGCACCGGGCCAGCAGCCTTGAGTACTTCGGCCTCAAAGGTCGCGTCGGTGACGTGCTTGATAAGATCGTTGCTCATGGATGTCTCCGGATTGTAAGCAAAAAAAACGTGACCCATCATAGCTGCCCTTCCCTCGTTCAGGAAGCCGCCTCTGATTGAGTCTTGCTATGGTGGCGCATGAGTTTGGGTATCGCCTCGCTCACGGCGCTACGGGAGTCACGAAAGCAATCCCGGTGCGCAACGCCGCATTACGTACATGTTCCTGCATGGTTTTCTGCGCCGCCGCGCTCGCGCGCCGGGCCAGGGCGCGCAAGACTCTGCGGTGCTCCTGCCAGGTTTCCATGGCCCGCTCCGGCCGGATGAACGGTAGCTTCTGACTCTCCAGGAACACCTCGGCGCTGGCACTCAGGATGCTGACCATCGCCTGGTTGCCGCTGGCGAGGAGGATGCGCTGGTGGAATTCGAAGTCCAGCCGCGCGGCCGCTTCGAAGTCGCCGGCCTTGAGCACCTTGCGCATGGCTTCGACATTCTCTTCCAGGCTATCCAGTTCATCAATGGTCAGCGTGACGGCCGCCAACCCTGCCGCAAACCCTTCCAGGGCATAGCGCAACTGGAAGATATCCAGCGGCGTCGCCTGGGCCGCGAAGGGCCACGCAAACCCCGGCGGCTCCTGTGCCTCTTGCACGAACACACCTTTGCCCGGCTGCACGCTGACCACCCCCAAGGCACTCAGGGACGACAACGCTTCGCGCAATGACGCCCGGCTCACGCCCAACTGCAGCGCCAGGTCGCGCTGGGACGGCAGTGCGTCGCCCGGCCCGAAGCCTTGCTCCTTGATCAGTTTGCGGATGGCCTGCAAGGCCGCTTCCGGTACCGCTTGGGCGATGGAATTCATAAAAAACTCAAGGTTCCAGACAACTGAGCGGCTAGTTGTAAAGCTATTCGTGCCCGGCGGCAAGCCACGCCCCAAAGGGGCTCGCGCGCTTTGGGCGGCGCTCGAAAAAGGTGCGAAAGCCGCGCTCACTGTTCAGACCAGTAAGACCACTGAAGCTCAACAAATCCCGGCCTTGCAGACGAACCGAGCCGGGATGGCATGGGCTGTGCACTGGGCAAAAACAGAATACCCCTTCGCCCTTCTCGGAGAGTTCCCATGACCAAGCGCTACAGCGCCCTGCTCACCGCCCTGTTTGCCAGCCTGATGCTGAGCCAGGCACCCGCCCAGGCCAACGGTCTGGACGATATCGTTGCCCGCGGCACCTTGAAGGTCGCCGTGCCCCAGGACTTCCCGCCGTTCGGCTCGGTCGGCCCCGACATGAAACCACGCGGCCTGGACATCGACACCGCCAAGCTGCTGGCCGACCAGCTCAAGGTCAAACTGGAGCTGACCCCGGTCAACAGCACCAACCGCATCCCGTTCCTCACGACCGGCAAGGTCGACCTGGTGATTTCCAGCCTGGGCAAGAACCCCGAGCGAGAAAAGGTCATCGACTTCTCCAAGGCCTACGCGCCGTTCTACCTGGCCGTGTTCGGCCCGCCTGACGCCGCCATCAGCAGCACCGACGACCTCAAGGGCAAGACCATCAGCGTGACCCGCGGCGCCATCGAAGACATCGAGCTGACGGCCGTCGCGCCCAAGGAAGCCACGATCAAGCGCTTCGAAGACAACAATTCGACCATCGCCGCCTACCTGGCCGGCCAGGTCGACCTGATCGCCAGCGGCAACGTGGTGATGGTTGCGATCAGCGAGCGCAGCCCGAAACGCGTGCCAGCGCTGAAAGTGAAGCTCAAGGATTCGCCGGTGTACGTGGGCGTGAACAAGAACGAGCCGGCGCTGCTGGAGAAGGTCAACCAGATCCTGGTGGCGGCCAAGGCTGACGGCAGCCTGGAAAAGAATGCAATGCAGTGGCTGAAAGAACCTCTGCCTGCTGATCTCTGAAGCCCGCGACGGAGCTGATTCATGGC
Source organism: Pseudomonas sp. GW704-F2 (assembly GCF_059423025.1). Lineage (NCBI taxonomy): Bacteria > Pseudomonadati > Pseudomonadota > Gammaproteobacteria > Pseudomonadales > Pseudomonadaceae > Pseudomonas > Pseudomonas sp. GW704-F2. The sequence continues at coordinate 152,784 of NZ_JBWKXO010000014.1, read as the reverse complement.
CTATCAATTCGACTTTGTGCCGGTGCTGGCCAATACCGACCTGCTGTTGCGCGGCGCCCTGTTCACCCTTGAACTGACGGCGATCGGCGCAATCCTGGGGGTGGCCCTGGGCACCGTCGGCGCAGTGGTGCGGGCGTGGAAAATCCAGCCGTTCGCCTGGTTCTTCGGGGTGTATGTCGAGTTGATCCGCAACACGCCATTTCTGGTGCAGTTGTTTTTCATCTTCTTCGGCCTGCCTTCCCTGGGGCTGAAAATCACCGAGTGGCAAGCGGCGGTATTGGCGATGGTGATCAACCTGGGCGCCTATTCCACCGAGATCATCCGCGCCGGCATCCAGGCGATCCCCGGTGGTCAGCTGGAGGCTGCTGCCGCCCTGGCAATGACGCGCTTCGAGGCGTTCCGCCACGTGGTGTTACTGCCGGCGCTGGGCAAGGTGTGGCCGGCCCTGAGCAGCCAGATCATCATTGTGATGCTCGGCTCGGCGGTGTGTTCGCAGATCGCCACCGAAGAGCTGAGTTTTGCCGCCAACTTCATCCAGTCGCGCAACTTCCGCGCCTTTGAGACCTATGCCCTGACCACCCTGGTGTACCTGTGCATGGCGTTGATGATTCGCCAGTTGCTCAACTGGATCGGCCGCCGGTTTGTGATGAGGAACAGCCGATGAGTGATTTTTCCTTCTGGGACATCGTGCGCAACCTGCTCATCGGCCTGCAATGGACACTGTTGCTGTCGCTGGTGGCGTTTGTGGGCGGTGGCCTGATCGGCCTGCTGGTGATGACGATGCGTATCAGCCGCAAAGCCTTCCCGCGCAATGTCGCCCGCACCTATATCGAACTGTTCCAGGGCACGCCGCTGTTGATGCAGCTGTTCCTGGTGTTTTTCGGCGTCGCCCTGCTCGGGGTGGACATCTCGCCCTGGCTGGCGGCGGCGATTGCCTTGACCTTGTTTACCAGCGCCTACCTCGCCGAGATCTGGCGCGGCTGCGTCGACTCCATCGCCCACGGGCAGTGGGAAGCCTCGGCCAGCCTGGCCCTGAGCCCGCTGGAACAGCTGCGCTACGTGATCCTGCCCCAGGCCCTGCGGATTGCCGTGGCGCCTACCGTGGGGTTCTCGGTGCAAGTGGTCAAAGGCACCGCAGTGACCTCGATCATCGGCTTCACCGAACTGACCAAGACCGGCGGCATGCTCGCCAACGCCACGTTCGAGCCCTTTATGGTCTATGGCCTGGTGGCCCTCGGTTACTTCCTGCTCTGCTACCCCTTGTCCCTCAGTGCGCGCTACCTGGAAAGGAGACTGCATGCCTCTGCTTAGAATTTCCGCCCTGCATAAGTATTACGGCGATCACCATGTGCTCAAGGGCATCGACTTGACCGTTGAAGAAGGCCAGGTCGTCGCGATCATCGGCCGCAGCGGCTCGGGCAAGTCGACCTTGCTGCGCACCCTCAATGGCCTGGAGTCGATCAACGACGGCGTGATCGAAGTCGACGGCGAATACCTCGACGCCGCCCGCGCCGACCTGCGCAGCCTGCGGCAGAAAGTCGGCATGGTGTTCCAGCAGTTCAACCTGTTCCCGCACCTGACGGTGGGCGAAAACGTCATGCTCGCGCCGCAGGTGGTGCAGAAAGTGCCCAAGGCCAAGGCCGCCCAGTTGGCGCGGCAGATGCTGGAGCGGGTCGGCCTGGGCGAGAAGTTCGACGCCTTCCCTGATCGCCTGTCCGGTGGCCAGCAACAACGCGTCGCGATAGCCCGCGCCCTGGCCATGTCGCCCAAAGTGTTGCTGTGCGACGAGATCACCTCGGCGCTGGACCCAGAGCTGGTCAATGAAGTGCTGAGCGTGGTGCGCCAACTGGCCAAGGACGGCATGACCCTGATCATGGTGACCCACGAAATGCGTTTCGCCCGCGAAGTCGGGGACAAACTGGTGTTCATGCACCAGGGCAAGGTGCATGAAGTGGGCCCGCCCCAGGCGCTGTTCGCCAACCCCCGCACCCCCGAACTGGCCAACTTCATCGGCTCGGTGGGGCAGCCGGGCTGACCAGCTCGAAGGTGCCCTGCCCCTCCAGCCGCGTTTCATCACGGACCTGCAGGGCATCGGAAGGCAGGTCGATATCGACATCGACCTGGGCCGTCAGGCGCTGGCCGACCAGCGCTTGACCTGCTGCGCGTGCCACCAGGACCTGGCCCGGCAACAACGCCCCGCTGACGGTTTCACCGGGCAAATGCGCCACCCCCCACTCGACGGTGCGCCCATCGACCTGGGCATGCTTGAGACTCAGGCGCATACGCCCCTGGCGGTCAAACCGGAAACCTTGCCCATCCGCCGCACCGATGAAGCGCAACGCCATCATCGAAGGCTGCGTACACACGACGTTCAGGTGCAGCGTGCGGGTGCCGAGGGCCACGGAGGTACTCTGGACAACGGCCTCCCTGCGAATGACGCCATAGTCGAGGCGCGGCTGGCTCACGGACAACCGGCAGTTTTCAGCGCGCACGCCCTGGGCCATCAACAGCGCGCAGAACAGGACGACGCCCGCGCTTCTCCACTTAGCGGCCATGGCACACCGCCGTCGTGGTCTCATAGAACTTGTCATGGTCAGGCTGGGTTCCGGGGTCAAGGCTCAGTTGGCAGGCGGAAGAGTCCGGCAACGAAACCCGCAGGCTTTGCGACTCATTGACGTCATTCAGGAAAATCATGCCCTCGCCCACCACACTGGTGAGGAAGCGGCCATCCTGGCCGAATACCGACGCGCCCTGGGGCAACCGCTGACCGTGCTGATCGCTGGCGGTGAGCAACACGCGGCGCACTGTCACCACATCGAACGCGACGGTATTGAAGGACCCGCGACCGGCGGCGAGCACCTGGGTGCCGTTCTTCAGGTCAACCCGCCTGGGCAACGACTGCGTCTGCACTTCGAGGCGGCTGTTGGCATACGCCGGCAAGCCGGCAATCACGGCCTGCCCGGTGAAGTCGGTCCACACCGGCCCCTGGGGGGTTTCGACTTTCGCGGAACCGATATCCCCCACGGAGACGATGCCGAACGTGTCCTGCACCGCATAGGGCGAGAAGGTCAGGCCGTTTTCGTGCGCGACGATGCCGCCTTGCAATTGCCCCGTATAACCGGTGCCCTGGGCATCTCGGCTGACGCCCAGGCCGACGCGGGTGTAGCGCGGCAGCAGGTCCACATGGCCGCGAACCGCTTGTTCGCGGGCGCTGAGGTCGCGCTCGACACCCACCTCGTAATTCACATAGTCATTGACCCGCTCGCTGAGTGCCGTACCGGCGCGGGACTGGTTACCACGCCGACTGACGTAGCTGTTCACACGACGATCACCGCCCAGCGGCACGCTGATCTGCAACCGTACCGACAGATCATTGTCCACCGTGCTATCGCGCCGGCCGGCGGCAACGGTGGCGTCACGCCGCGGCCGCGTGCCGCCCACCTGCGAGTCGGCGATCAAAGCAACATCGACGTGACTGAACGACTTGTTCCACGAAGCAAACACATGTTCGGCCGTTTGCCGGTCAAATTGCGCGCTGCGCGAATAACCCAGGGAGAACACGCCCAGGGTTGGATCGGCCCAGCTCATGCCCGCCGTGTACTGGTTCTTGAAGCGCGAACCCAACTCGTCGGCCTTGAACGAGCGGCCCGCTTCAAGCACCTCGCGATACCCCCGGGTCTGGGTGGTGGCGCTGAAGTTGACGTCTATATTGGCGTAGACCGGGCTGCTCACGGACACGCTGCTACGCGAACCCGACACCGCGTTACGGCCGTCCCGGGACACATTGTGGCGAGCGCCAACCGCAACCCGCTGGAAAAAGACGCTGCTCAGGGTGCCGCCTGCCGACCAGTATTCATCGGTGCTCAATAAGCCAAACCCCGCCGACGATTCACGCCCCAGACCCCAGGTGCCGCTGCCCATGGCGACCACCGGCGACGGCGCCCGCGCGTCGATGTTTTCGCGCACCTTGCCGAGCGAAAAATAATAGCCGGGCGCCGCCGGGGCTGCCCCCGCGAACGAAGCCGCCGGCACCACGAAACTGCGCTTGGCGCCGCGTACATCGATCACGCTGACTTCGAGGTCGCTGGTGCCATTGAGCAAAGGCAACCCGGTCAGCCGGAAGGGGCCTTCGGGCACCAGCGTGCTATGGATCAGCACGCCGGACTGGCGCACTTCAATCCGCGACTGACTCTGGGCCAGCCCCTCGACCACCGCATTATTGCCGCCCGCCGGCACCCGCGACTGGCCATCGGGGGAAAACTGCACACCGGACAACTGGATGCCGCCAAACAGCGGATTGTTGCTGGAGAGCTGGCCCACCTGGAACGTCGATCGCAGCACGGCCAGATCCCGCTGGGCGAAGGCGTACAGGTGTTCGGTGCGCGCGTCGCCATTGTCGGACACATAGAATTGGCGGCTGCGGACAATCCAGTCGCCCAGGTTGAAGCCTGCTTCGGTGTAGGCCGACACGAACCGGCTGGACTCACTGCGCGAACGGTTGTCGAAACCCAGCACGTCATAGTTGAACATCGCCGCTGCGCCACCCTGGGCAAAGTCCCCTACCTCCCACTGGGGTTCACGCAATGACTGGGTCGGCACCACCAGTGCCACCTCATCGATGCCGGGCCGGAGCCGAACCATCGTCGTCGGGAAGGCGCCCAGAAAGTCATGGCAGGCCTGGTCCGGTGACGCGCCTTTGCGGACAACGGCGCGGGGCTGCACCAACCCGGCTTTCTCGAGCAAGCCCGGGGTGAAACACAATTGCCCCTGTGCGTCGAACCGCGCATCGACTGACCCGAGCGGGTTCCCGTTGACCCGCAGCCCCACCACCTGGACGCCTTCGCGAAAACGCGCCGCACTGCGGAAGTAGTCGGAGACCTTCGGGTCAATACCGTGGGTGGTCAGTGCCGCGAGGTCGAAACCCTCGCCCAACTCCAGCGCTGGAGCCAGGCCGGGCAAGCTCCACAGGGTCGCAAACCCGATGAGCAGCGTGGGGCGGCGAGACCGGATGGAAACCGCAGGCGTATTACTCGACAGGTTTTTCATAAGCCGCTCAACCCCCATCGGTACTGATCGGGGCGCGGTAGCTGTCCACCGAAAATCCATAGACCGTGGCGGGCTGGATCTCGACTTCGGCCAAGCCGTCCAATGTTCCGTCAACCTTCGCCGTCAACGCCTCCCCCGGCAAAATGTAAGCACGCGGCAACGTCGCCAGAACCCGTTGGGGCAGCAACTGCACCTCCGGCGCCAGGCGCACCACATAAGCACTGTCGTTGTGAACAGCCAGCATCTCTCCTGCCCGCCGCCACTTCAGCAGCTCCCAGGGCGTGTGATGTTGAGGCAAGCCTTTGGGGTGCAGGATCAGCGGCAGATTCTGCCGAAGGGTGATACCGATGGTCGCACCCCCTGCGGCACGCGCCTGCGGAATACCCTCGAAGGACACACGCTTCAAGCGCTGGGTCTTCAGCGGTGCTTCCAAGGTGCTGATGAAACGCACCAACTGGGTTTCACCGGGTTCCACACGCGCAATAGGCGGCGTGACAATCAATAGGGGCTCTACGTCTTCGGGCACGTTCAGTACGACTGAATGAAGCAGCGCCGGCCCCGAATCGGTGTTCTTGATATTTATCGTGGCCTCGCCTTGTTCCTCATAAAGAACCACAACCGAGGTTTCCGGCAACATTCCGTCCGCCAATACCATGCCGGTAAAACACAGACACACACTTGCACACAACAACAGCAGATTATTTATTACTGAAAGACTACGCACTCAGTGTTCCCCGCAGACCATGAAGTTGGCAATTGATAGCCAAGCACCCACATGAAAACAGCCGATCAGAACGCGTGCGTTCTTTGATCGGCTGTATTTCAGCCGCTTAGAGGTAAACCAAAGTAAGCGTTGCGCGACCATCAAGAGTAACGTCGCGAGCCAGGTTCAAGTCTTGGCCTTTGTTGATCACGGCCCGTACTGCAATAGTCCCGGTCAGTTGAGAGAGTTCGGCCGGAATGAGCGAAGTGCCACTGCGCCACGAAGATTGGTTAGGCGATTTCGCGACTTTGCCATCACTGCTCTGCCAGGCCGCGCCTTCGCCGACACGTGTAATAGCCGTCAGCGTTTTGCTCGGCGACCTGAGGTCCCTGAGCGTAACCGCATAGCCACCGGTATTTTTGCCAGCGACCGAACCCAAGCCGAAGTTATGCACCTCGGTATAACCTGCGCCAAGGGCGCTGAGAATGCCCGTTACCCTGCTGCCGGCCTGCAGGTCGGTGAATGTCAGCCCGAACGGAGCGCTGCCGGTGCCGCAATTGACGGACAGGGGCGTGGTCATTTCCCGAAGCGGGTTGAACGCCGTCTGGGAGAGTTGGCCCGAAGGAATATCGCCGTAATTGATAATGCCGCCGCCAGTCATGCTCAGGTTGCAGGCAGCGGGTTTGATCGTGCCCCTGACGACCAGTTCGGCACTGGTGGATGCGTTAGCACTGATGGCCGCAGCCAGGCAAGCGAGACCGAGAGTCAATCCAACAATTTTTTTCATATTCGACCTGTCACTGAAAGTTATCAGGCGTTCTTTATTTATCTCTCGGCAAGTCCAGCGCCAAACGGCTTATTTCTCCGGACCTGCACGACTATAAATAAATAACACCCAGGCAATATTGCCGGGTGACAGTCTGTCGCTTTGGCACTTCATTAAAGAATCAGATAACACATCAGTTAGTGTGGGAGCCGTAAAAACAAAGAGTCGCCTTTACCCGACCGCGAGGTAGTCCCAAACAAAAAAACCAATGGAACATCAACAAGCACCCTGTAGGGAAAATCATAAAAAGCTTTACAACAACAACTAGTTAAAAACTCCTACAAAACTAAAACCTCATTCAGTGGATATTTAGAAACCCACCCTACATTTCCCACAAGAATTCCTCGCAGACACCCTTAGGAAAATTACCGGAGCGCTACGCGTTGGCTCCAGCGGTCGATCGTGGCACGATGGTCAGGTTATCGACCGAGACCCTCTAACCATGCCGCAATCCCAAGCCAAGAATCTGTCCCTGATCGCCGCCATCGACCTGGGCTCCAACAGCTTTCATATGGTCGTGGCCAAGGCCCAGAACGGCGAAATCCGCATCCTTGAGCGGCTAGGCGAAAAAGTCCAACTGGCTGCCGGAATCGACGACGCGCGCCAGCTCAATGAAGAATCCATGCAGCGCGGGCTCGATTGCCTCAAGCGGTTTGCCCAGTTGATCAACGGCATGCCCCCGGGTGCTGTGCGAATCGTCGGCACCAACGCGTTGCGCGAAGCCCGTAACCGGGGCGAATTCATCCGCCGCGCCGAGGAGATCCTCGGGCACCCGGTGGAAGTCATCTCCGGACGCGAAGAAGCGCGCCTGATCTACCTCGGCGTGTCCCACACCCTGGCCGACACCCCCGGCAAGCGCCTGGTGGCGGACATCGGCGGCGGCAGTACCGAATTCATCATCGGCCAGCGCTTCGAGCCGCTGCTGCGCGAAAGCCTGCAGATGGGCTGCGTCAGCTATACCCAGCGTTATTTCAAGGACGGCAAGATCACCCCGGCGCGTTATGCCCAGGCCTACACGGCGGCGCGGCTGGAGATCATGAGCATCGAGCACGCCCTGCATCGCCTGTCGTGGGATGAAGCCATCGGCTCGTCCGGCACCATCCGCGCCATCGGCCTGGCCTTGAAAGCCGGCGGCCATGGCACCGGCGAGGTCAACGCCGAAGGCCTGGCGTGGCTCAAGCGCAAGCTGTTCAAGCTGGGAGATGCCGAAAAAATCGACTTCGATGGCATCAAGCCCGACCGCCGCACGATTTTCCCGGCGGGCCTGGCGATTCTCGAAGCGATCTTCGACGCCCTCGAACTGCAACGTATGGACCACTGCGACGGCGCCCTGCGCGAAGGCGTGCTTTACGACCTGCTCGGGCGTCACCACCATGAGGACGTGCGTGAGCGTACCCTCAGCTCGCTGATGGAGCGCTATCACGCCGATCTGGAACAAGCGGCCCGCGTGGAACGCAAAGCCTTGCATGCCTTCGACCAGGTGGCCGCGGACTGGGACCTGGAAGACGGTGTATGGCGCGAACTGCTGGGCTGGGCGGCCAAGGTGCATGAAGTGGGCCTGGATATCGCCCACTACCATTACCACAAGCACGGCGCCTACCTGATCGAGCACTCCGACCTGGCTGGTTTCTCCCGGGAAGACCAGCAGATGCTCGCGCTGCTGGTACGCGGCCATCGCCGCAATATCCCCAAGGACAAGTTCGCCGAATTCGGTGACGAAGGCATCAAGCTGATCCGCCTGTGCGTGCTGCTGCGCTTTGCGATCCTGTTCCACCACATCCGTGGCACCCAGGAAATGCCCCAGGTGACCCTGCGCGCCAGCGGCGACAGCCTCGACGTGGTGTTCCCGGAAGGCTGGCTGGAGGAAAACCAGCTGACCCAGGCGGACTTCGCCCAGGAAGCGGAGTGGCTGACGCGGGTGGGCTTCAGCCTGAACGTGCGCTAAAGAACACCGAAAATACATGTGGGAGGGGCGGTGCGACGATTCGACTTGCCCCCGATGGCGGCGGGTCAGTCACTTGGTACTTTGACTGAACTGCCGCCATCGGGGGCAAGCCCCCTCCCACATTAGGTCGGTTAATTCACTGCGAGAATCGGGCTACCCAGCCTCTCCAGCAAGGTGGCCTGGGCGCTGCGCGGGTTCTGGTTGCCGGTCGGCGTGTTGCGCACGTAGCGGCCGTCCGACTGCAGGCTCCAGCTGTGGGTGTTATCGGTGAGATAACTTTCCAGCTCTTTCTTGACCCGCATGATCAGCTTCTTGCCCTCCACCGGGAAGCACGTCTCCACGCGCTTGTCGAGGTTGCGCTCCATCCAGTCGGCGCTGGAGAGGTACATCTGCTCCTCCCCGCCGTTGAGGAAGTAGAACACCCGCGTGTGCTCCAGGAACCGCCCGATGATCGAGCGCACATGGATGTTGTGCGAGACCCCGGCGATGCCCGGCCGCAGGCAGCACATGCCGCGTACTACCAGGTCGATACGCACGCCGGACTGGCTGGCCTTGTACAGCGCGCGGATGATCTTCGGATCGGTCAGCGAGTTGAACTTGGCGATGATGTGCGCCGGTTTGCCGTCGAGCGCGAACTGGGTCTCGCGGGCGATCATGTCGAGCATGCCCTTCTTCAGGGTGAACGGCGCATGCAGCAGCTTCTTCATGCGCAACGTCTTACCCATGCCGATCAACTGGCTGAACAACTTGCCGACGTCTTCACACAAGGCGTCGTCGGAAGTCAGCAGGCTGTAGTCGGTGTAGAGCTTGGCGTTACCGGCGTGGTAGTTGCCGGTGCCCAAGTGCGCGTAACGCACGATCTCACCGGCTTCGCGGCGCAGGATCAGCATCATCTTGGCGTGGGTCTTGAACCCGACCACACCGTAGATCACCACCGCGCCGGCCGCTTGCAGGCGGCTGGCCAGTTGCAGGTTGGACTCTTCGTCGAAGCGCGCGCGCAGTTCGATCACCGCGGTGACTTCCTTGCCGTTACGCGCAGCGTCCACCAGGGCGTCGACGATCTCCGAGTTGGCACCGCTGCGGTACAGGGTCTGGCGCACGGCGAGTACATGCGGGTCCTTGGCGGCCTGGCGCAACAGGTCGACCACCGGGGTGAAGGACTCGAACGGGTGCAGCAACAGGATGTCCTGCTTGCTGATCACGCTGAAAATGTTTTCGCTGTTTTGCAGCAGTTTCGGGATCTGCGGCGTGAACGGCGTGTATTGCAGCTCCGGGTGGCTGTCCAGGCCGGTGATGCTGAACAGACGCGTCAAGTTGACCGGGCCGTTGACCTGGTACAGCTCGCTCTCGCCGAGGTTGAACTGCTTGAGCAGGTAGTCCGACAGATGTTTCGGGCAGGTGTCGGCCACTTCCAGACGCACCGCATCGCCGTAGCGCCGCGAGAACAGTTCGCCGCGCAGGGCGCGGGCCAAGTCTTCGACGTCTTCGGAGTCCAGCGCCAGGTCGGCGTTACGGGTCAGGCGGAACTGGTAGCAGCCCTTGACCTTCATGCCCTGGAACAGGTCATCGGCGTGCGCGTGGATCATCGACGACAGGAATACATAGTTATCGCCAGCGCCCCCCACCTCTTCCGGTACCTTGATGATCCGTGGCAGCAGACGCGGTGCCGGGATGATCGCCAGGCCGGAATCGCGACCGAAGGCGTCGATACCTTCAAGCTCAACGATGAAGTTCAGGCTCTTGTTGACCAGCAACGGGAACGGGTGAGTCGGGTCGAGACCGATCGGCGTGATGATCGGCGCAATCTCGTCGCGGAAGTAGCGACGCACCCAGGTCTTGATCTTGGTGGTCCAGTGACGGCGACGGATGAAGCGGACCTGATGTTTTTCCAGTTCCGGCAGCAGGATGTCGTTGAGGATCGCGTATTGGCGATCCACATGCCCGTGTACCAGCTCGCTGATGCGCGCCAGGGCTTGATGCGGTTGCAGGCCATCGGCGCCGGCCTGTTCACGGGCGAAGGTGATCTGCTTCTTGAGGCCGGCGACGCGGATCTCGAAGAACTCGTCCAGGTTGCTGGAGAAAATCAGCAGGAATTTCAGGCGTTCCAGCAACGGGTAGGACTCATCCAGCGCCTGTTCCAGCACGCGGATGTTGAATTGCAGTTGTGACAACTCACGGTGGATGTACAGGCTGCTGTCATCCAGGTTGGTCACCACGGCAGGCGCTGGCGCCGGGGCCGGCGCTTCGGCGACCACCACCGGCGGCGCAGGCTCCGGCACCGGCGGGGTCTCGGCGACGGATTCGACCACCGGGTGGGCGTCTTTTACGGCAACTTCTGAGAGTCCTTCGGTATTCATCGAGTGTTCCTGTGAGGGCTATTGTTGCTCTCTAAGCAATTGGGCAGCGCGGGCGGCGAAGTAGGTCAGAATGCCATCAGCGCCAGCACGTTTAAAGGCTGTCAGGGATTCGAGGATCACCCCTTCACTCAACCAACCATTCTGGATCGCGGCCATGTGCATGGCGTATTCACCGCTGACCTGATAGACAAAGGTCGGCACCTTGAATTCCTCTTTGACCCGATAAAGGATGTCCAGGTAAGGCATCCCGGGCTTGACCATCACCATGTCGGCGCCTTCGGCCAGGTCGGCGGCCACTTCGTGCAGTGCTTCATGGCTGTTGGCCGGGTCCATCTGGTACGAGGCTTTGTTGGCCTTGCCCAGGTTCAGGGCCGAGCCCACCGCATCGCGGAACGGACCATAGTAGGCACTGGCGTATTTGGCCGAGTAGGCCATGATCCGCACATTGACGTGGCCGGCCAGTTCCAGGGCTTCGCGGATCGCCTGGATGCGGCCGTCCATCATGTCCGACGGCGCGACCACCTGGGCCCCGGCGGCGGCATGAGACAAGGCTTGCTTGACCAGCGCGTCGACGGTGATGTCGTTCTGCACGTAGCCGTCTTCATCCAGGATGCCATCCTGCCCGTGGGTGGTGAACGGGTCCAGGGCCACATCGGTGATCACCCCCAATTCCGGGAAGCGCTCACGCAACGCACGGGTGGCGCGCTGGGCGATCCCTTGCGGGTTCCAGGCTTCGGCGGCATCGAGGGACTTGAGTTCAGCAGGCGTGACAGGGAACAGCGCCAGCGCCGGAATCCCCAACTCGACCCAGTTCGCCGCCTCTTCCAGCAGCAGATCAATGGTCAAGCGCTCGACACCCGGCATCGACGCCACGGCTTCCCGACGGTTTTCCCCGTCCAGCACAAAGACCGGCAGGATCAGATCGTTCGTGGTCAGTACGTTTTCACGGACCAGACGGCGAGAGAAATCATCACAACGGTTGCGACGCAGACGGGTCGCGGGAAACAGGCGATTGGCAGGGGTAAAGCTCACGACAGACTCCTGAGCCCGCGTTTACGGGCGAGTGTTGCAGTTATAAGCGGCCATTATGACGAAGGTATGACAGTTGTGCTTAACGATGCGACCTGTAGTCGCATTCGGCGTTTCTGTAGGAATTGTTCACTTCGTGACACATCTCGATACTTTCACGAATGATCGCGAAGGCGTAGGCTGCGCGTTCATTTCGCCAGCACCCAGACCATGCTTCAACAATTTCTGCATGACTTCGGCTACTTTGCCCTCTTCCTCGGGACGTTCTTCGAAGGCGAGACCATACTCGTTCTCGCAGGCTTCCTGGCGTTCCGTGGGTACATGGATATCAACCTGGTGGTGGTCGTTGCTTTTTTTGGCAGCTACGCCGGCGACCAGCTTTGGTATTACATGGGGCGCAAGCACGGCCGCAAACTGTTGGCACGTAAACCGCGCTGGCAATTGATGGGCGACAAAGCCCTGGAACATATCCGCAAGCACCCGGATATCTGGGTGTTGAGCTTCCGCTTTGTCTACGGATTGCGCACGGTGATGCCCGTGGCGATTGGCCTGTCCGGCTATCCGCCCTTGCGCTACCTGTTACTCAACGGCATTGGCGCGGCGGTCTGGGCGGCGGCGCTCGGCGCGGCGGCGTACCATTTCGGCGCGGTGCTGGAAGGCATGCTGGGCAGCATCAAGAAGTACGAGCTGTGGGTGCTGGGTGCGTTGTTACTGCTGGGCCTGGTTCTCTGGCTGCGGCGGCGGTTCAAGAACGCGCGCATCGCCCGTCAAGCCTGTGCCGACGCCAAGGCCCGACTGGCGGCCGCACAACTGAGTGAGACCAGCCCGGCCGAGCCGCCTAAGACGCCAGTCGAGTAAGCCGGCCTCGGCAGCAGTAGAGGCCAATCAGGCTCAGCAAGCTGTAGCTCAACAGACCCGGCCAGCCCAGGTGGCTGGCCGGCCAAAGCCCGACCAGCGGCGCCAGCCATACCAACGGCACATTCAGGCCCAGGCGCACCAGTTCCGCCTTCAACGCCCACGGGCGGTTCTCCAGGGCGACGCCCAGGCTGAACAGGCCCAACGCCATTGCACTCCAGCCCAGCACCAACGCCGCCGTGGGCAGCCCTTCGCCGACGTTCATCAGATAACTGCCAAACCCCACATACACCGCGAATTGCAGGGCGACGTACACCTGTTGCCGCGTATCCAGCGGCACCTCGAATTTGCGGAACTGGCTCAAGTCCGGCTTGGTCAACGGGTAGTTGGCCTTCACGTCGGCCGGCCGCCAGCCGGTACGCATGAACCAGATGCGCAGCTTGTCCCAACGGCTTTGCGTGCGCCGCGCGTCACTCCACAACTGCGCATAGAACTGCAGGTTGGCCCACAGCGGGTTCCAACTGGCCAAGGGGGTGGTGACGCCAAAGATCACCGGCTCGTTTTCGTCTTCTTCCTGAAACGAGCCAAACAGCCGGTCCCAAATAATGAACACCCCGCCGTAGTTGCGATCCATGTAGAGAGCGTTCTGTGCATGGTGGGCCCGATGATTGGACGGGGTGACGAAGAACCACTCGAACCAGCCGAGCTTGGGCACATGGCGGGTGTGGACCCAGAATTGATACAGCAGGTTGAGCGAAGCTACGCTGATAAATACCACCAGCGGCACGCCGAGCACGGCCAGAGGCAGATAGAAGATCCAGCTCAGCAGAAAGCCGGTGCTGGTCTGGCGCAAGGCGGTGGTGAGGTTGTAGTCCTCGCTCTGGTGATGCACCGAATGCGCGGCCCACAGGATATTGCGCTCGTGACCGCAGCGATGCAGCCAGTAATAGCAGAAGTCGTAGAACACAAAGGCGAACACCCAGGTCCAGACGCTCTCGGCCGACAGCTCGATCAGCGCCAGGTGCTTGAGGGCGAATGCGTAGGTCAGCAATCCCACGCCCTTGGTCAGCAGCCCGGTGGTGGTGGACAGCACGCCAGTGCTGAGGCTGTTGATGGCATCCGCCACCCGATAATTGCGCGCGCCGCGCCAACGGTCGACGAGCAGTTCAACCACGATCAAGGCGATGAAAAACGGTACCGCGTAAGGCACGAAGTCCATGGGCTAGTCCGGTCTGTTTTTATTGCATCAAGATTAGGGGCTGCGGCGGGAGTTCCCATTGGCAACAGATGACAAATTAGTAGACATTTAACGCCATGAATCAGGAGAAATGCCCATGAGCAAAAAGATTGCAGTGATCCTTTCCGGCTGTGGCGTGTACGACGGCGCAGAAATCCATGAAAGCGTGATCACCCTGCTGCGCCTGGATCAGCGCGGCGCTCAGGTCCAATGCTTTGCACCCGACATCGCGCAGTTGCACGTGATCAACCACCTCACGGGCGAAGAAATGCCCGAGTCGCGCAATGTGCTGGTGGAGTCCGCCCGCATTGCCCGGGGCGACGTGAAAGACATTCGTGAAGCCAACGCCGAGGATTTCGACGCGCTGATCGTGCCTGGCGGGTTTGGCGCGGCGAAGAACCTGTCGAACTTTGCCAGCGCAGGCGCCGGTTGCAGCCTCAACCCGCAGGTATTGGCGCTGGCCGAAGCCTTTGCCGAAGCGGGCAAGCCGCTGGGACTGATCTGCATCTCGCCGGCCCTGGCCGCGAAGATCTATGGCCCGGGAGTGACCTGCACCATCGGCAACGATGCCGACACCGCCGCCGTGCTGGACAAGATGGGCGCCCACCACCAGGCATGCGCGGTGGACGATATCGTCGAAGACACCGCGCGCAAGCTGGTCAGCACCCCCGCCTATATGCTCGGCAAGAACATCAGCGAAGTCGCGTCAGGCATCAACAAGCTGGTGGATCGGGTGCTGGAGCTGACCCACGAAAACGACTAACCGGCCCGCATCAAGCGTGTGAGCAGGCGGTCGAGTGCGTTGGCGAACGCTTGCTTGTCCTTTTCCCCATGGGGCGGTGGACCACCGCCCATCTGGCCTTGCTCGCGCAGATCGGTGAACAGGTTACGCACCGCCAGCCGCTCACTCATGTTCTGCGGGCTGAATTCCTTGCCGCGCGGGTCGAGGGCCGTCACGCCGTTCTTCACCAGGCGGTCAGCCAGGGGCACGTCGCTGCAGATCACCAGCTCACCGGGCACCGCGTGCGCCACCAGGTAGTCGTCCGCCGCGTCCGGGCCGCTGGGCACCACGATCAGCTTAACGCAGGCGAAGGCCGGCTTGATCTGGCTCTGCCCGGCCACCAGCACCACCTCGAACTGACGCTTGAGAGCGAACTTCACCACCTGGTCCTTGGCCGCGCGCGGGCAAGCATCGGCGTCGATCCACACGCGCATGCTTATGCCGCCAGCCGGCGCTTGTCGGCGATCCGACTGCGGCCATACATCACCATAATCGCCAGGATCGCCACCACCTGCGCACTCAGCGAGTAGGCATCGGCGTGGATACCCAGCCAGTCGAAGTCAAAGAACGCCACCGGCCGCGTGCCGAAGATACCGGCTTCCTGCAACGCCTTCACGCCGTGCCCGGCGAATACCACCGACAACGCACACAGCAGCGCCGCGTTGATCCCGAAAAACAGCGCCAATGGCAGCTTCGCCGAACCGCGCAGGATCACCCACGCCAGACCCATCAACAGCACCAGCGCCGTGGCGCCGCCCGCCAGCACGGCGTTGTGCCCGGCCGGGCCGGCTTGCAACCACAGGGTTTCGTAGAACAGGATCACTTCGAACAGCTCGCGGTACACCGAGAAGAACGCCAGCAGCGCGAAGCCGAAACGGCCACCGCCGCCCACCAGGCTGCTCTTGATGTAGTCCTGCCAGGCCGCTGCGTGGCGCCGGTCATGCATCCACACGCCGAGCCACAGCACCATCACACTGGCAAACAACGCCGTGCAACCTTCGAGCAATTCGCGCTGGGCGCCGCTCACATCGATCACATAGGCCGCCAACGCCCAGGTGGCCAAGCCGGCCAACAAGGCCAGGCCCCAGCCGACGTGGACGCCGCGCACCGCCGATTCCTGGCCGGTGTTACGCAGGAAGGCGAGGACCGCCGCCAGCACCAGGATCGCTTCCAGACCTTCGCGCAGCAGGATCAGCAAGCCTGAGATAAAGCTCAACGACCAGCTCAGGCCATCGCCGCCCAACAAGCCGGCAGATTCGGTGAGTTTGCCCTTGGCGGCGTCCAGGCGCTGCTGCACCTGTTCGAGCGGCAAGCCGTCCTGCAACGACTGCCGATAGGCCATCAGGGCCTTCTCGGTGTCTTTGCGCACGTTGGCGTTGACGTTGTCCAGGGAACTTTCCACCAGCTCGAACCCTTCCAGATACGCCGCTACCGACAGGTCGTAGGCTTGCTCATGGTCACCGCTGCGGAACGCCGCAAGGCTCTTGTCGAGGGTCGCGGCGGTGTAGTCGAGCAACTGCGCCGGGCCACGCTTGACCTGCGGCGGCTGGGCACGCTGGGCGCGGAACGTCGCAGCAGCAGCCGGGCCGTTGGCGGCCAACACTTCATTGGGGGTCTGGCGGGCCAGGTCGGCGAGGTTGAACGGTTGCGCGCTTTTCGCGGCAGCCGGGTCGGCCGTGAAGCCGGCGATGTAGGTGGCCAGGTCCCAGCGCTGGCGTTCGTCCAGTTGGTCGGCGAAGGACGGCATGTCCGTGCCTTCGACGCCCAGGCCCAGCGTATTGTAGATCGCATAGAGGCTCAGGCGGTCCAGGCGCTCCGCGTTCTGCAGGTTCGCCGGTGGCGGCGTCATGCCGACACCCGCCGGGCCATCACCGGCGCCGGCCGTGCCGTGGCAGACCGAGCAGTGCTGGGCATACAGTGGTGCGCCGCGGGTCGGGTCGGGCGTAATCGCCGGGGCCTGGCTGACTTCATACGCCGCCGCCAGCTTGGCGCCCAACTGTCGGGCCTGGTGCGCCACGCTGGCGCCTTCCTGACGAGCGGTCACGGCCGCGACCAATTCATCGACCCCTTTGACCAATTCCGCGCGCTCGGGCTTGGACGGCAGCTCAGCCACAAGGCCCTGCAATACCCCCAGAAATTCCACCTGCTCACGGTATTCCGATTCATCGACGACCTTGCCCGCCGCTACCGTCGGCGGATAGTCCGCGCCGATGTAGTCCAGCAAATGCAGGGCTTTCGTGGCGCCCTCGGCAGGCGCGGCCAACAGATTGAAGCTGCACGACATCAACGCCGGCAATAGCAGCCAGGCGAGAAAACGGAAGGGGGCAGTCATGAACGAATCTCAAAGGGAAATACGAAGTAACACATTGTTGAGCTTTATGAGATTTGACTCAAGGTGTAAGTGATTTGTATTTTGAGTAACAGAGTAGATTGAGCTGTAGCAATGACGCCACGCCCGACGATTCTGCGCTGAACCCAACGCGCACAGACAACGCAAAACCAATGTGGGAGCGGGCTTGCTCGCGATAGCAGTGGGTCAGCCGACTGACTCGGTGACTGACACTCCACTATCGCGAGCAAGCCCGCTCCCACATTGTCGATCCGATTTCTTCAGCCCGGTCCGGGTTCAAGCCGTCGCGCGATGCAAGCTGGCGAGGAAGCCCGCAGCCCCCACGAACAACCCGGCAAACGTGCGGTTCATGCGTTTTTGCTGCTTGGGCGTGCGCAACAGGCGCAAGACTTTCGACGCCAGGCCGGTATAGCCCGCCATCACGATCATATCGACGCTGATCATCGTCGCGCCGAGGATCAGGTATTGGATCAGCAGCGGCGCCTGCGGGTTCACGAACTGCGGCAGCACCGCGAGCATGAACACCAACGCCTTGGGGTTGCTGGCGTTGACCAGAAAGCCACGGAACATCATCGCCATCGGCTTGCCGATCGGCCGTACTGCGGCGTCATCGGTCATGTCCATGGGCAGCGCGCGCCATTGCTTGACGGCCAGGTACACCAGGTACGCCACGCCAAACCATTTGATCGCATAGAACGCAGTGGACGACGCCGCCAGAATGGCTCCCAAGCCGCCCGCGACCACGGCGATCTGCATCGCCAGGCCGATTTGCAGGCCGATGGCGTTCCAGTAGCCGCGCAGGAAACCATATTGCAGGCCACTGGACATTGAGGCGATGGCGCCTGCGCCAGGAGAAAGGGAAATGATCCAACTAGCGAGGAAAAAAGCCAGCCATGTGTCGAGTGCCATTGCACACCTCAGCAGCGAGTTTGCGGTTGTGCCTTAAGCTAACGCTGCCGACCGAAGGCTGGCTATAGTTTTTTGCAAGATGTGAACGCTAGCGCTGGCCCGGGAGGACAGCACTGTCGCGCCAGCGGCGCACCGAGCGTTGGAAGAACAGGCTATTGGGCACCTGCACCGTCACGCCGCCGGTCCCCGCCTCTTCGACTTCGATCAGCGTGGTGTAAAGCAGGTTGATCGCCACTACCCGGCCTTTGACGCCGGGCTTGTCGACGGTGTCCACCAGCTCGACCACATCACCGAGGCGGAACGGCCCGACGGTGAAGATCAGGATCGCGCACAACAGGTTGGACAACACCGACCACATGGCGAAGAACGCCACCGCCGCCACCGCGACAAACCCCGACAGCGCAGTCCACAACACCGTGGCGGACACGCCCAGGCGCTCCAGCACGAAGATCAGCGCACTGCCCATGATCAGCCAGCGCAAGCCGCCGCGCAGCGGCATCAACAGCTGCGGCGGGAAGGGGTAGTGCTCGCCGAGGCGGGTCAGGCCTTTGGCGACAAACCGCTGGGTCAGGTAGCCGGCCAGCAGGATCAGCAGGATTTGCACGCCGATCCACACGGGCGCGACCCATTGCGCCGGCAGCGGCAGTTGCAGCGCGTCCATCAGGACAGCGCCTCCAGCTCCGCTTGCAGGCTTTCGAGCAGTTCGAGGGCTTCCATCCAGCTTTCCTCCAACTGCCCTTCACGGACCTTGAGCTTGGCCTGCTCGGCCAGCAGATCGCGCAGTTCATCCTTGCGCGCGGCTTCGTACACGGCACTGTCGCCCAGGCTGGTTTCGATCTTGGCCAGGCGCTCGTGGACCTTGCCCAACTCGGCTTCCAGCTTGTCGGCTTCGCGCTTGTGCGGCGCCAACTGCTGACGCAGGGCGGCGGCGGCCTGGCGCTGGGCCTTCTTGTCGGTTTTGTCCGGGTTGACCGGGGTGTTGCTGGTCGGCGCGTTGCGCAGGCGGTATTCCGTCAGCCAGCGCGCGTAGTCGTCGAGGTCACCGTCGAACTCTTCGACTTTGCCGTCGGCCACCAGCAGGAAGTTGTCGGTGGTGCTCTTGAGCAAGTGGCGATCGTGAGACACCACCAGTACCGCACCGCTGAACTCCTGCAAGGCCATGGTCAGCGCCAGGCGCATTTCCAGGTCGAGGTGGTTGGTCGGTTCGTCGAGCAGCAACAGGTTCGGCCGGTCCCAGGCGATCAACGCCAGGGCCAGGCGGGCTTTTTCGCCGCCGGAGAAATTCAGCACCGGCTCATCGATGCGCGCGCCACGGAAGTCGAAGCCGCCGAGGAAGTCGCGCAATGGCTGCTCGCGTTCGGTCGGCGCCAGGCGCTGCAGGTGCAGCAACGGGCTGGCCTTGGCGTCCAGGGAGTCCAACTGATGCTGGGCGAAGTAGCCGACCACCAGGTTCTCGCCACGGGTCAGGCGACCGGCCAGGGGTTGCAGCTCGCCCGACAGGTTCTTGATCAGCGTCGACTTGCCCGCACCGTTCGGCCCGAGCAGGCCAATGCGCGCGCCCGGTGTGAGTTGCAGCTTGACCTTCTCGAGGATGGTTTTCTCGCCATAGCCCAGGCGGGCATCGGACAGGTCGAACAACGGGCTGGAGATCTTCACCGACTCGCGGAACACGAAATCGAAAGGCGAATCGACGTGGGCCGCCGACAGTTCTTCCATGCGCTCCAGCGCCTTGATCCGGCTCTGGGCCTGGCGGGCCTTGGTGGCCTGGGCCTTGAACCGGGCGATGTAGCTTTCCATGTGCGCGCGCTGCGCCTGCTGCTTCTCGAACGCCTGCTGTTGCTGGGCCAGGCGTTCGGCGCGGGCGCGTTCGAACGCGGTGTAGCCGCCACGATAGAGGGTGATTTTCTTCTGTTCGACGTGGGCGATGTTGTCGACCACGGCGTCGAGGAAATCCCGGTCGTGGGAAATCAGCAGCAAGGTGCCCTGGTAGCTCTTGAGGAAATCCTCCAGCCACAGGATCGCATCGAGGTCCAAGTGGTTGGTCGGTTCGTCGAGCAGTAACAGGTCCGAGGGGCACATCAGTGCCTGGGCCAGGTTCAGGCGCATGCGCCAGCCGCCGGAGAAGTCGGCGACCGGGCGGTCCATCTGTTCGTTGGTAAAGCCAAGGCCGGCGAGCATCTTGCGCGCACGGGCGTCGGCGGTGTAGCCGTCGGCGCTGTCCAGTTCCGCGTGCAGGCGGGCTTGAGCGGCGCCGTCCTGGGCTTTCTCGGCCGCGGCCAGGTCGTGTTGCACCTGGCGCAGACGCAGGTCGCCATCGAGCACGTAGTCGATCGCGATGCGGTCCAGGGTGTCGATCTCCTGGCGCATATGGGCGATGCGCCAGTCGGCCGGCAGCAAGCAGTCCCCGGAGTCCGGGGTCAGCTCACCCAGCAACAGGGCGAACAACGTGGATTTGCCGGCGCCGTTGGCACCGATCAGGCCGGCTTTGTGACCGGCGTGCAGGGTCAGCTCGGCGTCTTCGAGAAGACGTTGCGGGCCACGCTGTAATGTTAGGCTTTGAAGTCGGATCATAATGGCGGCGGAGTCTACCAGCTTCGTTGGCCGCTGGCTTGGGTGTGAATATGTGCGCTGACCTATGGAGCTTTGCCCTCTCGACTTACGCCCGCCCGGGCGTCGAGGCTGCGTGCCTGCGTGTGCAGGAACAAGGCGCGGATGTGTGCCTGTTGCTCTGCGGGGCGTGGCTGGAACAGCGGGGCGTGGCGCTGACGCGTGAACGCGCGCTGGCGCTGAGGCAAATCGCCGAGCCCTGGCAATCGCAGGTGGTTGAACCGTTGCGACAGGTACGCCGGCAATGGCGGGCCGTGGCGCAGCAGGATGCGCCCTTGGCGGCGTTACGGGAGCGGGTCAAAGCCCTGGAGCTGGACGCGGAACGCGAGTTGCTGGCGCGCCTGGAAGCGCTGGCAACGACATGGCTGACAGGCGAGGCGATGGGTCAACGATGGTTGGAAGGCCTGGCGGCTGAGGGAGCCGCCAACCTTGACCACGACGCGCTGCAGCAGCTGCGCGTCGCAGTCACCGGCACTTAGGAAGCGCTGGTTGGAGTGCTGTTGCTTGGCGCGACCGACGCAGGGGTGCTGGTCGATGCGCTTGGCGCTGCAGGGGTAGCAACCGATGCTGCCGGGGTGGCTGGCTTGGCCGGTGCTGGTTTTGCAGCAGCAGCTTTAGCCACTGGCTTGGCAGCTGGTTTCGCGGCAGCCGCTTTAACCACTGGCTTGGCGGCTGGTTTCGCAGCAGCCGCTTTAACCACTGGCTTGGCGGCTGGTTTTGCAGCAGCGGCTTTAACCACTGGCTTGGCAGCTGGTTTTGCAGCAGCAGTTTTGGCAGCTGGCTTGGCAGCCGGTTTTGCAGCAGCGGCTTTAGCAACTGGTTTGGCAGCTGGTTTTGCAGCAGCGGCTTTAGCCACTGGCTTGGCGGCTGGTTTGGCAGCGGCCGTTTTGGCAGCTGGCTTGGCAGCCGGTTTTGCAGCAGCGGCTTTAGCGACTGGCTTGGCGGCTGGTTTGGCAGCAACGGCTTTAGCCACTGGCTTGGCGGCTGGTTTTGCAGCAGCCGTTTTGGCAGCTGGCTTGGCGGCCGGTTTGGCAGCAGCGGTCTTGGCAACAGTCTTGGCAGCTGGCTTGGCGGCGGCCTTCGCCGGCGCTTTGGCGGCAACGGCTTTTGCCGGTGTACGAGCGCCCAGCACTTTCGATACAGCTTCCTTCACACGACCAACGCCCTGGGCCAGTTTCAGGCTTTCTTGAGCATCTTTTTTGAGTTGGGAAATGTAGGTGCGGGTTTCGGCTTGGCGATCCTTGAGGGCGTCCAGCATGTCCTCAAGTTCTTTGACTGCGTCTTTGGCTTTGGCTTGAGCCTTGGCTTTGCCGGCAGTGGCGGCGTCTTGCAATTTGGTGCGGGACTTATGCAGTTTTTCTTGCGCTTTACCGCGTTGTTTTTCCAACTTGGCGAGCAGTTTTTCTGCATCAGCCAAGGCTTGGGAACACGCGCTTTCCAAATGCTCGAGCAGACTGCCCGAGAGTTGTTGGAGTAAGTGCAACGGGGTATTTACAGGCTTTTGTTTGGCCGACATGGTTTACCTCCTGGCTGACGTGGGTGCGGCTCATACTAGCCCTCTGCTCTTACCGCCGCTAGGGCATGTTGACAGTATCGTTTGCCTTGCGTTGCACCGTGCGAAAAATCTTATCGATATAACGAAAAACCACGCCACTTTTTACCCTCTCACACTGGCATAATCCGTCGCACTTTCGGCTGGAGAAGACCCATGTCGCGTTACCTTTTTCTTGCGCTTGGCTTGGCGATTTCCGTGGCCAATGCAAACGAGCCGGCGTCCTCCAAAACCACTGCCCCGGACGCGCACGACCTCGCGTACAGCCTGGGCGCCAGCCTCGGTGAGCGGCTGCGCCAGGAGGTCCCCGACCTGCAGATCCAGGCCTTGATCGAGGGTCTCAAGCAAGCCTATCAAGGTAAACCGCTGGCACTGGATAGCGCGCGCATCGAACAACTCCTGGCGCAGCATGAAGCGCAGGACGAAGCCGATGCTCAGGCACCGCAAAGCGAAAAAGCACTGACGGCCGAACAGCAGTTTTTGACCCAGGAAAAAGCCGCGAGCGGCGTGCGCGAATTGGCCGATGGCGTTCTGCTCACGGAACTCACGCCCGGCAGCGGCAACAAGCCGTTGGCCAGTGATGAGGTTCAGGTGAAATACGTGGGGCGATTGCCCGATGGGACGGTGTTCGATCAAAGCACCCAGGCGCAATGGTTTCGTCTGGACAGTGTGATCAGCGGCTGGAGCAGTGCGCTGCAACAGATGCCGGTGGGCGCGAAGTGGCGCCTGGTGATTCCATCGGCGCAGGCCTATGGCGCCGACGGTGCTGGCGCGTTGATCCCGCCTTACACGCCTCTGGTATTCGAGATCGAATTGCTCGGCACCCGGCATTGATCCAATAAAAAACGGCGCGTCATACGCACCGTTTTTTTATCTCATCAGCAAAGGTCAGGCCTGGGCGACAGCCACATCCCGGTGAGCATTGTGCAGCACTTCGATCAGGCAATCCTCCAACTCGAAACGCTCATGGAGCAGGCCGCCCAGCTCTTTGAATTTCTCGGCAACACACTTGCCGGCATCACACAGGTCATTGAACGCCAGCAGCTTCTCGGTGATCACATCGATGCGTGGGTAGAGGGTCTCGGCCAATTCAAGACCACGCTGATCGTCGAAGGCTTCCGCCTCCTTGGTCAACTGTTCGTAGACGCCGAAATGACCGGCAGACACGTAGTCCACCAAGACACCGCAAAACGCCTGCAGCGGCTTGCGATTCATCGCTAATGCTTCGGGCTTCTCGCCGAGAGCATCAAACGCCCGAACCAGTTCGTGGCGTGCCTTCAACCAGCTGTCGATCAGCTTGTGCACCCCACCCCAGCGTTCCTGAGCATTCTGACAACTTTCCAGCATGATGATCTCTCTTCCCTATAGGGGGCGCTGCCACTCTGTGCCCGCGCAGTACTTCAAGGATAAAGCGGCAGCCGGACAAAGCCGCATCTGACAACGGTTTCAATAACGCATGCGGGCCAGATTATGCCCGCATGACTATGGCTTCAAGGTACGCAGGAGAGAAAGTTCATACAAGTGTTTAATCCCGTCCTACAACTTGCGACCACTTTTCAGCGTGTCGACAGGCGCAAGCGTTGGCTGAATATCAGCCGTGAAAACTGCATGAAACCCAGGATCAACATCGCCACGAAAAACAACAGACTCCACTCCGGGAGGCTCAAATCGAACAGGGTCCAGGTGATTTCCACGCAGTCGACGGTACCGTTGAAGATCGAGCGCAGCGCCTGCGAGAACGACAGGTTTTCGAGCATGTACTGCAAACTGGGCCAACAATCGCCGGCCTGATCAGACGCAGTGTTCTGCAGCAACACCTGGCGCACCGCGGTAATTGCGCCTAGCGCGGCACAGCCCATGCTCGCCAACCCGTACCCATAGATGCCGTAGCGCTTGGGGTTATGAACAGCCGCGACCAGGTTGATCAACGTAAAGGTGGCGAGGAATAGCCGCTGAACCTGGCACAGAAAGCAGGGCCGCAGCAGCGCGCCATATTCCAGGTAGAAAGACGCACCCAACGTCAGCGCACCGGCCATGAACGCCAGGAAAAACAAGGAGCGTGAGGGGGCCAAAGACATTGTTTATCCGTACCGCGAGAGATAGGCCGTTACGGTAGAGGAAAGGCCTGACCCCTTTCAATACGCGTTAGAGCAGACGATTCCGTTAAAACGTAGGGACATCCCGCCAGAGCTTGGAGGACATAACCTGACGCAACGTAGGAATGTATTACGAACCCAGTTAAACCGAGTCTTTACACAGAACCCAAGGGTTGGCTGTCGGATGCATCCGAGCCAACCCTCGTACCTGTTCCTACTTCAACCCCGCACCGGCGCGGGCAACGGTGAGGCGAGCAAACGATTGTCCAGCAGGCCCAGGCCTTCCTGGAACAGCTGGTTGCTGCGCTCGGTGTCACCCAACTGGGCCAGCAGGCGTGCCAGTTCGGCACACGCCTCGGGGTTACGCTGCACCTGCAGGCTGCTTTCCAGATAGTCCCGCGCCTTGCCCCACAGACTGTTTTGCAGGCACAGGCGCCCGAGGGTCAACAGCAAGCTGGCATCACCGGGATGATCCTTGAGCCAGCCTTCGGCAAACTTCAACTGACGGGCCGGGTCACTGCCGCGCAACAGGCCATACAGGCGGATCAGGTGGCTGTCATACGCACGCTTGAGCGCGCCGCGCAGCACCTCTTCGGCCTTGGCATCGGCGCCCAGCTGGCGCAGTTGCTCGGCGTAGGCCAGCACCAACGGCGGCTCCTGGCGCTGGGCGGACGTCAGTTGCTGCCAGGCGCGCTCAAGCGCCTGCAACCCCGCTTCGCCCTGCTCTTCACGCTGGGCGGCCAGGCTCAGGTTTTCACCCCAGGCGCGGCGCTCCAGCTCGGCCAATTCGCCGGCCGGCAATACTTTGTCCTTGCGCAGCTCAGGCAACAGACGAATCACCGACGACCAATCGCCCCGCTGCTGATGCAAGCGTTGCAACTGGCGCAGCACCTGGGCGTTATGCGGATGACGCTCGTGCATGGCCTGCAAGGTGGTCAGCGCGCCGTCGGTGTCGCCACGGTCCGTCTGCAATTGTGCATGGCTCAAGGCAATCGCCAGTTCGGCCTGGGGCTGTCGCTCAAGGGCGCGCTCCAGCAGGCCGTCGCACTCTTCATATCGCCCTTGCTCGTTTGCCGCCCGGGCCGCGCCAAGGTAATACAACAGCGGCTGGCGTTCGGCTTCGGCGGCACGATGCAGGTGGCGTTCGGCACTGGCCCAGCGGCCTTCGGCGAGGTCCATCTGGCCGTGCTCGATCGCGATCTGCACGCGACGGCTGCGGTTACGCTGCGACCATGGGTTGACCACGCCGCCCGAGGTGCTCAACAGGCTCAACAACACACGAATCAGGTAGATCGCCAGGCCGATGACAAACACCGCCACCAGGGTAGCCCACAGGCTCGACTCGTAATGCAGCAGATGGGGATAGGTAATCAACACGTAGCCGGTGTGTTTCGAAATGCCCACGGCCAGCGCCAGGGCGACCGCAATCGCCAGCACCAGGATCACATAGAAACGCTTCATCGGCTCTACTCCTGGCTCGCCGGCGTGCCGGCCGAAGCCTTGGCTTCGTCGGCAGGCAAGTGACGACGTTCAAGGTATGCCTGCACGGCGGCCAGGCTGGCGGCCAGGTCCGGAGTCACAACCGAGACGGCCTTGGGCTCAAGCTCGGCGATACGCGCGAGCATCGCTTTGCTCTGCGGGTTGTCCTGGTTGAAGTTGTCCTGCAACACGCTGCGCGCTTCACCCAGCGAACGGCTGTACACCGCCGCCTCGCCATTGAGCGCAGCCCATTGCGCCTGTTCGAGGGCCAGGCTCAGGGCCAGGCGCACTTGGTTCAGGCCTTGGCCGGCGAGCAGTGGGCGAATGTTGTCATCGGGGTTGAAGTCGATGCGGAAGTAACGCGAGAGCTGCTCCCACCATTGGCTCAAGCGGTTTTCCGTATCGGTGGTCGGACGCCCATGGGATGTCGGTTCCTGAAGCTGGTACTCCGGCGCAATCGCCGCCAGTTGCACGACTTGATCGCGCAAGGCCGCCAATTGCAGGTAGAGCCCGGTACGGTCCGGTTGTTCGGTACTGCGCAACGCGGCAAGGCTCTTGGCCAATTGCTCGCGCGCGGCGTAGGAACCCGGATCGCTCTGCTCGCGAAGAATCTCGTCGGCGCCCTGGACCAGCGACTGCGCGCTGTTAATGTCCTGCAGGGCAGACAAGCGCAGGCTCGCCAGACGAATCAAGTGTTCGGCTTCCGCCAGGCGCCAGTCCTTGCGGCTGGCCCCGAGCACGGTTTCCAGGCGCTGGCCCAAACGCTGCTGGTCGCCCTGCAACTGGGCCAGCAAGCGGCGGCGCTCCTCCAGCTCGTCCGCACCCGGCAGTTGCGCCAGGCGTGCAGCCAACTGTTGCTGGCTTTGCTTGAGGGTCTGGGACTGGTCGTCGAGGCTCTTTACCTGGCTCAGCTGTTGCTGGTTGCTGGCTTGCAGGGTGCGGACCTGCCAGATCCCCCACCCGCCGGCGGCAACGCCCGCAGCACCCAGCAGCAAGGCGACGATTGCCAGGCCATTGCCACGGCGCGGCGCGGTGACCGGTGTCTGGCCCGGCGCATCGAGCGCGGGCTGAGCTTCATCTTTAGGCAAGGCTGTTTCGCTCACGTATCCATCCTTTGCGTATCAGAGAGTGGGAACGGAATGGCTCCGTAACGCCACTAACAAAGCCGCGGCACTCGCGCCGCGACAATCCACAACTTTTTCTGCGCCAGCCGCCCGCGCCATCTCATAGACGCGCGGGCTGGGCACGAACAACGGCAGCCGGGCCACCTGTGACCAATCCGAACCGGCCAGGGCCTGCAGGTGCAAAAAACCCTGCCCACTGCTGACCACCAGGCCGTTCAAGCGTTCCAACTGGATGCGCTGCATCAGTACACCCGGGTCGTAGGCCGGAAGGAAACGGCGATACAACTCCAGATAGTCGACACTAGCACCTTGCTCGCGCAAACGCTCCGCCAGCAGCTCTCGCCCGCCCTCGCCGCGCAGGATCAGCACCCGCGCATCGGTGCGCGCAATGGCCTCGCGCAAGGCGGGCAAGGCCAGCAAGGCCTCGCTGTCGTCGCCGCTGGGCGGATAATGAACGTCCAGGCCCTGATCGGCCAGTACCTGGGCGGTGGCGGCACCCACGCTGAACCACGGCAACCGCGGCCAGTGTCGCTCCAGGCGTTGCACGCCAAGGCGCGCCGCCGGTTTGCTGACCACAATTACCGCGCAATAGCGACCCAGGTCAGCCCAGACCGCCTGCTGCTCAGGCGTGACCGGCAAGGCTTCGATCTCCAGCAACGGCAGGCTGCTGCTGAAAATCCCGACATCCGACAACGACGCCGCCAACAGCGCAGACTCCTCGGCAGGCCGCGTCAGCAGCACACGCCAATCGGTCACTGCGGACCGGCCTCGCCGTAGACTTTTTGCAGGATGGCACCGGCGCCCTGGTCCAGCAGCTCTTCGGCAACCTGGATCCCCAGCGCCGTCGCATCACGCTGCGGCCCGCGCACTTGCGCGGTGATCAAGTTGCCGCCTTCCGGGTCGCCCACCAGGCCACGCAGCCACAGGTTTTCGCCTTCGAGCACGGCGTAGCAGGCGATTGGCACCTGGCAGCCACCATTGAGGTGTTTGTTCAGGGCGCGTTCGGCGGTGACACGGACGTCGGTGTCGTGGTGGTCGAGCGGTTTGAGCAAGGCGTGGATTTCACTGTCGGCGGTGCGACATTCGATGCCCACTGCGCCCTGCCCGCCGGCGGGCAAGCTGTCTTCGACGCTGATGACCGAGGTGATGCGGTCCTCGAAGCCGAGCCGGATCAAGCCGGCCGCCGCGAGGATGATCGCGTCATATTCACCGGCATCGAGCTTGGCCAGACGCGTGTTGACGTTGCCGCGCAGGAAGCGGATCTGCAGATCCGGG
Organism: Pseudomonas sp. GW704-F2; assembly: GCF_059423025.1. Lineage (NCBI taxonomy): Bacteria > Pseudomonadati > Pseudomonadota > Gammaproteobacteria > Pseudomonadales > Pseudomonadaceae > Pseudomonas > Pseudomonas sp. GW704-F2. The sequence continues at coordinate 124,613 of NZ_JBWKXO010000014.1, read as the reverse complement.
CGACGCGTCAGCAACTGGGCCTGACGACGCAGGCTGGAAGTGCCGACGATGCTGCCCAACGGCAGCTCATCCAGGGACGCGTAGGTATTGGACACAAAGGCATCACGCGGGTCTTCGCGCTCGCAGATGCAAAACAGGCCCAGGCCTTCGGGGAAGTCCATGGGCACGTCTTTCATCGAATGCACGGCGATGTCGGCTTCGTTTTCCAGCAGCGCGGTTTCCAGTTCCTTGACGAACAGACCCTTGCCGCCGATCTTCGACAGCGGCGAGTCGAGCAGCTTGTCGCCGCGACTGACCATGGGCACCAGGGATACCTGGAGCCCAGGGTGGGCCTGCTCGAGACGTGCTTTGACGTATTCGGCCTGCCACAAGGCCAGGGCGCTTTTACGGGTGGCGATGCGGATTTCGCGAGAGGACATGGATCAATCCGTACTGAATAGATACGGCAGATAATAACAGCTCAGGCAAATTCGCTTTGATTTGAATCAGCAAGTGCGGGGCCTCCCTGGCCACAGCGCACCGGGATCACGACTATAGACCGCGCTGCAGCCCGTGGACTAAAGCTGCTGCATCATCTTGCGCACGCCAGCGACATGGCGGCGGCTGACGATCAAAGCATCGCCGTTAAGCCCTTTCAGGAACAACTGAAAGTGCCCCAGGGGCGTGCGTTGCAGGCGCTCGATGCGCTCGCGGGCCACCAGCGCGTTGCGGTGGATACGCACGAAACGGTCGCCGAATTCATCCTCAAGGGCCTTGAGCGGCTCGTCGAGCAGCACTTCGCCAGACTCGTGACGCAGGGTCACGTACTTGTGATCGGCGATGAAGTACACCACCTGGCTCAGCGGGATCAGCTCGATACCCTTGCGGGTGCGCGCACTGATATGGCTGCGCGGCCCGTTACCGCTCTGGGCGGCGGGCTGGGTCAGGGCGGCGAGCTGGACGCGATTGGGGCGCTCGGCTTTTTTCAACGCCTTGAGCAACACCTCGGCAGTCACCGGCTTGGCCAGGAAGCTGACACCGCTGGCTTCCAGGGTTTCGGCAGGGAATTCTTCCTCGGCGGCACACAACACCACGGCCGGCGGCGATTCGCGCTCGCTCAGGCGGGCGGCGACTTGCAGGCCATCCAGGCCCGGCATGCGGATGTCGAGCAGCACCACATCCGGCTTGAGGCTGTCGATCAACGTCAACGCCTCCTCACCCGTGCTGGCGCTCGGTTCAAGGACTGTATAACCCTCGAGTTCGCTGAGCAGACGGCTCAGTCGCTCGCGGGCTTGGGGTTCGTCATCAACGATCAGGACATTCATATTGCGCTGGATTCCTGCGTGAGTCTCGCACAAGGATAGCGTAGACAGGTGCGGTGACTTGCGTCACAGCGATCCACGCTAAGACTAGCGCGAGCGGCAAAAAGTGCCCTGAGAGTGGCACTCATATTTATCCGGACCTGTTCAATAGCGCCCAAAACCTGCCGCCCTTGGGCATCGTCGTAGGGTTTGCTGATACACAATCCGAATACCCCCCTTGTTTAATGGTAGTCAGGGTTATGACCGCATCACCTGACTTTGGTGCATTCACACACTATCAGTCCAACTGTAGACGCTCGCCGAGACGACATTGCTCATTCGTCAAATATCGTTTCAATAAGCACCTCTGCCCAGTCTCTTCCCGGACGCGGTCGGCGGCAAGGCACTTAGCCATGCTTGGCACAAATAAAATGCCGACCACCCGCAGCACCGCCTCCACGGGCAACCCTGTTATTATCGTCGGCACACCTCCACGCCTCTTTTAAGCAGATCACGAGCGAATCCATGAGCACCGACAAGACCAACCAGTCCTGGGGCGGCCGCTTCAGTGAACCCGTCGACGCCTTCGTCGCCCGCTTCACCGCCTCCGTCACCTTCGACCAGCGCCTGTACCGCCACGACATCATGGGCTCGATCGCCCACGCCACGATGCTGGCCAAGGTCGGCGTGCTGACCGACGCCGAGCGCGACAGCATCATCGACGGCCTGACCACCATCCGTGGCGAGATCGAAGCCGGCACGTTCGACTGGCGCGTCGACCTGGAAGACGTGCACATGAACATCGAAGCCCGCCTCACCGATCGCATCGGCGTGACCGGCAAGAAACTGCACACCGGGCGCAGCCGTAACGACCAGGTGGCCACCGATATCCGCCTGTGGCTGCGTGACGAAATCGACCTGATCCTGGCCGAAATCACCCGCCTGCAAAAAGGGTTGCTGGAACAGGCCGAGCGTGAATCGGACACCATCATGCCCGGCTTCACCCACCTGCAGACCGCACAACCGGTAACCTTCGGCCACCACCTGCTGGCCTGGTTCGAAATGCTCAGCCGCGACTACGAGCGCCTGGTGGACTGCCGCAAGCGCGCCAACCGCATGCCGTTGGGCAGCGCCGCGCTGGCGGGCACCACCTACCCGATCGACCGCGAGTACACCGCACAACTGCTGGGTTTTGACGCCGTGGGCGGCAACTCCCTGGACGGCGTGTCGGACCGCGACTTCGCCATCGAATTCTGCGCCGCCGCCAGTATCGCGATGATGCACCTGTCGCGCTTCTCCGAAGAACTGGTGCTGTGGACCAGCGCGCAATTCCAGTTCATCGACCTGCCCGACCGCTTCTGCACCGGCAGCTCGATCATGCCGCAAAAGAAAAACCCCGACGTGCCGGAGCTGGTACGTGGCAAGAGCGGCCGCGTATTCGGCGCGCTGATGGGCCTGCTGACCCTGATGAAAGGCCAGCCCCTGGCCTACAACAAGGACAACCAGGAAGACAAGGAACCGCTGTTCGACGCCGCCGACACCCTGCGCGATTCGCTGCGTGCCTTTGCCGACATGATCCCGGCGATCAAGCCCAAGCACGCGATCATGCGTGAAGCGGCGCTACGTGGGTTCTCCACCGCGACCGACCTGGCGGACTACCTTGTGCGCCGTGGCCTGCCGTTCCGCGACTGCCACGAAATCGTCGGCCATGCCGTGAAGTACGGCGTGGAAAGCGGCAAGGACCTGGCGGAAATGAGCCTGGAAGAACTGCGCCAGTTCAGCGACCAGATCGAGCAGGACGTGTTTGCCGTGCTGACCCTGGAAGGTTCGGTGAATGCGCGCAACCACGTGGGCGGTACCGCACCGGCCCAGGTCAAGGCCGCCGTCGTGCGCGGTCAGGTCCTGCTCGCCAGCCGCTAGGTCGAAAATGTGGGAGGGGGCTTGCTCCCTCCCACATTGATCACTTCTTCGCCGCCACCATCGCCATGAACGCCGGCATCGCCGCTTCCCTGTCCGCCGCCACCTTGAGGGCGTTAGGCATGGCGTGCAAACGCTCCAGCAATGCCTTGGCCGTCGGCAATTCAGCCAACAGGTCCAGGCCGAACAGCTTCTCGGCCACGCCGCAGGCGAGGTTCAGGCTGTACATGAAATACAGATCGGCAATCGTAAAGCTCTCCCCCGCTACGTAAGGCGCGAACTTGCCGTGCCGACCTAACGTCCCCACCCCCAGCAGCAACTCGGCCCGGGCTTTGTCCTTGATCGCCTCCGGCACCGGCATGCCGAAATACGCTTCGGCGAAACACGCACGGGCGGGCAGCTCGATGTACAGCTCGATTTCCCTGCACAATGTCAGCACCTGAGCGCGCTGAAACGGTTCGGCCGGCAGCAGCGAGGGGCCTTCCTGGGTTTGCTCGATGTATTCGAGGATCACGCTGGTTTCGTTGATAAAGCCCTGTTTGACACCCAGCACCGGCACCTTTCCCCGCGGGCTGATCGCTAGGGCGGCGGGTGTTTGCCCGGCAAAAAAAGGCACCTCTTCGAATGCCAGGCCTTTCTCCAAGAGCGCCAGCTTGACCATGTTGTAGTAATTGCTGACCGAAAATCCGTAGAGCTTGAGCATCGCAAAGCCTCCAGGCCATGTGCGGGGTTGGCTGCATGAGTTATAGATCCGCCCGACCAACCTGGCTAGCAGCATCACCTGCCTGAATGGGGGTAGACTGGCGCCCTTTTCTTGAGGAGCCTGCCATGAGCGAGCCGACCGATATCGACAACGACGAAGAAGCGTTCACCGAAAGCACGCTGACCCAGGCCATCGAAAACCAGATCGAAAGCGACAATCCGCCCGCCGCCAAGGCCACGTTCAACAAGCTGACGCTGGTGGGTTACGAGCGCGAAGAGATTTTGAACATGATGGCCCATGTGCTGGCGGTGGAAATCGACAAGATGCTCGACGAAGACCGCGCCTTCGATACCCAATGGTATGAATCCGCCTTGCGCGCACTGCCCGAGCTGCCGCCTGAAAACGCCTGAAGCGAGCGCCCGTGTGGCCGGGAAGCCTGCTTCCTCGCCACAACACTGCGCCATATCAACAGCCGCGAGTTTCCCACTGGACAGCCCGCCAAAGTACGTTCACCTTAGGGCCTGCTAGCCTCTAACAAATTCTTAGAAAGTCTGGAGTCCCTATGTCGTATACCCCTGAGTTGGTTGCCGAACTGGAAATCCTTGCACTCTTCAACCTGGACAGCTCCCAGGAAGGTCTGAAAGTCCATCAGACTGCCGCACCGACTGCTATCGCCGCCGCCAAACGCCTGTTCGAGAAAAAACTGATCGACCAACCGGACGGCGGTTACCTGACCAGCCTTGGCCGGGACGCTGCAGAACAAGCCCAAACCCTGCTGACCATCCTGACCACCGCCGCAACCAAAGAAGCTGCCTGATTCCGGATACTGCCCATGGAGTCCGCCGCGGCGGATTCCGAGGGCATTGCCGTGAACCGGATAAAATTCTGACGCCAAAAACCGTTTCCCCTCTAAACCTCCTACGCTTCTGAATGTAAACTCCTACACGGCCGCCCATGTCGGGCCTTGCACGCCGCCGAGTTCGACATGACCCGCACCCATGAGATCCGCCCCGACCTGGACGAAGGCATCGACCGCAAGGTGCTGGCCCAACTGCGCGCGCGGTTCATGGCGCTTAACGCAGGGCGCATGGCCCGGGCTGTCGAAGGGCTGACGCCACGCCAGCAAAGCGTATTGACCCTGCTGCCGCTGTTTTTCCACGTCAATCACCCGCTGTTGCCCGGTTACGTGTCGGGCAGCACCCCGGCCGGGCTGTCGAATTTCGAACCCGACGCGCAGGCCCTGAACGAAGCCCAACGCCTGACCCGTTCGTTCTCCTACAAACCGCGCCACGGCAACCCGCCGCAGCCGATCCATGGCCTGTTCCTGATGGGCAGCCTCGGCACATTGGCCCAAGCCGACCAGAGCGACATGGACGTGTGGGTATGCCACGCCCCCGACCTGAGCGACAACGAACTGGTCGAGCTGCGCAAGAAATGCCAGTTACTGGAAGCCTGGGCCCAGAGCATGGGCGCCGAGGCGCACTTCTTCCTGATCGAGCCGAGCCGGTTTGTCTTGGGCGAACGCGACACGCAACTGAGCTCCGACGACTGCGGCACCACCCAGCATTATCTGTTGCTGGATGAGTTCTATCGCACCGCCATCTGGCTCGCCGGTCGCACGCCGATCTGGTGGCTGGTGCCGGTGTATGAAGAAGTGCGCTACGCCGAGTTCACCCACACACTGATTTCCAAACGCTTTATCCGCGCCGATGAAACCCTCGACCTCGGCCACCTGGCGCGCATCCCGCCCGGCGAGTTCATTGGCGCCGGGCTGTGGCAATTGTTCAAGGGCATCGAATCGCCCTACAAGTCGCTGCTCAAGCTGCTGTTGACCGAGGTCTACGCCAGCGAGCACCCGAATGTGCAGTGCCTGAGCCTGCGCTTCAAACGGGCGGTGTTCGCCAACCGGATGGACCTGGACGAGCTGGACCCTTACGTCGTGGTCTACCGGCGCATCGAGGAATACCTCAACGCGCGCAACGAGCCGGAACGCCTGGAACTGGTACGGCGCGCGCTGTACTTGAAGGTCAACCGCAAGCTCAGCGCCGGCCAGCGCACCGTCGGCTGGCAGCGCCTGTTGCTGGAACGCCTGGCCCATGAATGGGGTTGGGACCAGCGCCAACTGGCGCTGCTCGACAGCCGCAGCCAATGGAAAGTACGCCAGGTGGCCTCCGAGCGCCGCGCCCTGGTCAATGAGCTGAACTACAGCTATCGCTTCCTGACCCAGTTCGCCCGCACCGAACAGACCGTCAGCCTGATCAACAAGCGCGACCTCAATGTGCTTGGCCGTCGCTTGTACGCGGCGTTTGAACGCAAGGCCGGCAAGGTCGAATTCATCAACCCCGGCATCGCCCCGGACCTGGCCGAAGACACCCTGACCCTGGTGCAATCGGCCAACCGCAAGGAACCGGGCCAGCATCATTGGGGCCTGTACAACGGCAACCTCACCGCCCTGGAATCGGAGCACTTCGCGCCGATCAAGCGCAGCCGCGACCTGCTGGAAATGCTCACCTGGTGTCACCGCAACGGCGTGATCGACAGCAGCACGCGCCTGGCGCTGCACCCAGGCGTCAGCGACATGACCGAATTCGAACTGTTCAACCTGCTGGGCAGCCTGCAACAGACCATCGCCCTGCCCCTGGCCAGCGTCGATGAAGAGCGCCTGCTGCGCTCGGCGGTGCCGGAAGAAGTGCTGTTGCTGATCAACGTCGGCGTCGACCCGCTCAAGCACCATCGCGACCTGAACATCCTGATGACCACCGAGCGCACCGACTCCCTGAGTTACGCCGGCGTGCGCGAAAACCTGGTGCTGACCCTCGACCAGGTCACGCTCAACAGCTGGAACGAGGTGATGGTCAGCCGCTACGACGGTCCCCATGCCCTGCTCGACTGCCTGCGCGACTACCTCAACCAGTTGCCGTCGGACCACCTGCCACGCCTGCGGGTGCGCTGCTTCTGCCACAACCGCGCACAGTTCATTGCCCAGCGCGTGGAAGACATCTTCGACACCGCGCAGAACCTGCTGCTGGGCCAGGGCAACCATCGCTACTTGCTGCAGGTGCAGCAGCACTATCACGTGATGGAGCTGATGCCCGGCCAGGCCACCCACGTCTCACTGGCGACCCAGGACGCGCTGATCGCCTACCTCAGAGAAGAACTGGCCAGCTACAGCCCGTTGCACCTGGACGCCATGGCCCTGGAAGACCACGACCTGGCGCTGCTGCTGCCGATGGGCATGGCCGAATGCGTGCAGGTGTTTTACCGGGTCAACGAAGGCTTCGCCGAGCTGTATGTGCTGGATGAGTTCAACGCGCTCTGGCAGCAACGCTTGCCGTTCCATGATGAACAGAGCCTGCTGGCGCCGTTGCAGCGTTTTCTGCAGTCGATCATCTATCGCCGGGACGCGCTGTCGCCCCTGGACCCGCAAGAACCGCTGGGCGCGGTGCAAACCTTGTATTACCAACTGTTGCCGTCGGGCAGCAATCGCGCACGCGGTATCGAGCCCCGGCCGGCCCCGCAAAACCCGGCCAACAAGCCGTTTTATGACGTGCAGGCGATTATCGGCAAGGCGGCGCCGGGCCAGGTGGGGATCACCCTGTACTGCAATCAGCGGGAGTTTTCCGAACTGGAGTTTGGCGACCAGCTGTTTGCAGTGGTCGCCCGGGAGATCGTCGGGCAGCGCCGCGAAACCGAGCGCTACCGCTGCTATATCACTGATCTGGATCTGTCGGGCCTGCTCGGCGACGTACAAAGCCCGAGCAATCTGTACCTGCGTTACAAAGCCGAGCTGGAACAGGCGCTCAATGACGCACTGAAGCAGATTTAAAGCGAGAAGGCGCCGCCGTCTTTGGGCTGGCCTTCAACACTGAGCAGTTCGAGCTTGAGGGTCTTGCCGCCGGGTGCCGGCCAGTCGATGTGCTGACCCACTTTCAGGCCGAGCAACGCGCTGCCCACCGGCGCCAGGATCGAAATCTTGCCCGCGTCGGCATTCGCATCCTTGGGGTAAACCAGGGTCAGGTGATAGTCCTTGCCGCTGCCTTGCTCGCGGCAATGCACGCTGGAGTTCATGGTCACGACGCTTGCAGGCACTTCATCGTGGCCAACCACTTCTTCGGCGCGGTCGAGTTCGTGCTGCAGGGCTTCTACGCCTGGCGAATTCTCGCCGACACGGTCGATCAGTTGCTCAAGACGCTGCACGTCGAGACGGGTAAGAATGATGGAAGGTGCGGTCATGATTCAGGCAGACTCCTTTTTTCTGCACAAAAAAGCAAAACCCCGCCAGGAAAAGGCGGGGTTCTCACGGACCTCGATGAGTTGAGGTGTACCCGGACACTACCACAGCACCGTAAATAAACAAGACGGGCTCAAGGCCCGACTTTGCGCCGCTCGGCCTGGGCCACGATCACGCGTCGCCGCTGATCATCGGCGGAGCGCCATTCACGGATGTCTTCCACATGGCGAAAGCAGCCAAGGCAGACTTTTGCCTCGTCCAGCCGACACAAACTGATACAAGGTGACGGCACCGCCGGGCTGACATTACTGAACAACGGCTTGGGCGGACGCACGATTGCAGGCTGGCTCACAATCAATTCTCGTCGGGGTTCAGCTCATCGAAGCCGAGCTCGACGCCGGCTTGTTCCTGAACCAGCCGCGCGAGCATTTCGCTGAGCAGCTCATCGCTGGTATCGCACTGCCAATTGCGGTCTTCTTCGTTGTAATCGAAGTGAAAACCACCGGAACGTGCCGCCAGCCACAGTTGGCGCAACGGTTCCTGGCGACTGAAGATCAGTTGAGTGCCGTTCTCGAACTTGACGGTCAGCACCCCGGCCGAGCTTTCCAGGTCCACATCCAGGCCGCTGTCGTCGAAAATATCTTCCAGCGCGTTCTGGGTCGAATCCACCAGGTCGTGAAAACGGGCTTCGGTCAAACTCATTGCGGCAACCTCAAAAGTGTCTGGTTTTGCTCAAGCGCCGCACGATACGGACGCGCTCCGCCGATTGCAAAGGATACCGAGTTCATTACCGATGGCGGTAAGAAATATCCCTGACTAGCGTAGCCAGCTTCGCAGTTATGTCGGCAAACCCCCGCCGGACGGGTATTCCGGCGCATAGGCAAGCTGGCGGGTGGTCGGTATACTCGGGCGCAATTAATGCATATTCAAGGATTTCGCCATGAAGCGCCTGATCTCTTCCCTTGCTGCGCTCGTCGCGGTCGCTTGCCTCGTTAGTGCCTGTGGTCAAAAAGGCCCGCTGTATCTGCCCGATGACAGCAAAGACCCGAATGAACAGGCGCAATCGTCGCAAAAGCCTGCCAAAGCGCATAAGCACGACACTTACTAAGGGAACCCCATGGACGCTTTTAACTACCGGAACGGCGAGCTGTTCGCGGAAGGCGTGGCGCTGTCCGCAATTGCCGAGCGCTTTGGCACCCCGACCTATGTGTACTCGCGCGCGCATATCGAAGCCCAATATCGCTCTTTCACCGACCCGTTGAACGGCGTGCCGCACCTGGTGTGCTACGCGGTCAAGGCCAACTCCAACCTGGGCGTGCTCAATGTCCTGGCGCGTCTGGGCGCCGGTTTCGACATCGTCTCCCGCGGCGAGCTGGAACGTGTCCTGGCGGCTGGCGGCCAGGCTGACAAGATCGTCTTCTCCGGCGTCGGCAAGAGCCGCGAAGACATGCGCCGTGCCCTGGAAGTCGGCGTGCATTGCTTCAACGTCGAATCCACCGACGAGCTGGAGCGCCTGCAAGTGGTCGCCGCCGAGATGGGCGTTCGCGCGCCGATTTCCCTGCGCGTCAACCCGGACGTCGACGCTGGCACCCACCCGTACATTTCCACCGGCCTGAAAGAGAACAAGTTCGGCATCGCCATCGCCGACGCCGAGGACGTGTACATCCGCGCCGCCCAATTGCCGAACCTGGAAGTGCTGGGTGTCGACTGCCATATCGGCTCGCAACTGACCACCCTGCCGCCGTTTCTGGATGCCCTCGACCGTCTGCTGGCGCTGACCGACCGCCTCGGCGAGTGCGGCATCTACCTGCAGCACATCGACCTCGGTGGCGGCGTGGGCGTGCAGTACCGCGATGAAGAGCCACCGCTGATCGGCGACTACATCAAGGCCGTGCGCGAACGCCTGGAAGGCCGCGACCTGACGCTGATGTTCGAGCCGGGCCGCTACATCGTCGCCAATGCCGGCGTGCTGCTGACCCAGGTCGAGTACCTCAAGCACACCGAATACAAGGATTTCGCCATCGTCGATGCGGCGATGAACGACCTGATCCGCCCGGCGCTGTACCAGGCCTGGATGAATGTCACCGCCGTAACGCCTCGCGACAGCGCAGCGCGCGCCTATGACGTCGTCGGCCCGATCTGCGAAACCGGCGACTTCCTGGCCAAGGATCGTCAGTTGGCCCTGGAAGAAGGCGACCTGCTGGCCATTCATTCGGCCGGTGCCTACGGGTTTGTCATGAGTTCCAACTACAACACCCGCGGGCGTGCCGCCGAGGTGCTGGTGGACGGTGATCAAGCGTTTGAAGTGCGTCGCCGCGAGACGGTAGCCGAGTTGTATGCTGGCGAAAGCCTGCTGCCGGAGTAAGCCATGCTGCTGCGTTTTACCAAGATGCACGGGCTGGGCAATGACTTCATGGTCCTTGACCTGGTCAGCCAGCACGCGCACATCCTGCCCAAGCACGCCAAACAGTGGGGCGACCGTCATACCGGCATCGGCTTCGACCAGTTGCTGATCGTTGAGGCGCCGAGCAACCCGGAGGTGGATTTCCGTTACCGGATCTTCAACTCCGACGGTTCCGAAGTGGAACAGTGCGGCAACGGTGCGCGCTGCTTCGCCCGCTTTGTGCTGGACAAGCGCCTGACCGCCAAGCGGCAGATTCGTGTCGAGACCAAGAGCGGCGTGATCGAGCTGGATGTCCGCAGCGACGGCCAGATCAGCGTCAACATGGGCGCGCCACGCCTGGTGCCGGCGGATATTCCGTTCCAGGCCACCGAGCAGGCCACCCACTACACCGTCGATGTCGACGGCCAGGCTGTCGAACTGGCGGCGGTGTCCATGGGCAACCCCCATGCGGTGCTGCGGGTCGACGACATCAATAATGCGCCGGTGCACGAGCTGGGGCCGAAGATCGAACATCACCCGCGCTTTCCGGCACGGGTCAATGTGGGCTTCCTGCAGGTGATCGACCGCTCCCGCGCGCAATTGCGCGTATGGGAACGCGGCGCTGGCGAAACCCAGGCCTGCGGCACCGGTGCTTGCGCCGCTGCCGTGGCCGCGATCAGCCAGGGGTGGATGGATTCGCCGCTGCTGATCGACCTGCCCGGCGGACGTTTGTCCATCGAATGGGCAGGCCCCGGCCACCCGGTGATGATGACCGGGCCGGCCACGCGCGTATACGAAGGACAGGTCCGTCTATGAGTGAGCCAAGCAAATGACCGATAAGCCTCAAGTACCCGCACAAGCATCCCCGAGCGAAAGTCTGGAGGCCGCTGCCGTCGCGGCGTACCTTGAGGCTAACCCGGACTTCTTCGTCGAACACGAAGAACTGCTGCCAGCCCTGCGCATCCCCCACCAGCGTGGCGATACCGTGTCGCTGGTGGAGCGGCAGATGAAGATCCTGCGCGAGCGCAACATCGAAATGCGCCATCGGCTCTCGCACTTGATGGACGTCGCCCGCGATAACGACCGCCTGTTCGACAAGACCCGTCGCCTGATTCTGACGCTGATGGACGCCACCAGCCTGGAAGAAACTGTGATCGCCGTGGAAGACAGCCTGCGCCAGGACTTCCAGGTGCCCTTCGTCAGCCTGATCCTGTTCAGCGACAACCCGATGCCGGTCGGGCGCTGGGTCAGCGGCGGCGAAGCGCAAACGGCGATCGGCGGCCTGCTTTCCGAAGGCAAGACCATCAGCGGCACCTTGCGCGAGCATGAACTGGACTTTTTGTTTGGCGCCGAGCAGCGTAAGCAGATCGGCTCGACCGCCGTGGTCGCCCTCAGCCATCAAGGCCTGCATGGGGTACTGGCCATCGCCAGCCGTGATCCTGCGCACTACAAAAGTTCGGTGGGCACGTTGTTCCTGACCTACATCGCCGAAGTGCTGGGCCGCGTATTACCGCGCTTCACCACCGCCCTGCGCGCGGTGCGCTGACCATGGAACGGCAACTGGACGCTTACTGCGCACACCTGCGCAGCGAGCGCCAGGTGTCGCCCCACACCCTGGAGGCCTACCGGCGGGACTTGAACAAGGTCCTGGCCTACTGCGAAAAGCAGCAGATCCCCAGCTGGAAGGCCTTGGACATCCAGGGCCTGCGCAGCCTGATCGCGCGCCTGCACCAGCAGGGCCAATCCTCGCGCAGCCTGGCGCGCCTGCTGTCGGCGGTGCGCGGCCTGTATCACTACCTCAACCGCGAAGGCCTGTGCGACCACGACCCGGCCAATGGGCTGGCCCCGCCCAAGGGCGAGCGGCGGCTGCCCAAGACCCTCGACACCGACCGCGCCCTGCAATTGCTCGATGGCGCCGTCGAGGACGACTTCCTGGCCCATCGTGACCAGGCGATCCTGGAGCTGTTCTATTCTTCGGGCCTGCGCCTGTCGGAACTGACCGGGCTGAACCTCGATCAGCTCGACCTCGCCGACGGCCTGGTGCAAGTGCTCGGCAAAGGCAGCAAGACCCGCGTGCTGCCGGTGGGCAGGAAGGCCCGGGAAGCGCTGCAACTGTGGCTGCCCCTGCGCGCACTGACCAACCCGGCGGACGACGCCGTATTCGTCAGCCAGCAGGGCCGGCGCCTGGGGCCGCGGGCGATTCAACTGCGGGTCAAGGCGGCCGGCGAGCGCGAGCTGGGGCAGAACCTGCATCCGCACATGCTGCGGCACTCGTTTGCCAGCCATTTGCTGGAGTCGTCCCAAGACCTGCGCGCGGTGCAGGAACTGCTCGGCCACTCTGATATCAAGACGACACAGATCTACACCCACCTGGACTTCCAACACCTGGCAACGGTGTACGACAGCGCCCATCCACGGGCCAAACGCATCAAGGGCGGCGACTCATGAGTATCAAGCTGATCACCTTCGACCTCGACGACACTCTCTGGGACAACGTCCCCGTCATCATCAGCGCCGAAGCGTCGATGCGCGAATGGCTGGCCACCCATGCCGCCAAGGTCGGCGAACTGCCCCTGGAACATTTCGCCAGTCTTCGCCAGCAGGTGCTGGAACGCCATCCCGAACTCAAGCACCGCATCAGCATGCTGCGCCACCGCGTACTGATGCACGCGTTTGAAGAGGCCGGTTATCCACAACCTGAAGCGACGGAAATGGCCGATGTGTGCTTTGAAGCGTTCATTCATGCGCGCCACCAGCTCACCGTATTCCCCGAAGCCGAGCCGATGCTGCAAGCGCTGCGCAAACACTTCCTGCTGGGCGTGATCACCAACGGTAACGCTGACGTACAGCGCGTCGGGTTGGCGGACTACTTCCACTTTGCGTTGCGCGCCGAAGACATCGGCATCGCCAAGCCGGATGCGCGGTTGTTTCAGGAAGCGCTGCAACGGGGCGGGGTGGATGCCAGCGCGGCGGTGCATATCGGCGATCACCCCGGTGACGACATCGCCGGAGCGCAACAGGCGGGGCTGCGTGCCGTGTGGTTCAACCCGGCAGGCAAGGTCTGGGAAGGGGATAAACTCCCGGATGCGCAGATTCGCAGCCTGACGGAACTGCCTCCGTTGCTCAAAAGCTGGCAGTAAGTGGGAGGGGGTTTGCCTATATTGGCAGGCGGTGAGTCGTAGGAATTTGTTTCAGGCATGAAAAAGCCCGCAGCGACGGCGGGCTTTTCCAGCAAGCCAGAAGCAGACCTCAGATAGGTCGGCTGCCGTACTTGTTATCCGGCTTCTTGGGTGGATCTGCTACCACGTTGGCCTCGACTTCCTGCACTTTGCCGCCTTTAGCGAGGAATTCCTCCATCGCACGGGCCAGCGCGTCGCGCTCTTTGTTCTTGGCTTCAACACTTGGCAGCTCATCGACCGAAACAGCGGCCTTGGCTTTGCCTTTGGCAGCCGGAACAGGAACGTCATCGCCACCGTCGTCGTCAGCAACGTCTTCCGCTGCCGCCTCAAGACCTTCTTCGGTGTCGTCTTCGTCGCCTACTTCCAGTTCGTCGTTTTCCAGATCATCGTCGCTCATGTTCTACCTCATGACTTGCGAAAAGCAGATTAGTTATAGCCCAGCTTCACCATCTGTCGAAGGTCGCCGGAAAAAAATCAACATCCACCGGATAACCAGTGGCTTATGCCCCATCACCGTGCAAAGTGGCGAGGACTTTACGAGCACCGCCATGATCACGGTGCTCGCCCAGATAAACACCTTGCCAGGTCCCCATCGCCAAGCGGCCGGCCTTGACCGGCAAACTCAGCTGGCAACCCAGGAGACTGGCCTTGAAGTGCGCCGGCAGATCGTCCGGGCCTTCGTCGTTGTGTTCGAACCCGGCTCGGCCTTGCGGCACCAGCGAGTTGAAAAAACGCTCGAAGTCACGACGAACCGCCGGATCGGCATTCTCGTTGATGGTCAACGAGGCCGAGGTATGCTGCAACCACAGATGCAACAGGCCCACGCGACACGCCTTCAATTCAGGCAAACCGGCAAGCAACTCGTCGGTTACCAGGTGAAAGCCCCGGGGCTTGGCCCGCAGGGTAATCAGGGTCTGTTGCCACATACAGTTCTCCGCCCATCGGCGCGCATTCTAGCGCGCTCTGGGAAAAAACAAAGTGTCGAATACGCCTACATGCCTGTAAGACATTCGCACCCGGAAAAGTGCCGTGTGAGCGCCATCATCCACGCGACGCAAAAACCCGGCATCCCGCGTCATGAGTGACAAACACCAGACAAAAAAATGCCCGGCAAGCCGGGCATGTTTTTTTCGCCTACTTACAAGTTGTAGCCGCGTTCGTTGTGTTGTGCCAGGTCGAGGCCGACAGCCTCTTCTTCGTCGGTAACCCGCAGGCCCATGACCATATCCAGCACCTTGAGGATGATGAAGGTCACGATGGCGGTGTAGATCACAGTGAAGCCGACGCCTTTGCACTGAATCCAGACTTGGGCCGCCACGTCAGTCACGGTGCCGAAGCCGCCCAGGGCTGGGGCTGCGAAAACGCCCGTGAGGATCGCACCGACGATGCCACCGATACCGTGTACGCCGAACGCATCCAGGGAGTCGTCATAGCCCAGCTTGCGCTTGAGGCTGGTGGCGCAGAAGAAGCAGATCACACCGGCAACCAGGCCGATCACCAGAGCGCCCATCGGGCCCACGGTGCCTGCCGCAGGCGTGACGGCGACCAGGCCAGCCACCACACCCGAGGCGATGCCCAGGGCACTTGGCTTACCGTGGGTGATCCACTCGGCGAACATCCAGCCCAGCGCCGCAGCAGCTGTAGCGATCTGGGTCACCAGCATCGCCATACCGGCAGTGCCGTTGGCCGCAGCAGCGGAGCCGGCGTTGAAGCCGAACCAACCGACCCACAGCATGGCCGCACCGACCAAGGTGTAACCCAGGTTGTGAGGGGCCATCGGGGTAGTCGGGTAGCCTTTACGCTTGCCAAGCACGATGCACGCCACCAGACCAGCCACACCCGCGTTGATATGCACCACGGTGCCACCAGCGAAGTCCAGCACGCCCCAGTCCCACAGCAGGCCACCATTGCCGCTCCAGACCATGTGTGCGATCGGCGCGTAAACCAGGGTGAACCAGATAGCCATGAAGATCAGCATCGCGGAGAACTTCATGCGCTCGGCGAACGCACCGACGATCAGCGCCGGGGTGATGATGGCGAAGGTCATCTGGAAGGTGACGAACACCGCTTCCGGAAACAGCGCCGCAGGCCCGGTGATGCTGGCCGGGGTTACGCCCGCCAGGAACGCCTTGCCCATGCCGCCAAAGAAGGAGTTGAAGTTTACAACGCCCTGCTCCATGCCGGTCGTGTCAAACGCGATGCTGTAACCGTAGATGACCCACAGAATGCTGATCAGGCCAGTGATGGCAAAACACTGCATCATCACCGACAGAATGTTTTTCGAGCGAACCATACCGCCGTAGAACAGCGCCAGGCCGGGAATGGTCATGAATAGCACCAGCGCGGTGGATGTCAGCATCCACGCGGTGTCGCCGGAATTGAGGACTGGAGCAGCCACTTCGTCTGCCGCCATGGCCAGGCTTGGCATTACGATGGACAACAGGGCTCCGAGCCCTGCGAATTTACGCAGAGTCATATTGTTTTCTCCTGGGGCGTTGGGTTTGGCGGCTTAGATTGCGTCGGTATCGGTTTCGCCGGTACGGATGCGAATAGCCTGTTCCAGATTGACCACAAAGATCTTGCCGTCACCGATCTTGCCGGTGTTGGCGGCCTTGGTTATCGCCTCGATAACCCGATCAAGATCCTTGTCGTCAATGGCGACATCAATCTTCACCTTCGGCAGGAAATCAACCACGTATTCCGCGCCGCGATACAGCTCGGTGTGACCCTTCTGCCGCCCGAAGCCTTTGACCTCAGTAACGGTAATGCCCTGCACGCCGATTTCGGACAACGACTCGCGTACATCGTCCAACTTGAACGGCTTGATGATGGCAGTGACTAGCTTCATGAAAACTCTCTCCCGAATTGGTGGACTTGCCCCAGGAAAACAAACCCGTCTCAAGTCTAAGCGCAGCGCCTGGCTTTGTAACGCATCGTCGCAAGAGCAGTTGCCATTGCGACGCCAGCGAACCACTGGTGACGAAACCTGTACCCCTGATCCGTCGGCGCACTGCATTCGTCACAGCGACTGCATCAGTGCATGGGTCATGTTCGTCTAAGCAGAAACCTTGCCAGCTCCGTAAAAACCACTGAAATCAGTCCCTTGCCCACTTATGCCCACCTGCGGGGCTTTTTGGCGGGGTGATTGCGCACGAAAACGGTGCGCTACCGCCCGACACCCTGCGCGAAAAGCGTGCGCCCGAGGTCGTGAAAATGACTATAGACGCTGCGTGTTACACTGCCCGCCAACAGTTTTCCGGAATATTTCCCATGCTCGCGCCCAAAGACCTCCTCGACGCCCTGAGCGGCCATGCCTCCCGCCTGTTCAGCGGCGAGACCCCACTGCCCCGCAATGAAATCGAAAGCCAGTTCAAGGCCTTGCTGCAAAGCGGCTTCAGCAAGCTCGACCTGGTCAGCCGGGAAGAATTCGACAGCCAAATGGTGGTGCTGGCCCGCACCCGAGCACGCCTGGAAAGCCTGGAGGCGAAAGTGGCGGAGCTGGAAGCGCGGTTGACCCCGGCAGCCTCCGAATAACCCCCGACCAATGTAGGAGCTGGCTTGCCTGCGATGGAATCACCTCGGTCCCTCTGATACGCCTGACCTATCGCAGGCAAGCCGGCGCTCCCACCTGTTCTGCGTCACTCTGCGGATACGTTCTGTAAAACCTCCCGCGTCCCGCTCTACCCCACCTCGTCTACCCTTGAAAAACCGCAGGAAGCGGTCCGCCCTTTCAAGGAATGAGCATGTCCCTCGCCATCGTCCACAGTCGCGCCCAGATCGGCGTCGAAGCCCCTGCCGTCAGCGTCGAAGTACACATGGCCAATGGTCTGCCATCGCTCACCCTGGTGGGTTTGCCGGAAACCGCCGTCAAGGAAAGCAAGGACCGCGTGCGCAGTGCCATCCTCAACTCCGCGCTGCAATACCCGTCCCGCCGCATCACCCTCAACCTCGCGCCCGCCGACCTGCCCAAGGACGGCGGGCGTTTTGACCTGGCGATAGCCCTCGGGATTCTCGCGGCGAGCGTGCAGGTGCCGACGCAGATGCTCGACGACGTGGAATGCCTGGGGGAATTGGCGCTATCGGGCGAGGTACGCGCAGTGAAAGGTGTGTTGCCGGCAGCGCTCGCGGCGCGCAAGGCCGGGCGCAGCGTGATCGTGCCCCGGGCGAATGCCGAAGAGGCCTGCCTGGCATCGGGGTTGAAGGTGATTGCGGTGGACCACCTGCTGCAGGTGGTGGCGCACCTGAATGGGCATGTGCCGATCGAGCCCTTCAAGTCTGACGGTTTGCTGTACTTGAACAAACCTTACCCGGACCTCAGCGAAGTCCAGGGCCAACTCGCCGCCAAACGCGCATTGCTGATCGCTGCGGCAGGCGCGCATAACCTGTTGTTCAGCGGCCCGCCCGGCACCGGCAAGACCTTGCTCGCCAGCCGCCTGCCGGGTTTGCTGCCACCGCTGAGTGAGCACGAAGCGCTGGAAGTGGCAGCGATTCAATCAGTGGTCAGCCTGGCGCCCCTGAGTCATTGGCCCCATCGGCCGTTTCGCCAGCCGCACCATTCGGCCTCCGGCCCGGCGCTGGTGGGTGGAGGGTCAAAGCCGCAACCGGGGGAAATCACCTTGGCCCACCATGGGGTGCTGTTCCTGGATGAGCTGCCGGAGTTTGATCGCAAGGTGCTGGAGGTTTTGCGCGAGCCACTGGAGTCGGGGCATATCGTGATCTCCCGCGCTCGCGACCGCGTGAGTTTCCCGGCGCGCTTTCAACTGGTCGCCGCAATGAACCCCTGCCCTTGCGGTTACATGGGCGACCCCAGCGCACGCTGTCGCTGTACGCCGGAGCAGGTCCAGCGCTATCGCAACAAACTCTCCGGGCCGTTGCTGGACCGGATCGACCTGCACCTGACCGTCGCTCGCGAAATCACCGCGCTGAACCCGGCCCCGCAGCCCGGCGACAACACGTCCACCGCCTCGGCACTGGTAGCCCAGGCCCGGGACCGCCAGCAACAGCGCCAGGGCTGCGCCAATGCGGTCCTCGACCTACCGGGGTTGCGCCAGCATTGCGCGCTGTCGAGGCCGGATGAAGCCTGGCTGGAAAGCGCCTGCGAGCGCCTGACCCTGTCCCTTCGCGCGGCCCACCGCCTGCTCAAGGTCGCCCGCACGCTGGCGGATCTGGAACACACAGACAGCATCCGCCGCAGCCACATTGCCGAAGCCCTGCAATACCGCCCCTCAGCCTCCAGTCAGGTCGACAGCGCCAACGTTTAGAAGGGAAAAGTCAGCGATAAACCGGGTGTCGGCGGCACAGCGCAATCACCTGTTCACGCACCTGCAGCGCAACGCTATCGCTCTCCCCGCGTTGCAGGGCGTCCAGGACATCGCACAGCCAAGCGGCCAGTTGCTCGCACTCGAACACGCCGAAACCGCGGGTGGTGACGGCCGGCGTGCCGATGCGCAGCCCCGAGGTGACAAAGGGGGAGCGCGGATCGTTGGGCACCGAATTCTTGTTGGCGGTGATGCCGGCGTTGCTCAAGGCCGCATCGGCGTCTTTGCCGGTGTAAGGCCGGTCGGACAGGTCGATCAACATCATGTGGTTATCGGTGCCACCCGAGACAATCCTGTAACCGCGCCGCTGCAACACGGCCGCCATGGCCCGGGCATTGACCACGACCTGGGCCTGGTAGGTTTTGAACTCGGGCCTCAAGGCTTCCTTGAAGGCCACCGCCTTGGCGGCAATCTGATGCATCAACGGCCCACCCTGAACACCCGGGAACACCGCCGAATCGAGTTTTTTGTAAAACGCTGCGTCCTGGCCCTTGGACAAAATCAACCCGCCTCGCGGGCCACGCAAGGTCTTGTGCGTGGTGCTGGTGACCACGTGGGCGTGCGGCAACGGGTCCGGGTACTCGCCAGCGGCGACCAAGCCGGCGACGTGAGCCATGTCGACCCAGAAAATCGCACCGACCTTGTCGGCAATCGCCCGCATGCGCGCCCAGTCTTTGTACCGCGAGTAGGCCGAAAACCCGCCGATCAGCATCTTCGGCCGCGTTTCCACAGCGATGCGCTCCATCTCGTCGTAGTCGAGCAAGCCCGTCTGCGGGTCAAGCCCGTAAGGCACGATGTGGTAATGCCGGCCCGAGAAGTTGGAGGGATTGCCGTGGGTCAGGTGGCCACCCTGGGCCAGGTTCATGCCCATCACCGTATCGCCGGGTTTGATCAAGGCCAGGAACACCGCGGCGTTTGCCTGGGCGCCCGCATGGGGCTGCACGTTGGCGTAATCGCAGTCGAACAGGGCCTTGACCCGTTCGATGGCCAGGCGCTCGGCCACATCGACGTATTCGCAGCCGCTGTAGTAGCGCTTGCCGGGGTAGCCCTCGGCGTATTTGTTGGTCAGTACCGTGCTCTGGAGACTCATGACCAGCGGGCTGGCGTAGTTTTCGGAAGCGATCAGCTCGACATGGTCTTCCTGACGGCGCTCCTCGTTATGAATCGCCTCACACAGCTGCGGGTCGAAGCTTTCAAGTGTCAATGTTGAGTCGTACATGATGAACAGGTCCTTGCTGAAAAAGTCAGGTCGTTGACGGTTGATCGGCGCTCGGCCAGTAGTAGTCATCCGGCATGGCGCGGGCGCCGAAGATGGCCTGGCCGACGCGGACAACGGTCGCGCCTTCCTCGATGGCAATCTCGAAATCCCCGGACATGCCCATCGACAATTCCTCCAGGCTGACGCCCGCCGGGGCGTGATCGCGCAGGCGCTCGCGCAGTTCGCGCAGCCGCACAAAGCACGGGCGCACGCGGGCCACATCGGCCGAAAACAGCGCCAGCGTCATCAGCCCGCGAACGCGCAAGGCCGGGAACGCTGGCAGGGCCTGCAGAAAACCCGCGACGGCGTGCGGTTCCAGGCCGTATTTGCTGGCTTCCCCGGAGGTATTCACCTGCACGAACACATCCAGTTGGCGCCCTTCGATCTGCAGGCGACGATCCAGCGCCTCGGCCACTCGCAGGCTGTCCAGCGCCTGGAACTCACTGGCAAAGCGCGCGACCTGCTTGGCTTTGTTGGTTTGCAGGTGGCCGATCACCGACCACTGCAGATCGGCCAGATCGCTCATGGCCTGCCATTTGCGCTGGGCTTCCTGCACCTTGTTCTCACCCAGCAGCCGACAGCCCGCCGCATACGCCAGGCGCAGGTGCGCCTCGTCAAAGGTTTTGCTGACCGGCAACAGGCGCACGTTCGCCGGGTCGCGTCCGACCCGCGCACAGGCACTGGCGATACGTTGCTGTACGGCCGCCAGATTGCGCCGGAAGTCCTCCACGCTGGTGGCCTGCGGGTAACGCCCGTGACGCGCATGCAGGGTGGCGCTGGCTGGCGGTTCGGCGCGCATCATTGGGCCGCTCCCTTGGCCGCCGCCACTGCCTCGGAAGCCGGCGCACGGCGCCGTGGCAAGCGGCCGTTGAGCAACGCATACGCAGCCAACCCGATCAACAACCCCCAAAACGCGCCGCCGATCCCGAGCAGGTTGATGTTGGCGGCGCACGCCAGAAAGGTGATCAGCGCGGCTTCACGCGACCTGACGTCCGCCATCGCGTTGGCCAGGCTGGCGCCGATGGTGCCCAGCAGGGCCAAGCCGGCCAGCGTGGTGATGAATGCCGGCGGGAACGCCATGAATACGGCGGCCAGCGTTACCCCGAACACCCCGACGAGGATGTAGAACACCCCAGCGGCAACCCCGGCGACCCAGCGCTTGGACGCGTCCTCCGAGGCTTCCTTGCCTGTGCAGATGGCCGCCGTGATCGCCGCGACGTTGAACGCGTGCGAGCCGAACGGCGCCATCAGCAGCGACCCCAACCCGGTCACCGTCAGGATCGGGTTGGCGCTGGTCTTGAAACCATCGTTGCGCAGCACCAGCATGCCCGGCATGTACTGGCCCGTGAGGGTGATCAGAAACAGCGGCAGCGCCACACTGAGCAACGCATTGAGCGAAAACTCGGGCCGGGTGAATACCGGCGCCGCCAGTTGCAGGGACAGGCCCGACAAGTCCACCCGCCCCTGCACCAGCAGGAATCCCAAGCCCAGCAGCAGAATGCCGACGACCGCGTAGCGCGCAGTAAAGCGCTTGAGCCCGACGTAAGCGGCGATCAACACGCCGACCAGCACCGGGTCGAGGCTCATGCCACCAAACGCGCCGATGCCGAACTGCAGCAGAATCCCCGCCAGCATGGCCGCCGCGATGCCCGGCGGAATCAGCCGGATGACTTTTTCGAAACAGCCGGACAGCCCCAGCAGCACAAACGCAGCGGCTGAAACCATGTACGCGCCGACCGCCTCGGCGTAAGGCGTGGCAGACAGCGCGACCACCAGAAACGCCGCAGCGGGGGTCGACCAGGCGGTGATGATCGGCTCACGGCTCACCCAACTGAGAAACAGCCCGGTCACCCCCACGCCGATCGATACCGACCAGACCCACGAAGCCGTCAGCTCGGGGCTGAGCCCGGCCACCTTGGCCGCCTGGAACACCAGAATGAACGTACCGCCATAATTGACGATGACTGAAATCAGCCCGGCCACGATGGGGTGCAACAGGTCGCGCGGGCGCAGCGGCGACGGCGATATTGACGAAGACATAGGGACTTTGCTCCTTGCCAAACGAGGGGTTGAGCCTCGCGTGATGGGTCATTGGCCGGCGTGAAGGCGGTGGCACAGGTGAAAGTCTACGGATAGACTGGCCTGCTATTACCGGCCAATTCTTCAGGGCGAGGCAGACCGCATGGCGAAATCCTTCGAGCTGGAAACCCTGCAGATGCGCCTCAACGACGCGCAATTCCAGCAGTTGGGCCTGCACCAGCGCATTCAACGCGCGCTGCGCGCCTTGATCCTCGACGGCGCACTCTCGCCGGGCCTGAAGCTGCCGGCGACGCGGGTGTTGGCCACGTCGTTGGGGGTCGCGCGCGACACGGTGGAGAACGCCTACGTGCAGTTGCACCGCGATGGTTTTATCGTGCGGCGCGAAGGCTCCGGCAGTTACGTGTGCGAGGCCATCGGCACCGAATTGCGCGGTGCCTCGCGCCGCCGCATCAAGGCGCAGGCCGTCAAAACCAGCCAGGCCGCACCGGGCGCCGGCTTGAGCCTGCGCGGGCGGATGATCCTCGACAGCGGCGGCGTGAACGATCAACAGGTGATCAAGGCATTCGCCACGGGCCTGCCCGAAACCCGCTCGTTCCCGACCGATGTGTGGGAGCGCCTGCAGCGCCAGGTGATGAAGGACTATCGCAGCAGCGTGCTGTTGCACGGTGACCCGCAAGGAGCCGAGTCGTTACGCAAAGCCATCGCGACGTACTTGAACCTTGAGCGTGGGGCGAAGTGCTCGCCCGACCAGGTCCTGGTGCTGAGCAGTACGCGCCAGGCGCTGTTTCTGTGTGCGCAACTGCTGGTGGACGTCGGCAAACCGATCCTGCTGGAAAACCCGGGCTACTACGGCGCCAGGAAGGCCTTCGAAACCGCCGAGGCCAAGGTCGTGCCCATCGATGTCGATGCGGCGGGCATCCGCACCGACCTGCTGCACGCCGACCGCAGCGGCGCCCATTGCGTGTATGTCACGCCGTCTCATCAATACCCGACCGGCGCCACGCTGACCCTGGAGCGGCGTCTGGAGTTGATCAACTGGGCCGCGGAAAAAGGCAAATGGGTCATCGAAGATGACTACGACAGCGAGTTCCACTACGAAGGCAAACCCACGGCCTGCGTGCAGGGCCTGGACAAGTACCAGCGCACGCTGTACCTCGGCACCTTCAGCAAGACCCTGTTCCCCGGCCTGCGCATGGGCTACATGGTGCTGCCCCCTGAACTGGTCAAGGCCTTCACCTATGCGCGCAGCATGATGGACGGCCACACTCCGCAAATCCTGCAACTGACGCTGGCGCGCTTCATGGAGGACGGGCATTACAACGCCCATGTCCGGGCGATGCGCAAACTCTACGCCGGGCGCCAAGCCATCATGCTCGACGCCATCGGCAAGTACCTCGGCGATGTGGTCACGGCATGCCGGCCCCAGGGCGGGCTGCAAATCCCTTGCGTGCTGCATGAGGGGTGGTCGGAAGAAAAAACCATCCGCCAGGCCGCCAGCGCGGGTGTGCAACTGTCCGGCCTCAGCCGGTTGTATGCCGGTGCGGCCACGCAACAGGGATGGTTATTGGGCTACTCGTCCTTGACCGCCCATGAAATCGAAACCGCCATGCAGCGCCTGGCTAACGCGCTCAAGGCACGCTAGCCGTTCCAGGCGCGCCTTCAACGAAACCGATCGACCTCTTGGCGCAAGCCTGCCGCCAGCGTCTCCAGTTCCTTGGCGGTAATCGCCAGGTTCGACACCACTTCGCGTTGCTCGCTGTTGGCCAGCGCAATGCTCTGCAGGTTGCTGCTCAGCAACGTCGCCGTGCTGCTCTGCTCCTGGGTGGCGGTGGTGATCGCGGCGAATTGCTGCCCGGCCGAGCGGCTTTGCTCGTCGATGCGTGCCAGGGCCGACGCCACGTCGGCGTTGCGTGACAGGCCTTCCTGCATCAGCGTATTGCCCTGTTCCATGGTGCTGATGGCGTTACCGGTTTCCTGCTGGATGCTTAGGATCATCCCGGAAATCTCATCGGTGGCCTGGCGAGTGCGCGAGGCCAGGTTGCGCACTTCGTCGGCGACCACCGCAAACCCACGGCCCTGCTCACCGGCGCGGGCGGCTTCGATGGCGGCATTGAGCGCCAGCAGGTTGGTCTGTTCGGCGATCGAAGTGATCACGCCAACGATCCCGCCGATTTCCTGGGAACGCTGGCCCAAGGTGTTGATTACCGTGGCCGTGCTGTTCAGGGCGGTGGCGATGTGTTCCAGGGACGACGACGCCTCCTGCATCGAGTTGCGGCCGATGCGGGTCTGCTGCGCGTTTTCCTGGGCCAGGCGCTCGGTGTTGCCCATGTTGTCGGCGATGTTCAGCGAAGTGGCGCTGAATTCCTCCACCGCGCCGGCCATGCTGGTGATTTCGCCGGACTGCTGCTCCATGCCTTCATAGGCACCGCCGGACAAACCGGACAACGCCTGCGCCCGGCCGTTGACCTCTTCGGCGGCCCTGCGGATGTGCGACACCATGGTCGACAGCGCTTCCCCCATCTGGTTGAAGCTGCCCGCCAGTTGGCCGATCTCGTCATGGCTCGACACGTTCAGGCGCGCGCTCAAATCACCGCCGCCCAAGGCTTCGGCCTGGCGTACCAAGTCGCTCAACGGCGCCAGTTTGCTGCGCAACAACCACACCGTTGCGCCCACCGCCAGCAGCATCGCCAGCATGCTGCCGATCACCAGGCGAATGCCCACCGACCACGTGACCGCGCGGATCTCGGCTTTCGGCATGCTCGCCACCACCGACCAGGGGCCGCCGGCAAACGGCACCGAGACGCTGTAGAAATCTTCCTGCTTGTCGCTCCAGAAGCGGCCCTTGCCGGGCGCCTTGGCCAGGTCCAGCATCACCGGCACAGCCTGGTCCGGCGCCTGCACCCCGGCCGGCGGTACCAGCCAGTGTTTCTGCTCATCCAGCAGTGCCAGCGAACCGGTCTGGCCGATGCGGAAGCGCTTGAGGTTGGTGAACTGGGCATTCTGCTCATCGGTGTAGTCGAAGCCGATGAACAGCACCGCGATGACTTTGCCGCTGGCGTCGCGCACCGGGCTGTACTGGGTCATGTAGGAGCGATCGAACAGCACGGCGCGGCCGATGTACGTCTGCCCACCGACCACCCGCGAGTAGGCCGGCCCCTGGCGATCCAGCACTGTGCCGATGGCACGGCTGCCGTCCTGCTTGGTCAAGGACGTGCTGATGCGGATAAAGTCGTCGCCGCTGCGCACGAACACCGTGGCCACGCCGCCGGATATCTGCTTGAACTCGTCGACGTCACCGAAGTTGTTGTTCAGCAGCGCCTTGCCCAGGTACAGGCTCGGGGTCTGCACGCCGGCCACGGCGACCGGCTGATCCGCCTGCACACTCAAGCCGGCGCCGAAGCGTTTTTCAAACAGCCCGCTCAAGCGCTGAGTGCTCTCGCGCAAGGTGCCGTGGAAGGTACTGAGTTGATCGGCCAGCAGCCGCGCCTCGCTGGCCAGATGTTCTTCCCGGGTATCGAGGTTGGCGGAGTCGAGGGAACGCAAGGCAAAAACCGTACTGCCGCTGATGACGACAGCCAGAATCACGGCTAACGCGAGGCCTAGCTGGGAGGCGATCCGAGCACGAGGTTGAGACATGACAGCTCCTGGCCGAGGCCTGGATCATCCTGATCTCATAGCGTTGCTCGGCAAATTATCTGGTGAGATTCGTTGGTGCACGATAGTTCCAACACCCCTACTTCGGCGGCGCCGGGCAATACTTGAGCGAAGTGCAGGGGTATCACGCAAACGATTGCTCTCTCACGCTGAAGCGATTCAATCGAGACGCTCGACGACAGGCAACACCATGGCCTGCACTTCGCCCTGCAGAAACTCCGCCAGCCGGCGCAGACGCTCGCCGCCCGGGCGGGTTTTCGGCCACACCAGGTAATAGTTTTCCCCACTGGCGACGGCGGTCGGCCACGGCAGGCTCAAGCGTCCCTGGGCCACGTCTTCGGCGACCATCAGCAGATCGCCCATGGACACACCGTAACCCCGGGCGGCGGCGATCATGCCCAGCTCCAGGGTATCGAACACCTGCCCGCCCTTGAGCGACACCTGGGCGGACAGCCCCATGCGCTCCAACCAGTTACGCCAGTCGCGGCGGTCGGGTGTGGGGTGCAGCAACTCGGCGCTGGCCAGGCGATTGACGTCCCATGGGCCGTCGCTCAACAAATTGGGCGCGCCGACTGGAATCAACAGTTCCGGGAACAGATAACTGGCTTCCCAATCCGCCGGAAAGTGCCCGTCGCTCAACAACACCGCGCAGTCAAAAGGCTCCTGGTTGAAGTCGACTTCATCCACGCTCATCCACGCGCTGGTGAGCTGCACTTCGTTGCCCGGCTGCAAATGCCGGAAACGACTGAGCCGCGCCAACAGCCAGCGCATGGTCAGGGTCGAGGGTGCCTTCATGCGCAAGATGTCATCTTCGGCGTTCAAGGTATGACAGGCCCGCTCCAGCGCGGCAAAGCCCTCGCGCACCCCGGGCAGCAACAGGCGTGCGGCCTCGGTGAGCTGCAGGTTGCGCCCGCTGCGCAGGAACAGGCGGCAGGCGAAATGCTCTTCGAGGGTGCGGATATGCCGGCTCACCGCACTTTGGGTGATGGACAGCTCCTGCGCCGCACGGGTGAAGGAATTGTGTCGGGAGGCGGCCTCAAAAGCCCGTAGCGCATAAAGCGGAGGAAGACGACGAGACATAAGGAAAGCTCCGACAGCAGGATGCTGAAACCCTACCAGAATCAATCAGGCATGAGTTTTAATCATGCGACCAATCGCTTTTATCCCTTTGTGCAATGAGCTGAGAGCGCCGAGAATCGACGTTCTCCCCCTCCTCCGAAAATTTGAGCGTGATGATCATGCAACATCCGGCACGTACCGAACTCTGGGCCATTCTGCGGCTGTCAGGGCCGTTGATTGCCTCACAGTTGGCGCACATGCTGATGGTGCTGACCGACACCCTGATGATGGCCCGCCTGAGCCCCGAGGCCCTGGCCGGCGGTGGCCTGGGCGCGGCGAGCTACTCGTTCGTGGCGATTTTCTGCATCGGCGTGATTGCTGCCGTGGGCACCTTGGTCGCCATCCGCCACGGCGCGGGCGATATCGACGGCGCCACCCGCCTGACCCAGGCCGGGCTGTGGCTCGCCTGGCTGATGGCCTTGGCGGCGGCGCTGCTGCTGTGGAACCTCAAGCCGGTGCTGCTGATGTTCGGTCAGACCGAAACCAACGTGGACGCGGCGGGGCAATTCCTTACGATCCTGCCGTTCGCCCTGCCCGGCTACCTGAGTTTCATGGCCCTGCGCGGCTTCACCAGCGCGATCGGCAAAGCCACACCGGTGATGGTGATCAGTCTCGGCGGCACAGTGGTCAACTACCTGCTCAACCACGCGTTGATCGAGGGCATGTTCGGCCTGCCGAAACTCGGCTTGATGGGCATCGGCCTGGTCACGGCCATCGTCGCCAATGGCATGGCGCTGGCACTGATGGCGTACATCCGCAGCAACCGCGCGTACTCGGCCTACCCGCTGAGCGCAGGCCTGTTGCGTCTGAACACCCACTACTTGCGCGAGCTGTGGCGGCTGGGCCTGCCGATTGGCGGCACCTACGCGGTGGAAGTCGGGTTGTTTGCCTTCGCGGCGCTGTGCATGGGCACCATGGGCAGTACGCAATTGGCGGCGCATCAGATCGCGCTGCAAATCGTCTCGGTGGCGTTCATGGTGCCGGCGGGGATGTCCTACGCGGTGACCATGCGTATCGGCCAGCACTATGGCGCCGGGCAACTGCTGCAGGCGCGCATGGCGGGGCGTGTCGGTATCGGCTTTGGCGCGGCGGTGATGTTGGGATTTGCCGCGGTGCTGTGGCTGTATTCCGATCCGCTGGTCGGGCTGTTCCTCGACCATAACGACCCGGCATTCCACGAGGTGATCGTGCTCGCCGTCAGCCTGCTGGCCGTGGCGGCCTGGTTCGAGCTGTTCGACGGCGTGCAGACCATCGCCATGGGCTGCATCCGTGGGCTCAAGGACGCCAAGACCACCTTCCTGGTGGGCCTGGGTTGCTATTGGCTGATCGGTGCGCCAGCGGCCTGGTGGATGGCCTTCACCCTGGGCTGGGGGCCGACCGGCGTGTGGTGGGGCCTGGCGCTGGGCTTGGCCTGTGCGGCGATCAGCCTGACCTGTGCGTTCGAGGCGAAGATGAAGCGCATGATTCGGCAGGAGCCAGA
The DNA here is from genome assembly GCF_059423025.1 of Pseudomonas sp. GW704-F2. Lineage (NCBI taxonomy): Bacteria > Pseudomonadati > Pseudomonadota > Gammaproteobacteria > Pseudomonadales > Pseudomonadaceae > Pseudomonas > Pseudomonas sp. GW704-F2. Next base: position 96,051 of record NZ_JBWKXO010000014.1, on the reverse strand, counting down.
CGCTCAACGCTCATTCCATGCCGCGCAGACCGACTAGAAGTCTTGCGCGGTTGAAATGTGGGGGCGGGTTGGCAAGAAAAGGATGAGCTAGCCCAACAAAGCCTGCTGGTCCTTGCCGAACGTCAGGTAGTCCACCAACTCCGGCAATGGCAGCGGTTTGCTGATCAGGTAACCCTGGGCCTGGTCGCAACCGAACAAACGTAACAGCGCCAGTTGTTCCGCGGTTTCCACGCCTTCGGCCACCACTTCCAGGTTGAGGTTGTGGGCCAGGTTGATCATGGCGTGGACCAGCTTGCGGTTTTCTTCACGCTCTTCCATGCCGCCGACGAAACTCTTGTCGATCTTCAACAAGGCAATCGGCAGGCTGTTGAGGTGGACGAACGATGAGAAGCCGGTGCCGAAGTCGTCGAGGGAAAAGCGCACACCGAGGCGACCGAGGGCGTCCATGGTCTGCTTGACCAGGTCACTGCGGCGCATCACGGCGGTTTCGGTCAACTCGAATTCCAGCCATTGCGCATCCACCCCGCGCTCGACAATCAGCCGGCTGAGGGTCGAGAGCAGTTGGCTGTCCTGGAACTGGCGGAACGACAGGTTGACCGCCATATGCAGCGGCGGCAGGCCGCGTTCGCGCAGGTCCTGCATGTCGCGCAGGGCCCGGGAGATCACCCAGTAACCCAGCGGTACGATCAACCCACTCTGTTCGGCCAGCGGCACGAATTCGCTGGGCGGCAACAGGCCGCGCTCGCCATGGCGCCAGCGCACCAGGGCTTCGAGGCCGACGATATGGCCGTCGTCCAGGTCGAGGCGCGGCTGGTAATGCAGTTCCAGTTCGTCGCGACGCAGCGCGCGACGCAATTCGCTTTCCAGGTCGGCCAGGCTGCGGGCGTTGCGGTTGATGCGTTCGTTGAAGATATGAAAGGTGCAGCCCTGGGTGCTTTTGGCTTGCTGCATGGCGATATGGGCATGCCACATCAACGGGTCGGCGCCGGCACGCGCGCGGGCATGCGCGACGCCCAGGCTGCAACCGATCAGCAGGCTCTCGCCATCCACCCAATACGGTTCGGCCATGGCTTCGGTGATGCGCTCGGCCATCCATTCGGCACGCTGGGGCGCGCGGCGGGTGTCGATCAGCAAGGCAAACTCATCGCTGCCCAGGCGCGCCAGTTGGTCGCCGGCTTCGAGCTGGCTCTTGAGCCGCGAGACCACTTGCAGGATCAGCCGGTCGCCGGCCTGGTGGCCGAGGGCATCGTTGGCGTGGCGGAAGTTGTCGAGGTCCAGGTGGCCCAGGGCCAGGCCGCGCCCTTCGTTGTCTGCCAGGCGTGCGGCCAACAGGGTCTGGAAGCCCTGGCGGTTGGCGATACCGGTCAGCGGGTCTTGTTCGGCCAGGCGCTGCAAGGTGTTTTCCAGCACGCCACGTTCGCGCACATGGCGCAGGCAGCGGCGCAGGGTGTCGGCGTCCATGGCAAGACGGATCAGCCAGTCACTGACTCCCAGGGGCGCCACCAACGGCTCCTGTTCCAGCAACAACACGCACGGCAAGCTGCAACGGCCCGGGCCGGGTTGCAGGTTGGGCGTGGTCAACAGCACGGCGCTGTGGTCGTCGTCGAACAGACGACTCACCGAGTCCCAGTTGGGCGCGCTGATCAGCACAGCCCCGTCGCCCATCGGCACCAGGCACTCGCGCAACAATGCTGCCCACTCAGGCGTATCGGCCAGTAGCAGCAAACGCAAGGGTTCGACAGGCGTGGACAAGCTAGCTCCCTAGACTCTGCAAGATTTCGTTGGCGGCAAGTATTATGACGTCAGGTCGAGCATTCACAAATGATAAAAGTTATCAAATACGAGCAGTACGCACAAAAGTCGCAAATACCCCCACATCCTGCGGCAAAGTAGCAAAAGCGGCAAATTTAGATCGAGTGGTACGTCACACCGTCGATCCAAGGCAGCAGAATCTCACCAGCCTGTTAAAATGCCCGCCCTTTTGAACAACGACTCCCTGAACTCTGTATGTCCCGACTCAATCCCCGGCAGCAAGAAGCCGTGAACTACGTCGGCGGCCCTCTATTGGTGCTCGCCGGTGCAGGCTCCGGCAAGACCAGCGTGATCACCCGCAAGATCGCGCACCTGATCCAGAACTGCGGCATCCGCGCCCAGTACATCGTCGCCATGACCTTTACCAACAAGGCGGCGCGGGAAATGAAAGAGCGGGTCGGCACCCTGCTCAAGGGTGGCGAAGGCCGCGGCCTCACGGTGTGTACGTTCCACAACCTGGGGCTGAACATCATCCGCAAGGAGCATGCGCGGCTGGGCTACAAGCCGGGTTTCTCGATCTTCGACGAGACCGACGTCAAAGCCCTGATGACCGACATCATGCAGAAGGAATACGCGGGCGACGACGGCGTCGACGAGATCAAGAACATGATCGGCGCCTGGAAAAACGACCTGGTCCTGCCGCCCGAAGCCCTGGAAAACGCGCGCAACCCCAAGGAACAGACCGCCGCCATCGTCTACACCCACTACCAGCGCACGCTCAAGGCGTTCAACGCGGTGGACTTCGACGACCTGATCCTGCTGCCGGTGAAGCTGTTCCAGGAACACGCCGACATCCTCGAGAAGTGGCAGAACAAGGTACGTTACCTGCTGGTGGACGAATACCAGGACACCAACGCCAGCCAGTACCTGCTGGTGAAGTTGCTGATCGGCAAGCGCAACCAGTTCACCGTGGTGGGCGACGACGACCAGTCGATCTATGCCTGGCGCGGCGCCCGCCCGGAAAACCTGATGCTGCTCAAGGACGACTATCCGTCCCTGAAAGTGGTGATGCTGGAACAGAACTACCGCTCCACCAGCCGCATCCTGCGCTGCGCCAACGTGCTGATCTCGAACAACCCCCACGAGTTTGAAAAACAACTGTGGAGCGAGATGGGCCATGGCGACGAGATCCGCGTGATCCGCTGCCGCAACGAAGACGCCGAAGCCGAGCGCGTGGCCGTGGAAATCCTCAGCCTGCACCTGCGTACCGACCGGCCCTACAGCGACTTCGCGATCCTCTATCGCGGCAACTACCAGGCCAAGCTGATCGAGCTGAAACTGCAGCACCATCAGGTGCCGTATCGTCTGTCCGGCGGCAACAGCTTTTTCGGACGCCAGGAAGTCAAAGACCTGATGGCCTACTTCCGCCTGATCGTCAACCCGGACGACGACAACGCCTTCCTGCGCGTGATCAACGTACCGCGTCGGGAAATCGGCTCGACCACCCTGGAAAAACTCGGCAACTACGCCACCGAACGCAAGATCTCGATGTACGCCGCCACCGACGAAATCGGCCTGGGCGAACACCTGGACACGCGCTTCACCGATCGCCTGTCGCGCTTCAAGCGCTTCATGGACAAAGTGCGCGAGCAATGCGCCGGTGAAGACCCGATCAGCGCCCTGCGCAGCATGGTCATGGACATCGACTATGAAAACTGGCTGCGCACCAACAGTTCCAGCGACAAGGCCGCGGACTACCGCATGGGCAACGTCTGGTTCCTGATCGAAGCGTTGAAGAACACCCTGGAAAAAGACGAAGACGGCGAAATGACCGTCGAAGACGCCATCGGCAAGCTGGTGCTGCGCGACATGCTCGAGCGCCAGCAAGAAGAGGAAGACGGCGCCGAAGGTGTACAGATGATGACCTTGCATGCGTCCAAGGGCCTGGAATTTCCCTACGTGTTCATCATGGGCATGGAAGAGGAAATCCTCCCGCACCGCTCCAGCATCGAAGCCGACACCATCGAGGAAGAACGGCGCCTGGCCTACGTGGGCATTACCCGCGCACGCCAGACATTGGCCTTCACCTTTGCCGCCAAGCGCAAGCAATACGGCGAAATCATCGATTGCGCCCCCAGCCGGTTCCTCGACGAACTGCCGCCGGACGACCTGGCCTGGGAAGGCAACGACGACACCCCGACCGAGGTCAAGGCCGTTCGCGGCAACACCGCCCTGGCGGATATTCGCGCGATGTTAAAGCGCTAGAATCGACTATTTTTTAATCTACTTTCGGCGCACCGTGCGCCATTAGAGGAAGCGTTCCGTGGAAGCACTGCACAAGAAAATTCGCGAAGAAGGCGTCGTGCTTTCCGATCAGGTACTCAAAGTCGACGCCTTTCTGAACCATCAGATCGACCCGGCGCTGATGAAACTGATCGGCGACGAATTCGCCGCGCTGTTCAAGGATTCGGGGATCACCAAGATCGTCACCATCGAAGCCTCGGGGATCGCCCCGGCGATCATGACCGGCCTGAACCTCGGCGTGCCGGTGATCTTCGCCCGTAAGCAACAGTCCCTGACCCTGACCGAAAACCTGCTGTCGGCAACGGTGTATTCCTTCACCAAGAAAGTCGAAAGCACCGTAGCGATCTCGCCGCGCCACCTGACCAGCAGCGACCGCGTGCTGATCATCGATGACTTCCTGGCCAACGGGAAGGCGTCCCAGGCGCTGATCTCGATCATCAAGCAGGCCGGTGCCACCGTTGCCGGCCTGGGGATCGTGATCGAGAAGTCGTTCCAGGGCGGGCGTGCCGAGCTGGATGCGCAGGGTTATCGGGTTGAATCACTGGCGCGCGTGAAGTCGCTGAGCGGTGGTGTCGTCACCTTCATCGAGTAATCGCTGACGGAACCCGGTTAAAACTGTGGGAGGGGCGGTGCGACGATTCGACTTGCCCCCGATAGCAGTGGCTCAGCCAACACATTTGTGTGACTGATACACCGCTATCGGGGGCAAGCCCCCTCCTACATTTAGTGCGCGGTGGCCTGGAGGCCGGCGAGCAACAGCCGCTGATACACGTCCTCTTTTAGCCCTTCCGGCTGGTCCAACCCCATCCGCTTCAGATGCTCGGGAAACGCCTCCGGCTCCGGCGCATCCAGCGCCGCCTTGCCCAGGTCGAAAATCTCGCTCAGCTTGAATTTGCTCTTGAGCCAGTTCAACCCCCGCAACAGGTCCCGTTCGACATCCGTGAAATCGGTGCCCAGCGGATACTCCGGAAACAACCGGCGATGCCGGGCCTGAAGGCTCTGGAGCCGCTGCGGAGTGTTGTCGGTAAAGCGCGGGTCCAGCTGGAAATCCCGGGGTAGTTTGCCGGCCTCTTGCGCCTGCTCGATCAAGTCGCCCTGGAACCTGGAGTCGGTGATGTTGAGCAACGCCTCAATTACCTTGGAATCGGTCTGACCGCGCAAGTCGGCAATTCCGTATTCGGTGATGACAATGTCCCGCAGGTGCCGTGGGATCGTGCAATGGCCGTACTCCCACACGATATTGGAACTGACCTCCCCCGCCGCTTCGCGCCAGCTGCGCAACATCAGGATCGCGCGCGCACCTTCCAGCGCGTGGGCCTGGGCAACAAAGTTGTACTGCCCGCCCACGCCACTGAGCACGCGGCCACCTTCCAGTTGGTCGGCAACCCCGGCGCCGAGCAAGGTCACCACGATCGCGCTGTTGATGAACCGCGCATCCAGACGCTGCAAACGCTTGAGTTCTTCCTGCCCGTACAGCTCGTTGATGTAGCTGATGCGCGTCATGTTGAACGCCTGACGCTTGGCGAGGGTCATGTCCTGCAAGCGTTGGTAAAAACTTCGCGGGCCAACGAAAAAACCGCCATGGATCGAAATGCCGTCGGGCTGGGCCGCATCATCGAGCAGGCCGGCGTTTGCCTGTTCCTGCGTCGCCACATCCGGGTAGACCTTGCGCCGCACGATCCCCGCATCCGCCAGCACCAGCAGGCCGTTGACGAACATTTCGCTGCAACCATAAAGGCCTTTGGCAAACGGCTCGACGCCCCCTTCACGGCTGATCAGCGCCGCCCAGCGGTACACATCGAGGTCGGTCAGCAGCAGCCGATAGGCTTCGTTATCGGCCTGGCGCGCAAGCAAGGCGGCGGTCAGCGCATCGCCCATCGAACCGATACCGATCTGCAAGGTGCCGCCATCGCGCACCAGGGTGCTGGCATGCAGGCCGATAAAATGGTCTTGGAAACCCACCGGCATATTCGGTGTGGAGAACAGCGTGCTGCTGTCCTTTTCATCGAGCAGGTAGTCGAACGCATCCATGCCCAACTCCGAATCCCCCGGCATGTAGGGCAAATCGGTGTGGACCTGGCCGACCATCAGCACGGTTTCCCCGGCGGCGCGACGCTTGGCGATCATCGGCAGCAGGTCGAGGGTGACATCGGGGTTGCAGCTCAGGCTCAGCCGGTCGGGGTGCTCGGCGCTGCTGGCCACCAACTGCGCCACCAGGTTCAGGCCGGCGGCGTAGATATCGCGCGCGGCATGGCTGTAGTTGCTGCTGACGTAGTCCTGTTGCGCGGATTGGCTGTGAAGCAGGCTACCGGGCTGCATGAAAAATTGCTGGACGTGGATATTCGCCGGCAGGCTGTCCTTGTGCAGATCGGCGAGATAATCCAGCTCGGGATAATCGCCAAATACCCGCTCGGTAAACGGTTCCAGGAAGCGCTTCTGCAAGCCATCGCCCAGCGCCGGGCGACCCAGGCTCAAGGCGGTGTAAATCGTCAGCGCCCGCTCCGGCAGCTTGGCGATACGTCGGTACAGCGCGTTGACGAACAGATTGGGCTTGCCCAGGCCCAGGGGCAGGCCCATGTGGATATGCGCCGGCAAGCGCGCGAGTACGTCGTCAACGGCTTGCTCGATTGAACATAACTGCACCATCCGACCCTCCTGAACATTTCATGACTAGGGGTTGGATAGAGAGTGGCCCGTCTTGGTTGCAAAGAACAGCCTCAACCCTCGATCGCAGGCACAAAAAAGCCGCTCGTAAGCGGCATTTTTGACGAAGATCGCTGGATTACAACCCGGACATCTTCTTGATCGCGCCTTTCAGATCAGCATCCGTGCAATCAGCACAGGTGCCTTTTGGCGGCATGGCATTGATACCCGTGATCGCCTTGGCCAGGATGCCGTCGAGGCCGCCCTGGTGGTCGGCGCGGTCTTTCCAGGCGGCGGTGTCGCCGATTTTCGGAGCACCCAACAGGCCGGTTCCGTGGCATGCATTGCAGTGCTTGGCAATGATCTCATCCGGTGTTTTCGCACCGCCGCCGCCGCCCGCTGTTGCGGCGACTTCCATCCCCTTGCACTCCTGCCCCTGCACACACACTTGGCCAACAGGCTCCAAGCGCTTGGCAATGTCATCATTGGTCGCAGCTTGAGCGCTGACAGCCCATAGGGCCAGTACGGTTGCTGGTGCAGCCAGCATTTTCATAATTAGGTTCACGCGTTCACCCTCAATGGTGGCTATTCACGCCTGCGGCCACGGTTTCGCAGGCGGCGAAAGTATAACGGTTAGCCCGCCTGGCTGAAACAACCCTATTAAGCAAAGGGAGATTCAGTCTCACGGAATACGCTGCGGGAGTCTCTGCAATGCTGGCAGGACGCCTCTTCTGTCAAAAGTTCGCGGGCGTGGCTGCGCTGATTAGTCGCGCCGGCACCTCGAACGGATTACGAAAACGATGGGGCTTGGTGCTTTCAAAGTAGTAGCTATCGCCAGCTTCGAGCACAAAAGTTTCAAGACCGACGACCAATTCCAGGCGACCCTCCACCAGAATCCCGGTTTCTTCGCCTTCGTGGGTGAGCATTTCTTCGCCAGTATCGGCGCCAGGCGGGTAAATTTCGTTGAGAAACGTGATCGCCCGGCTCGGATGTGCGCGACCCACCAGTTTCATGGTGACGGCGCCGTCGGAGATATCAATCAGCTCGTTGGCTTTATAGACGACCTGGGTCGGTATTTCCTGGAGGATTTCCTCGGAAAAGAACTCGACCATCGACATGGGAATGCCGCCCAGCACCTTGCGCAAGGAACTGATGGAAGGGCTGACACTGTTTTTTTCGATCATCGAAATGGTGCTGTTGGTGACACCCGCACGCTTGGCGAGCTCGCGCTGGGAAAGACCCTTCAGTTTACGGATGGATTGCAGTCGTTCGCCGACGTCCAATGCGGGAGCCTCCTAGGATTCAGGCTTTGTTGTAATTGAGCGTTATCATGGCGACAGCGTTCAGTATTTACAACACTTGGGCCTAAATCCTCCCCAGCACCGTTCGTAGAGGCCGATCAAGCCCCGGAATAGAGCCTTGGCACGCGGCGCAGGTTGCAGAAGATCTGGTAGGGGATGGTCTCGGCGGCGGCCGCGACGTCACTGGCGAGGATGTTCTTGCCCCACAGCTCCACGGTGGAACCGAGGCCGGCCTGGGGCACGTCGGTGAGGTCGACGCACAGCATGTCCATGGACACCCGGCCGAGCAACTGGCTGCGCTGCCCCGCCACCAGCACCGGCGTGCCGGTGGGGGCGTGACGTGGATAACCGTCGGCATAGCCCATGGCAACCACGCCGATCCGCATCGGTTTCGGCGTGATGAATTTGGCACCGTAGCCCACCGGCTCGCCGGCCGGCAGTTCGCGCACGCAGATGACTTTCGATTCCAGGGTCATTACCGGCTGCAAGCGCGCGGCGATGGCCTGGTCTTCACCAAACGGCGTCGTGCCGTACAGCATGATGCCGGGGCGTACCCAGTCGCTGGGCACCTTCGGCCAGCCCATCACCGCCGGCGAATTGCGCAGGCTGACCTCGGCCGACAGCCCCTGGCGCGCCGCTTCGAACACCGCCACTTGTTCATTGCTGCGCACGCAATCGAGCTCATCGGCGCGGGCGAAGTGGCTCATCAATACGATCTTCGCCACCTTACCGCTGGCGAGCAGGCGCTGGTACGCCTCGTGGTAGTCCTTGGGATGCAGGCCGACACGGTGCATGCCCGAGTCCAGTTTGAGCCACACGGTGAGGGGCTTGCGCAAGGCCGCCTGCTCGATGGCCTCCAGTTGCCACAGCGAATGCACCACGCACCAGAAATCATGCTCGACGATCAGCGGCAGCTCGTCGGCTTCGAAAAACCCTTCCAGCAGCAATACCGGCGCGCGGATACCGGCAGCCCGCAGCTCCAGTGCTTCCTCGATACAGGCCACGGCAAAACCATCGGCCTCGGCTTCCAGCGCCTGGGCCACGCGCACTGCGCCATGGCCGTAGGCATCGGCCTTGATCACAGCGAGGGCCTTGGCCCGCGTGACTTCACGGGCCAATTGGTAATTGTGGCGCAGGGCTTGGAGGTCGATCAGGGCACGGGCAGGACGCATGGCGGCAGGCTTCTAGGCGGCAGAGTGAAAAAAACCGGCACCGACCAACCGCATCGGTACCGGGAGAGGGATCGTTGCTTAAGGCAGGGCGGCCACGACGGACAGCTCCACCAGGATTTGTGGCTCGCACAGTTTCGCTTCAACCGTGGCGCGGGCCGGGGCGACGCCTTTGGGCAGCCATGCGTCCCACACCGCGTTCATGCCGGCGAAGTCGGCGTCGATGTCTTTGAGGTAGATCGTCACCGACAGCAGCTTGCTTTTGTCGGTGCCGGCCAAGTCCAGCAAACGCTCGATATTGGCCAGGGTTTCACGGGTCTGTTGTTCAATCCCGGCACTCAGGTCGTCGCCGACTTGCCCTGCCAGGTACACGGTGCCGCCGTGGGCAACGATCTGGCTCATGCGCTCATTGGTGAGCTGGCGCTGGATTGACATGTTTTGCAGACTCCTGGTGGTTGCCATAACGGGAAATATCGAGGCCTTCGGCACTGATCTGCGGCGTTTTCTTGGCCATCAGGTCAGCCAGCAAACGACCGGAGCCGCACGCCATGGTCCAACCGAGGGTGCCGTGGCCGGTGTTCAGGAACAGATTCTTGAACGGGGTGGCACCGACAATCGGCGTACCGTCCGGGGTGGTCGGACGCAGGCCGGTCCAAAAGATTGCTTCGGTCAGATTGCCGCCCTGAGGATAAAGGTCGTTGACGATCATCTCCAGGGTTTCGCGCCGACGTGGGTTCAGCGACAGGTCAAAACCGGCGATTTCAGCCATGCCGCCGACACGGATGCGGTTGTCGAAACGGGTGATCGCGACCTTGTAGGTCTCGTCGAGAATGGTCGACGTCGGCGCCATCGCCGGGTTGGTGATCGGCACAGTCAGCGAGTAGCCCTTGAGCGGGTACACCGGCGCCTTGATCCCCAGCGGCTTGAGCAACTGCGGCGAATAACTGCCGAGGGCCAGGACGTAGCGGTCGGCGGTTTCCAGCTTGCCGTCGATCCACACACCGTTGATGCGATCACCGGCGTGGTCGAGGCGCTGGATGTCCTGTTCGAAACGGAATTCCACGCCCAACTGCTTGCACATGTCGGCCAGGCGCGTGGTGAACATCTGGCAGTCGCCGGTCTGGTCGTTCGGCAGGCGCAGGGCACCGGCGAGGATGTCGGTGACGCTGGCCAGGGCCGGTTCGACGCGGGCGATGCCGGCACGGTCGAGCAATTCGAACGGCACGCCGGACTCTTTCAACACGGCGATATCTTTGGCAGCGCCATCGAGCTGGGCCTGGGTGCGGAACAGTTGGGTCGTACCGAGGCTGCGGCCTTCGTAGGCAATGCCGGTTTCAGCGCGCAGTTCGTCGAGGCAATCGCGGCTGTACTCGGACAGGCGGACCATGCGCTCCTTGTTCACCGCATACCGGCTGGCGGTGCAGTTGCGCAGCATCTGCGCCATCCACAGGTATTGGTTGATATCGGCGGTGGCCTTGATCGCCAGCGGCGCGTGGCGTTGCAGCAGCCACTTGATGGCCTTGAGCGGCACACCCGGCGCGGCCCATGGCGAGGCGTAGCCTGGAGAGACCTGGCCGGCGTTGGCGAAACTGGTTTCCATGGCCGCGGCTGGCTGGCGGTCGACCACGACCACCTCAAAACCGGCTCGCGCCAAATAGTAGGCACTGGTCACACCAATGACGCCGCTACCCAAGACCAGAACGCGCATTTTTATATCCTCATCGCGGCTTGACCGCCGACGTGTGTTGTTCGAGCAATGATGTGAGCAGTATAAAAAGCAATCACCAGTGCATTTCACTATATAAATGCCTATATTTGGCGACAATTCTTGGCAACAACCGTTTTCACAGAGGCGTATCCCCTATGCGTACCAACACCCAGACCAAACGGGAGCTGGACAAGATCGACCGGAACATCTTGCGCATCCTACAAGCCGACGGGCGCATTTCGTTCACGGAGCTGGGGGAAAAGGTCGGACTGTCGACCACCCCCTGCACCGAGCGCGTGCGCCGCCTTGAGCGTGAAGGGATCATCATGGGCTACAACGCACGCCTCAACCCCCAGCATTTGAAGGCGAGTTTGCTGGTATTTGTCGAGATCAGCCTCGACTACAAATCCGGCGACACCTTCGAAGAATTCCGCCGCGCCGTGCTGAAATTGCCCCATGTGCTGGAGTGCCACTTGGTCTCGGGGGACTTCGACTACCTGGTGAAAGCGCGGATTTCCGAGATGGCCTCGTACCGCAAACTGCTCGGCGACATCCTGCTCAAACTGCCCCATGTGCGGGAGTCCAAGAGCTATATCGTGATGGAAGAGGTGAAAGAGAGCCTCAATCTGCCCATCCCCGACTGACTGACACAACCGGGTCAATGTGGACGGGGGCTTGCTTGCTCCCACATTTAGACCAGCACCTGCCGGGTACTCGCCATGTATTCGTGGATCTGCTTCTCCACCCGCGGGTGAATCAGCTCCACCGGCCGGCGTCCATTGGGGCACGGCAAGGTCTTTGTGGTGCCGAAAAGCCTACAGATCAGCGGGCGCTCGTCATACACCGTGCAGCCATTGGGCCCCAGGTGTACGCAGTTCAACTCGTCCATGGCAGCTTCCTGTTCGGCAGCGGTCTTACGCGGCAGGCGCGACATTTCCTCGGGTGAAGTCGTCACCGGCCCACAGCAATCGTGGCAACCGGGGACGCACTCGAACGAGGGAATCTGTCGGCGCAATGCGCTGATTTTCTGACTGTTGCAACTCATCGAAACACGTACCGAACGGCGAATAGGCCTGGATTCTGCCGCAAAACCCCGCGGTGAGACAGCTTCGTCCGACCGCTGTATCCTGCGTCAAATTTTCCAAACGGGGATGTTCCCATGACTGCCAGCGCCCGGCACACCGCTTCCTACTACGCCGCCAGCAGCCTGCCGCAACCCGACTATCCGGCGTTGGCCGGCGAAACGGTGGCCGACGTGTGCGTGATCGGCGGCGGTTTTTCCGGGCTCAACACCGCGCTGGAACTGGCCGAACGCGGGTTCAGCGTGGTGCTGCTGGAAGCGCGCAAGATCGCCTGGGGCGCCAGCGGGCGCAATGGCGGCCAGTTGATCCGCGGCGTTGGCCATGGCCTGGAGCAATTCACCAACGTGATCGGCACCGACGGCGTGCGCCAGATGAAACTGATGGGCCTGGAGGCGGTAGAAATCGTGCGCGAGCGCGTCGAGCGTTTCCAGATCGCCTGCGACCTGACCTGGGGCTACTGCGACCTGGCCAACAAACCCCGCGACCTGCTCGGCCTCGCCGAAGACGCCGAAGAATTGCGCAGCCTGGGCTATCGCCACGAAGTACGCCTGCTGCAAGCCAGCGAAATGGGCAGCGTGATCGGTTCCGAGCGCTACGTGGGCGGCATGATCGACATGGGCTCGGGCCATCTGCACCCGCTGAACCTGGCCCTCGGCGAGGCAGCTGCCGCCCAAAAACTCGGCGTGCAACTGTTCGAGCACTCCGAAGTGACGCGCATCGACTACGGCCCCGAGGTCAACGTACACACCGCCCGCGGCAATGTGCGCGCCAAGACCCTGGTGCTGGCCTGCAACGCCTATCTGAAGGGGCTCAACCCACTGCTGAGCGGCAAAGTGCTGCCGGCCGGCAGCTATATCATCGCCACCGAGCCGTTAAGCGCCGCCCAGGCGGCCCAATTGCTGCCGCAAAACATGGCGGTGTGTGATCAGCGGGTGACGGTGGACTACTTCCGACTGTCTGCCGACCGTCGTCTGCTGTTCGGCGGCGCCTGCCACTATTCCGGACGCGACCCCAAGGACATCGGCGCCTACATGCGGCCGAAGATGGTGCAGGTGTTCCCCCAACTGGCCGACGTGAAAATCGACTATCAATGGGGCGGCATGATCGGCATCGGTGCCAACCGCTTGCCGCAGATCGGCCGATTGGCAGATCAACCCAACGTGTATTACGCCCAGGCCTACGCCGGTCATGGCCTCAACGCGACACACCTAGCGGGCAAGCTGCTGGGCGAAGCCATCAGCGGCCAGCAGCAGGGACGTTTCGATCTGTTCGCCCAGGTGCCGCACATCACCTTCCCCGGCGGCAAGCACTTGCGCTCGCCGCTGTTGGCGCTGGGGATGCTCTGGCACCGGTTGAAAGAACTGGTGTGACTCAACTGCGCCAGAACGGCTTCAAGCCTTCCTGGCGCGCCTGCTCGGCGGTCAACCCGATATCCCGCAGTTGCTCGGCAGTCAGCTCCAGCAGCACCTTGCGCGTGTGGCGACGGTGCCAGAACAGGCTCCAGCGGTTGCGGGTCGGGGCCGACATCGCCCGCGCCTGCCCCGCTTCCAGTTCCTGGCCGTGTAACGTCAGCCGCACATCGCTCATGCCGTTCATTTTGTCGTCCTCATTTGCTGGTTGCCATGAGTGACTAGAATGAGCGGGCGGACAAAACCATTACAGATTCAACCAAATTTTATTAAATCCATACAGATACTGCCCTCGAGCGGCTGAATCCTGTATTTTCCCTGGATCTGTACTGGTCCCCTGGGAGTGATCACCGTGACCCTTTACGTCAACCTCGCCGAGTTGCTGGGCACCCGCATCGAACAGGGCTTCTACCGCCCCGGCGATCGGCTGCCTTCCGTAAGGGCCTTGAGCGTCGAGCACGGGGTCAGTTTGAGCACCGTGCAGCAAGCGTATCGCATGCTGGAAGACAACGGCCTGGCGATGCCGAAGCCCAAGTCCGGTTACTTCGTGCCCGTCGGCCGTGAGCTGCCGGCCTTGCCCGAAGTCGGCCGTCCGGCCCAGCGCCCGGTGGAAATTTCCCAGTGGGACCAAGTGCTCGAGTTGATCCGCGCGGTGCCGCGCAAAGATGTCGTACAGCTGGGCCGCGGCATGCCGGATGTGTTGTCGCCCACCCTCAAGCCGCTGCTGCGCAGCCTGGCCCGCGTCAGCCGGCGCCAGGACCTGCCGGGGCTGTATTACGACAATATCCTCGGCTGTATGGAGTTGCGCGAACAAATCGCCCGACTGTCATTGGATTCCGGCTGCCAGTTGACCGCCGAAGACATCGTGATCACCACCGGCTGCCATGAGGCGCTGTCTGCCAGCATCCGCTCCATCTGCGAGCCGGGGGATATCGTTGCGGTGGACTCGCCGAGCTTCCACGGCGCCATGCAGACCCTCAAGGGCCTGGGCATGAAAGCCCTGGAAATCCCCACGGACCCGCTCACCGGCATCAGCCTCGAAGCCCTGGAACTGGCGCTGGAACAGTGGCCGATCAAAGTCATTCAACTGACCCCCAACTGCAACAATCCTTTGGGCTACATCATGCCGGAGGCACGCAAGCGGGCGCTGTTGACCCTGGCCCAGCGCTTTGACGTGGCGATCATCGAAGACGATGTGTATGGCGAACTGGCCTACAGCTACCCGCGCCCGCGCACCATCAAATCCTTCGACGAAGATGGCCGCGTATTGCTCTGCAGCTCGTTCTCGAAAACCCTGGCGCCGGGTCTGCGGATTGGCTGGGTCGCGCCGGGCCGCTACCTGGAGCGGGTGTTGCACATGAAATACATCAGCACCGGCTCCACCGCGACCCAGCCGCAGATCGCCATCGCCGAATTTCTCAAGGGCGGCCATTTCGAACCGCATTTGCGGCGGATGCGTACTCAATACCAACGTAATCGCGACATGATGCTCGACTGGGTCAGCCGTTATTTCCCCGCCGGCACCCGCGCCAGCCGACCTCAAGGCAGCTTCATGCTGTGGATCGAGCTGCCGGAAGGTTTCGACACCCTCAAGCTCAACCGGGTGTTGGTGGAACAAGGCGTACAAATCGCCGTAGGCAGTATCTTTTCCGCGTCCGGCAAGTACAGGAATTGCCTGCGCATGAACTACGCTGCCAAACCTACGCCGCAGATTGAAGAGGCGGTGCGCAAAGTCGGCGCCGTCGCGAGCAAGATGCTGGCCGAGGCCGCCGACTGACCTTTCCGGGAAAATAGCCGTCCTATGTCGACAACCGCCCTGATCTGGAAACGGTGCCCTTGATGACTCGACGGCTTTTAGCGTTTTTCCTGTTGGGCGCCCTGGCCCTGGGCGGCTGCGCCACGGTGAATGTGCCGCGCATCCCCAGCGATGCCCTGCCGGCGACGCAGTCGTCGTTCGGCCGTTCGATCCAGGCCCAGGCCGCGCCGCATCAGGGCCGCTCCGGCTTTCGCCTGCTGCCCAACAGCAGCGAGGCGTTCATGGCCCGCGCCGAACTGATCCGCAACGCCCAGACCAGCCTCGACCTGCAGTACTACATCGTCCACGACGGCATCAGCACCCGCCTGCTCGTGGATGAACTGCTCAAGGCCGCCGACCGTGGCGTGCGTGTGCGTATCCTGCTGGACGACACCACCAGCGACGGCCTCGATCAGGTCATCGCCACCCTCGCCGCCCATCCCAACATCCAGATTCGCCTGTTCAACCCGCTGCACCTGGGGCGCAGCACCGGCGTGACGCGCGCCATGGGGCGCCTGCTCAACCTGTCGCTGCAACATCGACGCATGCACAACAAACTGTGGCTGGCGGACAACAGCGCGGCCATCGTCGGCGGGCGCAACCTGGGCGACGAATATTTCGACGCCGAACCCAACCTTAATTTCACCGACATCGACATGCTCAGCGTGGGCCCGGTGGCCGAGCAACTCGGCCACAGTTTCGACCAGTACTGGAACAGCGCCCTGAGCAAGCCCATCAATGAATTCATCTCCAACCTGCCGTCCAAAGGCGACCTGGCCAGCGCACGCCTGCGCCTGGAAGAATCCCTGGCCCAGTCGCGCCAACAGAACCACGCCTTGTACAACCGCCTGCGCACCTACAAGACCGAACCGCGCCTGGACATCTGGCGGCGCGAGCTGATCTGGGCCTGGAACCAGGCGTTGTGGGACGCCCCGAGCAAGGTACTCGCCAAGAATGATCCGGACCCGCGCCTGCTGCTGACCACCCAATTGGAACCGGAACTCGAAGGCGTCAACCATGAGTTGATGATGATTTCGGCGTATTTCGTGCCGGGACAGCCGGGCCTGGTGTACCTGACCGGTCGCGCGGACGCGGGCGTCTCGGTGAGCCTGCTGACCAACTCCCTCGAAGCCACCGACGTGCCGGCCGTACACGGCGGCTACGCGCCCTATCGCAAGGCGCTGCTGGAGCACGGCGTGAAACTCTATGAGTTGCGCCGCCAACCCGGCGCACCCCGCACAGGCAGCGGCCCCCACCTGTTTCGTCGCGGCCTGTTCCTCGGCTCGGATTCCAGCCTGCACAGCAAGGCGATGATTTTTGATCGACAAAAGTCGTTTATCGGCTCGTTCAACTTCGACCCGCGTTCGGTGCTGTGGAATACCGAAGTCGGCGTGCTGGTGGACAGCCCTGAGCTGGCCGAGCACCTGCGCAATCTGGCGCTGCAAGGCATGGCGCCAGCATTGAGCTACGAGGCGAAATTACAGGATGGCCAGGTGGTGTGGACCACCGAAGATAACGGGCAACCGCACACCCTGACCCGCGAGCCGGGCAGCTGGTGGCGCCACTTCAACGCCTGGTTCGCCACCTCCGTCGGCCTGGAGCGCATGCTGTAGGAGCGAGCTTGCTCGCGAAGAACGCAAGAACACCGCACTTAACCAGCCTTCATCCCCTCGCGCCTAAGCGGGCTGCGCGGCGCCAAACGCCCCCTGACGCAACAACAGCACCACCAACCCCAGCGCCCCGGCCGCCATCAGCCACGGCAATGCATGCCCGCTGATCCACTGGCTGCCCGCACCGGCCACCAGCGGCCCGATCAGGCAACCGATGCCCCAGAGCTGCGCCACGTGGGCATTGGCGCGCACCAGCGCATCGTCGCGGTAACGCTCGCCGATCAGGATCAACGACAAGGTGAACAAACCGCCGGCACTCGCGCCGAACAGCACCCACACCGGCCAGATCAGCAGCGTGTGCATCAACAACGGGACCGCCAGGCTCGCCCCCAGCAACAGCAGCGCGCAGCTCAAGAACAGCGTGCGCCGCGGCAGGTAGTCGGCCACCGCACCGATGGGCAGCTGCAGCAACGCATCGCCCACCACCACCGTGCTGACCATCGCCAGGGCGATCTCGGCCGTGAAGCCTTGCTGCAAGCAATACACCGGCAGCAGCGTCAGGATCATCGCCTCGAACGCCGCGAATAACGCCACCGCCCAGGCAATCGCCGGCAGGCTCCGACAGAAGCGCCACAGCTCGGCAAACGTCACGCTGAAGGACTCGGCGGTCGGCGCCCCGGAACGCCCCAGCAACAGCAACGGCGCCAGCGTCAACAGGCCCACGCCCACCCAGAACCCATAGTCATGATCGGTGCCCAGCACGCCCAACAGCAGCGGCCCCGACAGCTGGCTCAGCGCATAGGTGCAGCCATACAGCGCCACCAGCCGGCCGCGCCATTGCTCCACCACCAACTGGTTGATCCAGCTTTCGCCAAGAATGAACACGATGGTCAGGATCACCCCGATCATCAGCCGCAGCACCAGCCACACCGGGTAGCTCGGCAGGATCGCCAACAGGCCGATGGACACCGCCCCCGCCCACAGGCACAGGCGCATCAGACGCGCAGTGCCCAGCCAGGACGCCAGCCGACTGGAAACCTTCGCCCCCAACAGCACGCCGAAGGCCGGCATCGCAGCCATCACTCCAATGGCGAAGCTGCCGTAGCCCCAGCCTTCCAGGCGCAGGGACACCAGCGGCATGCTGACACCCAACGCCAGACCAACGCTGAGCACCGAGGCCAGCACGGCGAAATAAGTCGCCCAACGCATTTCCACGCTCCTGTGGATAGTTTTTTCAGGGCTGCAAACGAACGGTAGGAGCGCGCTTGCTCGCGAAGAACGCCAACGATAACGCGTGCTGTCTGGTTGAACGCGGCGTCTTTGAGTTCTTCGCGAGCAAGCTCGCTCCTACAGGGGACCTGCGGTGTTGCTTAGAGCTTGATCCAGGTCGCCTTCAGCTCGGTGTACTTGTCGAACGCATGCAGCGACTTGTCGCGACCGTTGCCCGACTGCTTGAAGCCACCAAACGGCGCGGTCATGTCACCGCCGTCGTACTGGTTGACCCACACGCTACCGGCGCGCAGCGCTTTGGCGGTGAGGTGCGCCTTGGAGATATCCGCCGTCCACACCGCCGCGGCCAGGCCGTATTGGGTGTCGTTGGCGATGGCGACGGCTTCTTCGGCGCTGTCGAAAGTGAGCACCGAGAGGACCGGGCCGAAGATTTCTTCGCGGGCGATCTTCATGGCGTTGGTCACGCCGTCGAAAATCGTCGGCTCGACGTAAGTGCCACCGGTCTCTTCCAGCGTGCGCTTGCCGCCCGCCACCAGTTTGGCACCGTCGGCATGACCGGCTTCGATGTAGGACAGCACGGTGTTCATCTGTTGAGTGTCCACCAGCGCGCCGACGTTCGTGGCCGGGTCCAGCGGGTTGCCTGGCTTCCAGCCCTTCAGCGCGGCGATCACCAGCGGTAGGAATTTATCCTTGATGGAACGCTCCACCAGCAGGCGCGAACCGGCGGTGCAGACCTCGCCCTGGTTGAAGGCAATCGCGCCAGCGGCGGATTCGGCGGCGGCTTGCAGGTCCGGGGCATCGGCGAACACGATGTTCGGGCTCTTGCCGCCCGCTTCCAGCCATACACGTTTCATGTTCGATTCGCCGGAGCGGATCAACAGCTGTTTGGCGATTTTGGTAGAGCCAGTGAACACCAGGGTGTCGACATCCATGTGCAGCGCGAGCGCGTTACCCACGGTGTGGCCGTAGCCCGGCAGCACGTTGAACACGCCTTTTGGAATACCGGCTTCAACGGCCAGCGCCGCGATGCGGATGGCGGTCAGCGGGGATTTTTCGGACGGTTTGAGGATCACGGAGTTACCGGTCGACAGCGCCGGCCCGAGTTTCCAGCAAGCCATCATCAGCGGGAAATTCCACGGCACGATGGCGGCAACCACACCGACCGGCTCACGGGTCACCAGACCCAGCTGATCGTGAGGGGTGGAAGCGACTTCATCGTAAATCTTGTCGATGGCCTCGCCGCTCCAGCTCAGGGCATTCGCCGCGCCGGGTACGTCGATATTCAGGGCGTCGCTGATCGGCTTGCCCATGTCCAGGGTTTCCAGCAGCGCCAGCTCTTCGGCATTGGCCTTGAGCAACGCGGCGAAACGGATCATGGTGGCCTTGCGCTTGGCCGGCGCCAGGCGCGACCAGACACCGGAATTGAACGTGGCGCGGGCATTTTCCACGGCGCGCTGGGCGTCGGCGACGTCACAGCTGGCAACGCTGGTCAGCAGGCGGCCATCGACGGGGCTGATGCATTCGAACGTGTCGCCGGAAACGGCGGCGGTGTACTCGCCATTGATATAGGCGCGGCCTTCGATCTTCAGATCCTTGGCGCGTTGCTCCCAGTCGGCACGGGTCAGGGTGGTCATGCGAGTGTCCTCCTCTTATTGAATACAAGGGCCAGGCGATGTACCCCGGCAGCCTCAAAGAATGCTTGCCCCGCCAGCCAGTTGTTCGGCTCAAGGCAACTGCCACCCTAAACCAGCGGCTGGGGATGTATCAATATATTTGACATAACGCCGGTAAACGCCCTTGCGATGTTCATTTTAATAAACATAGACTTTGGGCTCTCCAACCGCAGGCCAGACGGGACACGCACATGAGCATCCAGGACATCGTCGACTTCAGCCAAGCCAACACCGCCCCAGATCGCTACCTCCCTGCCCCGGAAAAAATCCTCAAGGGCAATCCCGAGCAAACGATCTACAACCACTACAACAGCCCGTGCGGCCAGATGAGCGCCGGCGTCTGGGAAGGCGAAGTCGGGCAGTGGAAGGTCAACTACACCGAACATGAGTACTGCGAGATTGTGCAGGGGGTTTCCGTACTGCGCGATGCCGAGGGCAACGCCAAGACCTTGCGCGCCGGCGACCGCTTCGTGATCCCGGCCGGCTTCAGCGGCACCTGGGAAGTGCTCGAGCCATGCCGCAAGATCTATGTGGTGTTCGAACAGAAGGCCTGATCAGCAAATCCTGCGCAAAAAAAAAAGCCCGAATCGTGAGAAACGGGCTTTTTTTCACAAGGAAGAAAATCAATTACTTGATTTTGCCTTCTTTGTAGATCACGTGCTTGCGAACGCGCGGGTCGAACATTTTCTTTTCGAGCTTGTCCGGGGTAGTACGCTTGTTCTTGTCGGTAGTGTAGAAGTGACCAGTACCGGCGCTAGAGATCATTCGAATCAATTCACGCATGATAGAGCTCCTTAGATCTTGCCAGCGGCGCGGATTTCGGCCAGCACGACAGTGATGCCACGCTTGTCGATAATGCGCATGCCTTTGGCAGATACGCGCAGACGCACAAAACGTTTCTCTTCTTCAACCCAGAAGCGGTGATGCTGCAGGTTCGGCAGGAAACGACGACGGGTTTTGTTATTTGCGTGGGAAATGTTATTCCCAGTCACCGGACCCTTACCGGTAACTTGACAGACTCTCGACATGCCTCAGCCCTCTAAAACCACATGCCCAACCCGGCATGGGTTGGCCGCTTAATCTCTCAGTCATTTGGCGCCAGGCGCCGCGTTTCTTTAGGGTCTTACCGGCTACACCTACAAGCGAAGGAACCGGGCCCCTAGAAAAGAGCGCTGCTTTATACCAGAAAGACCCAAGTGCAACAACAGCCCGTGTGTTTTTACCGGCGTAAATCTCGGCGACAGATGGCCGAACCGTTGCCAGGAGGGGCCGCTGCAATAGCCGACCGCTCGTCGCACAGAATGATTTACAACGCCCGCAAGTACCAAAAAGTACAAGGCGAAACGCGCTGAGGCGCCATCAAAACAGCATTTGAGCCAAAAGCACAGGCAAAAATGGACTAGTCATTTATCAATCAGACCACTACGGTAGGACTTTTCCAGACTGCACTCGCAGATGGGCCTTCGATCTGCACAGGAAACCGAACATGCGCCTCGCTGCCCTACCGCTTTTGCTAGCCCCTCTGTTTATCGCGTCGCAGGCCCTGGCGGCCACCAATCTGAGCGTGTGTACCGAAGCCAGTCCCGAAGGGTTCGACGTAGTGCAGTACAACTCGCTGACCACCACCAACGCCTCGGCCGACGTGCTGATGAACAGCCTGGTGAACTATGACGCAGTCAGCGGCAAGCTGGTGCCAAGCCTGGCGGACAGTTGGGAAGTGTCGCCGGACGGCCTGACCTACACCTTCCAGTTGCACCCCAACGTAAAATTCCACCGCACCGACTATTTCACCCCGAGCCGCACCCTGACCGCCGAGGATGTCCGCTTCAGCTTCGAGCGCATGCTCGATCCGGCCAACCCATGGCACAAGATCGCCCAGAGCGGCTTCCCCCATGCCCAGTCGCTGCAATTGCCGGCACTGATCAAGAAGATCGACGCCCTTGACCCGCTGACCGTGCGCTTCACCCTCGATCACCCCGACTCAACCTTCCTCGCTGCGCTGAGCATGGGTTTTGCCTCGATCTACCCGGCCGAGTACGCCGACAAGCTGCTCAAGGCCGGCACCCCGGAGAAGCTCAACAGCCAGCCCATCGGCACCGGCCCGTTCATTTTCACGCGGTTCCAGAAAGATGCCGTGGTGCGCTACAAAGCCAACCCGGACTATTTCGCCGGCAAACCGGCTGTGGATAACTTGATCTTCGCCATCACCCCGGATGCGAACGTGCGCCTGCAGAAACTGCACCGCGACGAATGCCAGATCGCACTGTCGCCCAAACCCCTGGATGTGGGCGAAGCCGAGAAAGATCCTGCACTCAAAATAGAAAAAACCGCAGCATTCATGACTGCATTCGTCGCGATCAACAGCCAGCACCCACCGCTGGACAAGCCCGAAGTGCGCCAGGCGATCAACCTGGCCTTCGACAAGGACAGCTACCTCAAAGCCGTGTTCGAAGGCACCGCCGAAGCCGCCAACGGCCCCTACCCGCCCAACACCTGGAGCTATGCCAAGGAGTTGCCGGGTTATCCACAGGACATCGCCAAGGCCAAGCTGCTGCTGGAGCGCGCCGGGCTCAAGGACGGCTTCAAGACCACGATCTGGACACGCCCCACCGGCAGCCTGCTGAACCCCAACCCCAACCTCGGCGCGCAACTGTTGCAGGCGGACCTGGCCGAGGTCGGCATCCAGGCCGAGATCCGCGTGATCGAATGGGGCGAGCTGATCCGCCGCGCCAAGGCCGGCGAACATGACCTGCTGTTCATGGGTTGGGCCGGCGACAACGGCGACCCGGATAACTTCCTGACTCCGCAGTTCTCCTGCGCGGCAGTGAAATCCGGCACCAACTTCGCCCGCTATTGCGACCCGGCCCTGGACAAACTCATCAGCGCCGGCAAGACCACCAGCGAGCAAGGGGTGCGCAGCAAGCTGTATCAACAGGCCCAGGCGCAGATCCAACAGCAGGCACTGTGGCTGCCGCTGGCGCACCCGATGGCGTTCGCCCTGATCCGCAAGAATGTCAATGGGTACCAAGTGAGCCCGTTTGGGCGGCAGGACTTTTCGAAAGTCAGCGTCAAGCCCTGAGCTGCAAGCTGCAAGCCCCCTTGAGGCTTGCAGCTGCAACCTTGCAACTGCTCTGCCCCTCCTACATCCACCCGTATTCCGCCATCGACAATGGATCACCATCGCCCACGATGATGTGATCCAGCACCCGCACATCCACCACTTCCAAGGCTTTTTGCAGGATTTTGGTCAATTTTCGATCAGCCGCACTCGGCTCCACACTCCCCGAGGGATGGTTGTGGCACAGGATCAACGCCGCCGCGTTATACGCCAGGGCGCGCTTGACCACTTGCCGCGGGTAAACCACGGTGGCGTCGATGGTGCCCTGGAACAACGCCTCGAACCCCAGCACCCGATGCTTTGAATCGAGAAACAGGCAGCCGAAAATCTCGTGAGGCTCATGGCGCAACAGCGCCTTGAGGTAGTCCCGCACAGCGACCGGGCTTTCCAGCACCGAGTCACTGCGCAGCTGTTCGGCCAAGTGGCGCCGGGACATTTCCAGTACCGCCTGCAGCTGGGCAAACTTCGCCGGCCCCAGCCCCAACTGCTGGCTGAACAGCACCTGGCTGGCCTCCAGCAGCGGGCGCAAGCCACCGAACTGCGCCAACAGATGCCGCGCCAGGTCCACCGCACTCCGCCCGGCCACGCCAGTGCGCAGGAAGATAGCCAACAGTTCGGCGTCGGACAGCGTTGCGGCCCCCCATTCCAAAAGCTTCTCCCGCGGCCGCTCGGCCACCGGCCAATCACGAATACTCATCCCGCCTCCCTGTGCATGTGCGCCGCTGTTGCCTGGCGGACGCTGTGTTATCGTAGGCCCTCTTTTTTGCATGCGATTTCACCTGGGGAGGGGGCATCGCAGGCGTCACTGAACTGGCTTCACTGAACTGGAAAGGCAAACCAATGCAGCGTCTGTATCGGAAACGCATCGTTCTCGGCGTCGGCGGCGGCATTGCCGCCTACAAGAGCGCAGAGCTGGTTCGCAGGCTTCTCGACCAGGGCGCCGAAGTGCGCGTGGTCATGACCCGCGGCGGCAGTGAGTTCATCACCCCGCTGACCATGCAGGCCTTGTCCGGCCACCCGGTTCACCTGGACCTGCTGGACCCGGCCGCCGAAGCCGCCATGGGCCATATCGAACTGGCCAAATGGGCCGACCTGGTGCTGATCGCCCCGGCCACCGCCGACCTGATCGCCCGCCTGGCGCAAGGCATCGCCGATGACTTGCTGACCACGCTGGTCCTGGCCACCGACGCCACTGTCGCCATCGCCCCGGCCATGAACCAGGCCATGTGGCGCGACCCGGCCACCCAAGCCAATATGCAGCTCCTGCAAAGCCGTGGCCTCAAGGTGTTCGGCCCGGCCTCCGGCAGCCAGGCCTGCGGCGACGTCGGCATGGGCCGCATGCTCGAAGCCACCGACCTGGCACTGTGCGCCGCGGAGTGCTTCCAGCACCTGGCCCTGACTGGCAAGCACGTGTTGATCACCGCCGGCCCGACCCAGGAAAACATCGACCCGGTGCGCTACATCACCAACCATAGCTCAGGAAAAATGGGCTTTGCCCTGGCTGAAGCGGCGGTCGAGGCAGGCGCGCGCGTGACCCTCATCACCGGCCCGGTGCATTTGCCGACGCCCGATCGTGTCACCCGGATCGACGTGGTCAGCGCCCGGGACATGTTGGCGGCCTGTGAGGCGGCCATTCCCTGCGACCTGTTTATCGCCTCGGCAGCGGTTGCGGATTACCGCCCGGAAGTCGTCGCCCCGCAAAAGCTCAAGAAAGACCCTACCAGCGGCGACGGCCTGCTCCTGCAAATGGTGCGTAACCCGGACATCCTGGCCACCATCGCCAGCCGCCCGGACCGTCCGTTCAGCGTCGGTTTCGCCGCCGAGACCGAGCACCTGCTGGACTACGCCGCACGCAAATTGAAAGACAAAAACCTCGACCTGATCGTTGCCAATGATGTCGCCAACCCAAGCATCGGCTTCAACAGTGAGGAAAACGCCTGCAGCGTGATCGACCGCGACCTGCACGCCACCCTTTTCGCCCAGACCAGCAAGGGCAAGATTGCCCGCCAACTGATCTCTTTTATCGCCCAACGGCTGAACCAGGTTTAATTTACATGCACGCTTTGCAAGCCAAGATCCTCGACCCCCGCATCGGCACCGACTTCCCCCTGCCGGCCTATGCCACACCGGGCTCCGCCGGCCTGGACCTGCGCGCCATGCTCAAGGAAGACACCGTCCTCGAGCCGGGCCAGACCCTGCTGATTCCGACCGGCCTGTCGATCTACGTCGGCGACCCGGGCCTGGCGGCGCTGATTCTGCCGCGCTCGGGCCTCGGCCATAAGCACGGCATCGTGCTGGGCAACCTGGTCGGCCTGATCGACTCGGACTACCAGGGCGAGCTGATGGTGTCATGCTGGAACCGCGGCCAGACCGCCTTCAACATCGTCGTCGGCGAGCGCATCGCGCAGCTGGTGCTGGTGCCGGTGGTGCAGGCGCACTTCGAACTGGTACAGGAATTCGACGCAACCCAACGCGGCGCAGGCGGTTTTGGGCATTCCGGCAGTCACTGACCACACCAAACCGGGGCGGACGCTACCGTCCGGCCCGGTTAGATGCCACCGCATGACCTTTCAGGATGAAGAATGCGCGGACCTGACGATCGACATTTCATCAGTAAAATCAATGCATTACGTAAACATAAGCGCGGAGCGGATGCTCCGATGGCCTTTTTGCACCACGAACTCTGCACCGAAAACGCCGTCATACCCTTCAGTTTAAGCCTGCCGGTCAGCCACATTAAGGCCAGCCTTGTCTCTTTCAGATGGAGTTTCCCCCCGCGATGAGTACCGCCGCCCGAGTAGCCCCGACCTTCCCCGACAGCATCTTCCGCGCCTATGACATCCGTGGCGTGGTGCCCAAGACCCTGACTGCCGAAACCGCCTACTGGATTGGCCGCGCCATCGGCGCCCAAAGCCTGGCCCAGGACGAACCGAACGTTTCGGTCGGCCGTGACGGTCGCCTGTCCGGTCCCGAACTGGTGGAGCAATTGATCCAGGGCCTGGCCGACAGCGGTTGCCATGTCAGCGACGTCGGCCTGGTGCCGACCCCGGCGCTGTACTACGCCGCCAACGTGCTGGCCGGCAAATCCGGGGTGATGCTCACCGGCAGCCACAACCCGTCGGACTACAACGGCTTCAAGATCGTCATCGCCGGCGACACCCTGGCCAACGAACAGATCCAGGCCCTGCACACGCGCCTGAAAACCAACGACCTGACCAGCGGCAAAGGCAGCATCACCAAGGTCGACATTCTTCAGCGCTACTCCGACGAAATCACCGGCGACGTCAAACTCGCGCGCCGCCTGAAAGTGGTGGTGGACTGCGGCAACGGCGCGGCCAGCGTGATCGCCCCGCAACTGCTCGAAGCCCTGAACTGCGAAGTGGTGCCGTTGTTCTGCGACGTCGACGGCAACTTCCCCAACCACCATCCAGACCCGGGCAAGCCTGAAAACCTGGTGGACCTGATCGCCAAGGTCAAGGAAACCGGGGCCGACGTCGGCCTGGCCTTTGACGGCGACGGTGACCGCGTGGGCGTGGTGACCAACACCGGCGAAAACGTGTTCGCCGACCGCCTGCTGATGCTGTTTGCCCGTGATGTGGTGGCGCGCAACCCGAATGCCGAAATCATCTTCGACGTAAAATGCACCCGTCGCCTGACGCCGCTGATCAAGGAATATGGCGGTCGCCCGCTGATGTGGAAGACCGGTCACTCGTTGATCAAAAAGAAAATGAAGGAAACCGGCGCACTGCTGGCCGGCGAAATGAGCGGCCACGTGTTCTTCAAGGAGCGCTGGTTCGGGTTTGACGACGGCATTTACAGCGCCGCTCGTCTGCTGGAGATCCTCAGCAAGGAAAAATCCACGGCGCAGGAGCTGTTTCAGACCTTCCCGAATGATATTTCTACGCCAGAGATCAATATCCATGTGACCGAAGAGAGCAAATTCAGCATCATTGACGCATTGCACGATGCGCAATGGGGCGAAGGCGCCAACCTGACCTCCATTGATGGTGTGCGAGTCGATTACGCCAAAGGCTGGGGCCTGGTTCGCGCGTCCAACACCACACCGGTGCTGGTGCTGCGTTTCGAGGCGGATACCGAGGCTGAGTTGCAGCGCATCAAGGACGTGTTCCACGTCCAGTTGAAACGTGTTGCCCCCGATCTCCAATTACCGTTCTGATTTTTTTGCACCGGAGCCCTGAATGACCCTCGAACGCGAAGCCGCTGCCAACACCGCCAAGGTCCTGTCCGAAGCGTTGCCCTACATTCGACGCTACGTCGGCAAGACGCTGGTGATCAAATACGGCGGCAATGCCATGGAAAGCGACGAGCTGAAAACCGGCTTTGCCCGCGATATCGTGTTGATGAAAGCCGTGGGGATCAACCCGGTGGTGGTCCACGGCGGCGGCCCGCAGATCGGCGACCTGCTCAAGCGCCTGTCGATCGAAAGCCACTTCATCGATGGCATGCGTGTCACTGACGCGCAGACCATGGACGTGGTGGAGATGGTCCTCGGCGGCCAGGTGAACAAAGACATCGTCAACCTGATCAACCGCCACGGCGGCAGCGCGATTGGCCTGACCGGCAAGGACGCGGAGCTGATCCGCGCGAAAAAACTGACCGTGACCCGTCAGACGCCGGAAATGACCCAGCCAGAAATCATCGACATCGGCCAGGTGGGCGAAGTGATCGGTATCAACACCGACTTGCTGAACCTGCTGGTCAAAGGTGATTTCATCCCGGTCATCGCGCCGATCGGCGTGGGCGCCAACGGCGAGTCCTACAACATCAACGCCGACCTGGTTGCCGGCAAAGTGGCCGAAGCGCTGAAGGCTGAAAAGCTGATGCTGCTGACCAACATCGCCGGCCTGATGGACAAGCAAGGCAAGGTGCTGACCGGCCTGACCACCCAACAAGTGGACGAGCTGATCGCCGACGGCACCATCTATGGCGGCATGCTGCCGAAGATCCGTTGTGCGCTGGAAGCGGTACAGGGCGGCGTCGGCAGCTCGCTGATCCTTGATGGCCGCGTGCCAAATGCGATTCTGCTGGAAATCTTCACCGACACCGGTGTGGGTACGCTGATCAGCAACCGCAAGCGTCCTTAACCACAAAAAGCCCCACCCTCTGTAGGAGCGAGCTTGCTCGCGAAAAACGTAAAGACGCCGCGTTCATCCAGAATAAACGCGTCATCGTTGGCGTTCTTCGCGAGCAAGCTCGCTCCTACAGGGTGGGGCTTTTTGTTGTGCGGCGTTTACTGGACGCCGAACTGCTCGCGGTACGCCCGTACTGCCGGCAAGTGCTGCTTGAGCTGCGGATCATCTTCCAGGAACTGCAACACCTGGTTCAACGACACGATGCTCACCACCGGGATGCCGAAATCGCGCTCCACTTCCTGGATCGCCGACAACTCACCATTGCCACGCTCCTGGCGGTTCAAGGCGATCAACACGCCTGCGGCCTTGGCACCCTCCTGGGAGGCGATGATCTGCATCACTTCACGGATGGCGGTGCCAGCGGTGATCACGTCGTCGATGATCAGCACGTTGCCGGTGAGCGGCGCGCCCACCAGGCTACCGCCTTCGCCATGGGCCTTGGCTTCCTTGCGGTTGAAGCACCACGGCAGATCGCGCCCATGGTGCTCGGCCAACGCCACGGCCGTCGCGGCGGCCAGGGGGATGCCCTTGTAGGCCGGACCGAACAGAACGTCGAAGGAAATACCGCTTTCAACGATGGCAGCCGCGTAGAAACGCCCCAGCTGAGCCAGGGCCGAACCCGAGTTGAACAAGCCGGCATTGAAGAAATACGGGCTGGTGCGCCCGGACTTGAGGGTGAACTCACCGAAGCGCAAAACCCCGCGATCGATGGCAAAACGAATGAAATCGCGTTGATACGCCTGCATGAAAAAAGCCTCAGATACCACGGATTTAGCTAATTAGGTAGACGGCGTGTATCATACACGCACGCGATTTTTGGGGCCATTTATGCGGATCATCAGTGTGAACGTTAATGGTATTCAGGCTGCAGTCGAGCGTGGTTTGCTCAGTTGGCTGCAAGCCCAGAATGCCGACGTCATCTGCCTGCAGGACACCCGCGCCTCCGCCTTTGAACTGGACGATCCAGCCTTCCAACTGGATGGCTACTTCCTTTATGCCTGCGATGCCGAAGTGCCCACCCAAGGTGGCGTGGCTTTGTACTCGCGGTTGCAACCCAAGGCGGTCATCAGCGGCCTCGGCTTCGAGACAGCCGACCGCTACGGGCGCTACCTGCAAGCCGATTTCGACAAGGTCAGCATCGCGACCTTGCTGCTTCCTTCGGGGCAGAACGGCGATGAAGACTTGAACCAGAAGTTCAAGCTAATGGACGACTTCGCCCGTTATCTGGATAAACAGCGACGCAAACGTCGCGAGTACATTTATTGTGGCTCGCTGTACGTGGCGCAACAGAAGCTGGATATCAAGAACTGGCGCGACAGCCAGCAATCCCCGGGCTTCCTGGCGCCGGAACGGGCCTGGATGGACGAGATTGTCGGCAACATGGGCTATGTCGATGCCCTGCGCGAAGTCAGCCGCGAAGGCGACCAGTACAGCTGGTGGCCAGACAACGAACAGGCTGAGATGCTCAACCTGGGCTGGCGTTTCGACTACCAGCTGCTGACCCCAGGCCTGCGTCGCTTTGTGCGCAGCGCACGCCTGCCACGCCAGCCGCGCTTCTCGCAGCACGCGCCGCTGATCGTGGACTACGACTGGACACTGACCATCTGAGGTCTTTGCCCAGGCACAAAAAAAACCGACATCGCTGTCGGTTTTTTTGTGCGCGCCTGGTTACTTGATCAGCCGCCAGGTCCACGGGTAGCGGTAGGCCGTGCCGTTGTTGGCCTTGATCCCGCCAATGATCGTCAGCACCAGCGCCGCGACCACCAGGATCAACATCAACAGGAAGCCGATCACCACGAACCCCAGCACCATGCAGACCAGCCAGGCAATGGCCACGGTGATCTGGAAATTCAGGGCTTCCTTGCCCTGATCATCGATCAGCGGGTCCATGTCCTTCTTGATCTGCCACAGGATCAGCGGCCCCAACAGGCTGCCGAAAGGGAACACCAGGCCCAGAAACGCCGCGAAGTGACACAACATCGCCCATTGGCGGACTTCCTTGGACGGTGCTGGAACCGGCAGTTGACTGTCACTCATGGCGTTTCTCCTTGAAGCCGGTTCAGTCGGCCAGCGCGGCGTTCTGCAGCTCGAAAATCTCGGTCATGCCTTTCTGCGCCAGCGCCAGCATGGCATTCAGCTCAGCCGGCTGGAATGGCGCACCTTCGGCGGTGCCCTGCACTTCGATGAAACCACCGGTGCTGGTCATCACCACGTTCAGGTCGGTCTCGGCGGCCGAGTCTTCCAGGTAATCCAGGTCCAGCACTGGCTCGCCCTGGTACATACCCACCGACACAGCGGCGATCATCTGCTTGAGCGGGTCGCCGGCTTTCAGGCCGCCACGCTTCTTGATCACTTTCAACGCGTCGACCAGCGCAACCATGGCACCGGTGATGGAGGCAGTGCGCGTGCCGCCGTCGGCCTGGATCACGTCGCAGTCGACGTACAGGGTCACGTCGCCCAGCTTGGACATGTCCAGGGCAGCACGCAGCGAACGGCCGATCAGGCGCTGGATTTCCAGGGTACGGCCGCCTTGCTTGCCACGGCTGGCTTCACGCTGGTTACGCTCGCCAGTGGCGCGCGGCAGCATGCCGTATTCGGCGGTCAACCAACCCTGGCCCTGGCCCTTGAGGAAACGCGGCACGCCGTTTTCGACGCTGACGGTGCAGATCACCTTGGTATCGCCAAACTCGACCAGTACAGATCCCTCGGCGTGTTTGGTGTAGTTGCGGGTGATGCGGATCGAGCGGAGCTGATCGGCAGCGCGACCACTTGGACGTTTCATAGGGGATACCTGTACGGAGGACGAAAAACTGCCGAGCATTATAGAGCCGCGAGCCGATTCGGGGCACGTCTAAAAAATTCGGTTACGAATCGTCGACTGGCGGTGCTTTGTCAGTGCCAGGGTTTGGGGCCAATCGTCCCACTGCGCTACACTCCTGCGCCTTCGCAGCCTGTCGGCTTCAATTTACCCATCAGCCCGCCATCGCGGGACTGCAACGCGAGGTACCTCCATGGTGCACAGCATGACCGCCTTCGCCCGCGTCGAAAAAGCCGGCGCGCAAGGCACCCTGAGCTGGGAACTGCGCTCGGTCAACAGCCGCTACCTGGAGCCGCACCTGCGCCTGCCGGAATCGTTCCGCGACCTCGAAGGCGCGGTACGTGAAGCACTGCGCCAGGGCATTTCCCGCGGCAAGCTGGAGTGCACCCTGCGCTTTACCGAGGAAACCACCGGCAAACCGCTGCAGGTCGACCGCGAACGCGCCGCGCAACTGGTCGCCGCCGCCGAAACCATCGCCGGCCTGATCAAGCAGCCGGCCGCGCTGAACCCGCTGGAAGTGCTGGCCTGGCCCGGCGTGCTGGTGGCCGACGCCAGCGACCCGCAAGCCCTCAACGCCGAAGCCCTCGCCTTGTTCACCCAGGGTTTGAAGGAACTCAAGGCCGGCCGCGAGCGCGAAGGCGCTGAGCTGGCCCGCCTGATCAGCGAGCGCCTGAGCGCGATCGAAGCCGACGTGGTCACCTTGCGCGAGCTGGTGCCGCAGATGCTCGCGACCCAGCGCCAGAAGGTCCTCGACCGCTTCGCCGACATGAAGGCCGACCTCGATCCGGTACGTCTGGAGCAGGAAATGGTCCTGTTGGCGCAGAAGAGCGACGTCGCCGAAGAACTCGATCGCCTGAGCACCCACATCCTTGAAGTACGCCGCGTGCTCAAGTCCGGCGGCGCCGCCGGTCGGCGCCTGGATTTCCTGATGCAGGAACTCAACCGCGAAGCCAATACACTGGGCTCCAAGGCGTTCGATCCGCGCAGCACCACGGCGGCGGTCAACCTCAAAGTGTTGATCGAGCAAATGCGCGAACAAGTACAGAATATTGAGTAAGGCAACTTCCATGACCCACAGCACCGGCACCCTTTACATCATTTCCGCCCCCTCGGGCGCGGGCAAGAGCAGCCTGGTCAAGGCCCTGACCGACGCTGACGAACAGATCCGCATCTCGGTGTCCCACACCACCCGCGCCATGCGCCCGGGCGAGGTGAACGGCGTTCACTATCACTTCGTCGAGCGCACCGAGTTCGTCAAGATGATCGAGCACGGCGCCTTCCTTGAGCGCGCCGAAGTGTTCGGCAACCTCTACGGCACCTCGCAAAGCCACCTGCAACAGACCCTGGACGAAGGCCACGACCTGATCCTGGAAATCGACTGGCAGGGCGCCGAGCAAGTGCGCCAGCTGATGCCCAAGGCGCGGTCGATCTTCATCCTGCCGCCGTCCCTGGAAGCCTTGCACCAGCGCCTGACCAACCGCGGCCAGGACAGCGACGCGATCATCGAAGGCCGCATGCGTGAAGCCGTCAGCGAAATGAGCCACTACGTCGACTACGATTACCTGATCATCAATGACGATTTTGCCCACGCTCTGGACGATTTGAAGGCGATTTTCCGCGCCAATCAGCTCCAGCAAAAACGCCAACAACAGCGTTTCGGCAAGTTATTGGCCGAACTGCTCGGTTGATCAGCTCTTCCCAAAACCGCTGCGAGGGCCTTACATTGGCACTTGCAGCGGTTTTGCGAGAGCCTGGGAAAAATCAGCGCTTCCCTAAACGCTGGTGATTTTTTAAACTGTTTAGTCCGCTCGCCCAACCGGGCAGCGCGCATCTTGCATTCGCTCCGAGGAATACCATGGCCCGCGTAACCGTTGAAGACTGCCTAGAACACGTGGATAACCGCTTTGAGCTGGTCATGCTCTCTACCAAGCGTGCCCGTCAACTGGCCACTGGCGGCAAAGAGCCCCTGGTCCAGTGGGAAAACGACAAGCCTACCGTTGTCGCTCTGCGCGAAATCGCTGAAGGCCTGATGAGCTACGAGTTCATCGCCAACGCCGAGATCGTTGAAGACGAACCGCTGTTTGCAGCGTTCGAGGACGAGTCCAACGAGGCCGTCTAAGCCTATGCCTGGTCGACGTAGCACGGCGCGGTGTCAACGCACGCGGCAGGAGTCCATCCTTTGCCGAGCATAGACGCCCTCGCCGATCGCTTATCGACCTACCTCGGCCCAGACCAGGTCAACCTGGTCCGCCGAGCGTATTTCTACGCCGAACAAGCCCACGACGGCCAACGCCGCCGCAGCGGCGAGGCGTATGTCACCCATCCTCTTGCGGTGGCCAATATTCTCGCCGACATGCACATGGACCATCAGAGCCTGATGGCCGCGATGCTGCATGACGTGATCGAAGACACCGGCATCGCCAAGGAAGCGCTCAGCGCGCAATTTGGCGACACCGTGGCCGAACTGGTCGATGGGGTCAGCAAACTGACCCAGATGAACTTCGAGACCAAGGCCGAAGCCCAGGCGGAAAACTTCCAGAAGATGGCGATGGCCATGGCCCGGGATATCCGTGTGATCCTGGTCAAGCTGGCCGACCGGCTGCACAACATGCGGACACTGGAAGTGCTGTCCGGCGAAAAACGCCGGCGCATCGCCAAGGAAACCCTGGAAATCTACGCGCCCATCGCCAACCGGCTGGGCATGCACGCCATTCGTATCGAATTCGAAGACCTCGGCTTCAAGGCCATGCACCCGATGCGTTCGGCGCGCATCTACCAGGCGGTCAAGCGTGCCCGGGGCAACCGCAAGGAAATCGTCAACAAGATCGAAGAGTCGCTGAGCCATTGCCTGGCGATCGACGAGATCGAGGGCGAGGTCAGCGGGCGGCAGAAGCACATCTACGGCATCTACAAGAAGATGCGCGGCAAGCGCCGGGCCTTCAACGAGATCATGGACGTGTATGCGTTCCGGATCATCGTCGACAAGGTCGACACCTGCTACCGCGTATTGGGCGCTGTACATAATTTGTACAAACCCCTGCCGGGCCGCTTCAAGGACTACATCGCCATTCCCAAGGCCAACGGCTATCAGTCGCTGCATACCACGCTGTTCGGTATGCATGGGGTGCCGATCGAGATCCAGATCCGCACCCGGGAAATGGAAGAGATGGCCAACAACGGCATCGCCGCCCATTGGCTGTACAAATCCAGCGGCGACGAGCAGCCCAAAGGCACCCACGCCCGCGCGCGCCAGTGGGTCAAAGGCGTGCTGGAAATGCAGCAACGTGCAGGCAACTCCCTGGAATTCATCGAGAGCGTGAAGATCGACCTGTTCCCGGACGAGGTCTACGTGTTCACGCCCAAGGGCCGGATCATGGAGCTGCCCAAAGGCTCCACGGCCGTCGACTTTGCCTACGCCGTACACACCGATGTCGGCAACAGCTGCATCGCTTGCCGCATCAACCGGCGCCTGGCCCCGCTGTCGGAACCGCTGCAAAGCGGCTCCACCGTGGAAATCGTCAGCGCACCAGGCGCCCGGCCGAACCCGGCGTGGCTCAACTTCGTGGTCACCGGCAAGGCGCGTACCCATATTCGCCACGCCCTGAAACTGCAGCGCCGCTCCGAGTCCATCAGCCTGGGCGAACGCTTGCTGAACAAGGTGCTCAACGGCTTCGACAGCGCCCTCGAGAAAATCCCCGGCGAGCGCGTGCAAGCGATGCTCAGCGAGTATCGCCAGGAAACCATCGAAGACCTGCTGGAAGACATCGGCCTGGGCAACCGCATGGCCTATGTGGTCGCCCGTCGCCTGCTCGGCGAAGGCGAGCAATTGCCAAGCCCGGAAGGTCCGCTGGCGATTCGCGGCACCGAGGGCCTGGTGCTCAGCTACGCCAAGTGCTGCACGCCGATCCCGGGCGACCCGATTGTCGGGCACCTGTCGGCGGGCAAAGGCATGGTGGTCCACCTGGACAACTGCCGCAATATCAGCGAAATCCGCCACAACCCGGAAAAATGCATCCAGCTCTCGTGGGCCAAGGATGTCACCGGCGAATTCAACGTCGAGCTGCGGGTCGAGCTGGAGCACCAGCGCGGCCTGATCGCCCTGCTGGCCAGCAGCGTTAACGCGGCCGACGGCAATATCGAGAAAATCAGCATGGACGAGCGCGATGGTCGCATCAGCGTGGTCCAACTGGTGGTCAGCGTACACGACCGCGTACACCTGGCCCGCGTGATCAAGAAACTGCGCGCCTTGACCGGTGTGATCCGCATCACCCGCATGCGTGCATAGCCCACCTCTTACAAGGAGTCATTCATGACCAAGACTGTTATCACCAGCGACAAAGCCCCAGCCGCCATCGGCACCTACTCCCAGGCGATCAAGGCGGGCAACACCGTCTACATGTCCGGCCAGATCCCACTGGACCCAAAGACCATGGAACTGGTTGAAGGCTTCGAAGCACAAACCGTACAGGTCTTCGAAAACCTCAAGTCGGTCGCCGAAGCTGCCGGTGGTTCGTTCAAGGACATCGTCAAGCTGAACATCTTCCTCACCGACCTGAGCCACTTCGCCAAGGTCAACGAGATCATGGGCAAGTACTTCGAACAGCCTTACCCAGCCCGCGCCGCTATCGGCGTTGCTGCCCTGCCAAAGGGCGCACAGGTTGAGATGGACGCGATTCTGGTCATCGAGTAAAACACCCGGCGCAGCCTCCATAGGCTGCGCCGACTTCGTTTTAAAAGGATTTCATGATGCGCAAAGCGCTTGTAGCCTCTTCGTTGCTCGCCCTGTTGCTCGGCGGCTGTGCCAGCAACCCCGCCGACCTGGATGTGAGCGGCACCTGGATCAACCAGGTTGCCATCGACGCGGCAGCCAAGGGCGGCCCTTTGCGTGAAGCACTGCAGAGCTTTGGCCCGAACCTCGAGTGGGACGTCAACACCAAGGCCCTGCAGGCCCGCTACTACAACGGTTTTGAAGTAGCGGAAGGCAAGTTGCTCGGTGAGAAGCCCGGTGCCTGGAGCGTCGACTTCTACGGCAGCGCCGCCACCGATCTCAAGCGCAAAGGTCGGCAACTGCTGCAAGTGGCCAACGACAACGAGCCCGAACAGCTGTTTGCCCGCGCCAAGGAACCTGCACCGGAAGGCGCGCCATTGGGCGCCAACTTCGAGCGCGCGCTGTACGCCGCTTATATGGGCGGCGACTGGAAAATCGCCAACGGCAATGGCGAAGGTGCCACCGTGCAGTTCCAGGCCAACGGCCAAGTGGCCGGCTTGCCGGGCGCCGATCGATATTCGTTATGCCTGGCGGGTGATTGCGCCTCCATGAGCGGCGGCTACGACAGCATGTGGTTGCAACGCAACGGCGTGGGCAATGCGTGGATCTTTGCCCGCAAGGGCAAGCAGCTGGAAATCTTCCAGGCGATCAATACCTCGCAGGCCGACGAAGTGCCCTCGTTTACACCGGGGCCACGCCAGTGGCTGCTTGAAAAACAATAACCGTCATCCCACAGACCTGAATGCGGGAGGGGCGATGCGACGATTCGACTTGCTCCCGATCGCGGTGCATCAGCCACTACAACCGTGGCTGACAAAGCAAACCCCCTCCCACCTTTTCTGACCGCGGCTCAGCCCTTCAGGATGGCCGCGTAGCCTTCGCGATAACTCGGATACGTCGGCACCCAGCCCAACGCCTTGGCCCGGGCGTTGCTGCATTGTTTGCTCCCGGCGCGGCGCACACTGGCGTCATCGGACCATTGCGTCACACCCAGGTACTCACGCAACCAGGCCACCACCTCGGCCAACGGCGCCGGTGCGTCATCGACACCGATATAGATCCGATCCAGCGAACCGCCCTGCTCCACATGCCGCAACAAAAACGCCAGCAGGCCAGCCGCATCATCGGCGTGGATCCGGTTGCCATATAAAGGCGGATCGATCGCCACGCGATAACCCTGGCGCACCTGCGTCAGCAGCCACTCGCGGCCCGGCCCGTAAATCCCGGTCAAGCGCACGATGCTCGCCGCAATGCCGCTGTTCAGCGCGACTTGCTCGGCTTCCAGCATCACCTGCCCGGAATAGCCTTTTGCCTGGGTCTCGGACGTTTCGTCGACCCATTCGCCCTGCTGCTGCCCATACACACTGCTGCTGGACACAAACAGCAGATGCTTGGGCTCCTGGCCGTAATCCTTCAACCACTCCAACACATGCTGCAACCCTTGCACATAAGCGGCGCGATAACCGGCTTCGTCGTGATCCGTCGCCGCCGCGCAATACACCAGGTAATCCACCCCGCCGATCGGCCAGGTGTCAGGGCAATCCTTATTGAACAGGTCACCGGCAATGCCGATCACGCCATCGGGCAGGCGCGAAATATCACGCCGCAGGCCATGAACCTCCCATTCCGAGGCGAGCAATTGGCTGGCCAGCCGACTCCCCACATCGCCACAACCGGCAATCACAACAGAAGGCGCAGACATCACAAAACTCCGTACTGAAAGGTCTAGATTAGCCGTCGCAGGAGACCAGCGGCCAGAAAAAGGACAAATAAAGTTACTGTATTACTTCTGTTAACAAGAATTACTTGCAATAATAACGACCCATTTGTCCTCGACCTCGCAGGGTCTGGAAGGACGATCACTCATTTTTTTCTCTCAGGTCCGGCCAGCATGACACGTAATACACACCCCGCTTCGCCAACCAAACTTCACAGTCCATCCCGCGCCTGGCGTGCGATTGCGGCGCTGCTGTTCAGCGTACTGCTGGCACCGACCGCCGCATTCGCTGATGCCACCGCGCCGGCGGCTCCTGCTGCTGCCGAACAGAATGCCACCGCCGCCCCTGCGGTGCCGGCCGCCACAGACCCAGCCCAGGCTGCAGTGCCGGCCACCGCCGACGAGCCCGGCGTGGTGCTGGAAGAAAACAACACCCTTGGCATGGCCCACGACCTGTCGCCATGGGGCATGTACCAAAACGCTGACGTGGTAGTGAAAGCCGTGATGATCGGCCTGGCCATCGCCTCGATCATCACCTGGACCATCTGGATCGCCAAAGGCTTCGAACTGCTGGGCGCCAAGCGCCGCCTGCGCAGCGAGATCGTCCACCTGAAAAAGGCCACCACCCTCAAGGAAGCCAGCGAAACGGCGACCAAGAAGGGCACCCTGGCCAATACGCTGGTACACGACGCGCTGGAAGAAATGCGCCTGTCGGCCAACACCCGCGAAAAAGAAGGCATCAAGGAGCGCGTGGCGTTCCGTCTCGAGCGCCTGGTGGCAGCCTGCGGTCGTAACATGAGCAACGGCACTGGCGTGCTGGCGACCATCGGTTCCACCGCGCCGTTCGTCGGTCTGTTCGGTACCGTGTGGGGCATCATGAACAGCTTCATCGGCATCGCCAAAACCCAGACCACCAACCTCGCCGTCGTCGCTCCCGGCATCGCCGAAGCCTTGCTGGCGACCGCCCTGGGCCTGGTTGCCGCGATTCCCGCGGTGGTGATCTACAACGTCTTCGCCCGTTCGATTGCCGGCTACAAGGCTCAGGTATCGGACGCGTCGGCAGAAGTCCTGCTGCTGGTCAGCCGCGACCTCGATCACCTGCCTTCCGAGCGCAGCTCGCAACCGCACATGGTGAAAGTGGGGTAATCGGCCATGGGCCTGCATTTGAATCAAGGCGACGACGAACTCGTCGAGAACCACGAAATCAACGTCACGCCGTTTATCGACGTAATGCTGGTGCTGCTGATCATCTTCATGGTGGCGGCCCCCTTGGC
The DNA here is from genome assembly GCF_059423025.1 of Pseudomonas sp. GW704-F2. Lineage (NCBI taxonomy): Bacteria > Pseudomonadati > Pseudomonadota > Gammaproteobacteria > Pseudomonadales > Pseudomonadaceae > Pseudomonas > Pseudomonas sp. GW704-F2. The sequence goes on along the minus strand of NZ_JBWKXO010000014.1, from coordinate 57,527 downwards.
CACCGTGGATATCAAGGTCGACCTGCCCGCCTCCAGCGCCAAACCCGCGCCGCGGCCGGAGAAACCGATTTTCCTCAGCGTCAAGGCGGACCAGCGCCTGTTCCTGGGCGAAGAAGAAGTCAAAGCCGAAACCCTGGGGCCGGCGCTCGACGCCAAGACCCAAGGCAAGAAAGACACGACGATCTTCTTCCAGGCCGACAAAGGCGTGGACTACGGCGACCTGATGAGCGTGATGGATGCCCTGCGGGCAGCCGGCTACCTCAAGGTCGGCCTGGTCGGACTTGAGACGGCAGCCAAAAAATGATCACGACGCGCCACAAACTGACGCGTTATGGCACCAGCCTCGCCGTCGTGCTGGGCGTGCATGCCATCGCGATTGCCATCGCGCTCCACTGGTCGGCGCCGCGCACGGTCCAGCTGCCACCGGCGGCCATGGTCATCGACCTGGCGCCGATGCCCGCACCGCCGCCGCCGGCACCGCCCAAGGTGGTCACGCCGCCGCAGCCGCCCGCCCCGGTGGAAGAGCTGCCGCTGCCGAAACTGGCCGAAGCGCCCAAGCCGACGATCCAGGTGCCCAAGCCGGTCAAGCCCAAGCCGAAACCCCAGCCGCCCAAACCGGAGGAGAAAAAGCCCGAGCCGCCCAAGGAGAAACCTTCCGAGACGCCACCAAGCGACACGCCGCCGACCAATACACCGGCGGAGAAATCGGCCCAGCCCGCACCGGGCCCGTCGCCGCAACAGGTCGCCGCCAAAGCCTCCTGGGAAGGCGCCCTGCTGGCGCACTTGCAGAAGTACAAAAAGTACCCGCAAAGCGCGCAGAACAGTGGCAAGGAAGGCATGAATCGCTTGCGCTTCGTGGTCGATGCCGAAGGCAATGTGCTGTCCTACGAGTTGGTGGGCCGCTCCGGCAACGCCGACCTGGACCGCGCCACCCTGGACATGATCCGTCGCGCCCAGCCATTGCCCAAGCCACCGGCCGACATGGTGAAAAGCGGCAGCATCGAGATCGTCGCGCCGTTCGTTTACAACATCGAGAAGCGTCGCCGCTAAAGGCACGCGCCGGGCTATGTGAGAGGGGGCTTGCTCCCGATGACGGTACATCAGTCGACACGTCCTCGACTGACCCATCGCCATCGGGAGCAAGCCCTTCCCACATCGGGTTTTATCGCTTCAGCAAAATCTCGCACATTCCCCGCTCAATCCTTATCAAAGTTCTGATAACGTGTGTCTATCGATTGCAGCCGGTATGCTTGGCTCGCAACCTCATGGACGCCCGCTATGACTCTTACAGAATTACGCTACATCGTGACCCTCGCCCAAGAACAACACTTCGGCCACGCGGCCGAGCGTTGCCACGTCAGCCAGCCGACGCTGTCGGTGGGCGTGAAAAAGCTTGAAGACGAACTCGGTGTGCTGATTTTCGAGCGCAGCAAAAGCGCCGTGCGCCTGACCCCGGTTGGTGAAGGCATCGTTGCCCAGGCCCAAAAGGTCCTGGAGCAAGCCCAAAGCATTCGCGAACTGGCCCAGGCCGGCAAAAACCAGCTGACCGCGCCGCTGAAAGTCGGCGCCATCTACACCGTCGGCCCGTACCTGTTCCCGCACCTGATTCCGCAACTGCACCGCGTCGCGCCGCAGATGCCGCTGTATATCGAAGAAAACTTCACCCACGTGCTGCGCGACAAACTGCGCAACGGCGAGTTGGACGCAATCATCATCGCCCTGCCGTTCAACGAGGCTGACGTGCTGACCCTGCCGCTCTACGACGAGCCGTTCTACGTGCTGATGCCGGCCTCGCACCCGTGGACGCAGAAAGACAGCATCGACGCCAGCCTGCTCAACGACAAGAGCCTGCTGCTGCTCGGTGAAGGCCACTGCTTCCGCGACCAGGTGCTGGAAGCCTGCCCGACCCTGACCAAGGGCCACGACGGCGCCAAACACACCACCGTGGAATCCAGCTCCCTGGAAACCATTCGCCACATGGTCGCCTCCGGCCTGGGCATTTCGATCCTGCCGCTGTCGGCGGTGGACAGCCATCACTACGCCCCGGGCGTGATCGCCGTGCGCCCGCTCACGCCGCCGGTGCCGTTCCGCACCGTGGCGATCGCCTGGCGCGCCAGCTTCCCGCGGCCCAAAGCCATTGAGATCCTGGCCGACTCGATCCGCCTGTGTTCGGTGGCCAAACCGCCTGCTGCGAGCTGAGCCACTGTATGACTGAGCTGTCGCAGGTGTCGGTGACGGCACTCAAGGGTGTCGGCGAAGCCATGGCCGAGAAGTTGGCCAAGGTCGGCCTGGAGAACCTTCAGGACGTGCTGTTCCACCTGCCTCTGCGCTATCAGGACCGCACCCGCGTGGTGCCCATCGGTCATTTGCGCCCTGGGCAGGACGCAGTGATCGAAGGCACCGTCAGCGGCGCCGACGTGGTGATGGGCAAGCGCCGCAGCCTGGTGGTGCGCCTGCAGGATGGCACCGGCGGCCTGAGCCTGCGCTTCTACCATTTCAGCAACGCGCAGAAGGAAGGCCTCAAGCGCGGCACCCGCGTGCGCTGTTACGGCGAAGCACGCCCCGGCGCCTCGGGCCTGGAGATCTACCATCCGGAATACCGCGCCATTACGGGCGACGAGCCGCCGCCGGTCGACACCACCCTGACGCCGATCTACCCGCTGACCGAAGGCCTCACCCAACAACGCCTGCGCCAACTGTGCCAGCAGACCCTGACGATGCTCGGCCCGAAAAGCCTGCCCGATTGGCTGCCCGTGGAGCTGGCCCGCGACTATCAACTGGCGCCGCTGGACGATGCGATCCGCTACCTGCATCACCCACCGGCCGACGCGGACGTGGACGAACTGGCCCTCGGTCATCACTGGGCGCAGCACCGCCTGGCGTTCGAAGAACTGCTGACCCACCAACTGTCCCAGCAACGCCTGCGCGAGAGCATGCGCTCCCTGCGCGCCCCGGCGATGCCCAAGGCCACGCGCCTGCCCGCGCAGTACCTGGCGAACCTCGGCTTTGCGCCGACCGGTGCCCAACAGCGCGTGGGCAATGAAATCGCCTACGACCTCAGCCAGCCCGAACCCATGCTGCGCCTGATCCAGGGCGACGTCGGCGCGGGCAAGACCGTGGTCGCCGCCCTCGCCGCCCTGCAGGCACTCGAAGCCGGTTACCAGGTGGCGCTGATGGCGCCCACTGAGATTCTCGCCGAGCAGCACTTCATCACCTTCAAGCGCTGGCTCGAACCGCTGGGCCTGGAAGTGGCGTGGCTGGCGGGCAAACTCAAAGGCAAAAACCGCACAACCGCGCTGGAGCAGATCGCCAGCGGCGCACCGATGGTGGTGGGCACCCATGCGCTGTTCCAGGACGAAGTGCAGTTCAAGAACCTTGCGCTGGTGATCATCGACGAACAGCATCGCTTCGGCGTGCAACAGCGCCTGGCCCTACGCCAGAAAGGCGCGGGCGGGCGCATGAGCCCGCACCAATTGATCATGACCGCCACGCCGATCCCGCGCACCCTGGCCATGAGCGCCTACGCCGACCTCGACACCTCGATCCTCGACGAACTGCCGCCCGGCCGCACCCCGGTCAATACTGTGCTGGTCACCGACTCCCGGCGCGTGGAAGTCATCGAGCGCGTGCGCGGCGCCTGCGCCGAAGGCCGCCAGGCGTATTGGGTATGCACGCTGATTGAAGAGTCCGAAGAGCTGACCTGCCAGGCCGCCGAAACTACTTACGAAGACCTCACCAGCGCCTTGGGCGAACTCAAGGTCGGGCTGATCCACGGGCGCATGAAACCGGCGGAAAAAGCCGCGGTGATGGCGCAATTCAAGGCCGGCGACCTGCAACTGCTGGTGGCCACCACGGTGATCGAGGTCGGGGTGGACGTGCCCAACGCCAGCCTGATGATCATCGAAAACCCCGAGCGCCTGGGCCTGGCGCAACTGCACCAGCTACGTGGCCGCGTCGGCCGGGGCAGCGCGGCCAGCCACTGCGTGCTGCTGTATCATCCGCCGCTGTCGCAGATCGGCCGTCAACGCCTGGGCATCATGCGTGAAACCAACGACGGTTTTGTCATCGCCGAAAAAGACCTCGAACTGCGCGGCCCCGGCGAGATGCTCGGCACCCGCCAGACCGGCCTGCTGCAATTCAAGGTCGCCGACCTGATGCGCGACGCCGACCTGCTGCCGGCAGTGCGCGATGCGGCCCAGGCCCTGCTCGAGCGTTGGCCGGATCACGTCAGCCCGCTGCTGGATCGCTGGCTCAGGCATGGGCAGCAATACGGCCAAGTGTGACGCCTGTTTCACTTATCCGACCAACATTTGTATCAAGCTGGTTATACTCCAAAGACTGTACGAATTTGGATCAGGCCATGTCAGAAGTTGCCCACGCCGCCGCACCACTGACCGCCCCGCCGGTTATTCGGGCGCTGCTCGCGAAACTCTCCATCAGCTATACGGAAGTCGCCGAACATCCGGGCCTGAACCCTGCGCGAAAGATCCAGGCGGTGCTGCTGGAAGATGCGGTGGGCGCGCTCATGGTGCTGTTCCCGCAGAACCAGTTGCTCGACCTCAACCGCCTGACCGAACTCACCGGCCGCCGCCTGACATCGGTGTCGCCGGAACGTATCGAACGCATGCTGGGCAAGCATGACCTCAGCCTGCTGCCCGGCCTGCCGGCGCTGACCAGCTCACCTTGCCTGTATGAAGGCAGCCTGCTCGATGAGTCGAGCCTGCTGGTTCACTCGGGCGAAGCCGGTTTGCTGCTGGAGATCGCCAGCGCCGACTTCAAGACCATGCTGACCAAGGCCAGCGCCGCTCAATTCGGCGAGCCGCTGAGCAACATCCGGCCCAACCTCGACCGGCCCCATGATGACCGCGAGGAAATCACCCAGGCCATGCAGGCGTTCACGGCCCGGCGCATCCAGCAACGCCTGGAAGCGACCATCGAGATTCCGCCGCTGGCCGACACTGCGCAGAAAATCATCAAACTGCGCGTCGACCCCAACGCCACCATCGACGACATCACCGGCGTGGTCGAAACCGACCCGGCGCTGGCCGCCCAGGTGGTCAGCTGGGCCGCCTCGCCCTATTACGCCTCGCCGGGCAAGATCCGCTCGGTGGAAGACGCCATCGTGCGGGTGCTGGGCTTCGACCTGGTGATCAACCTGGCACTGGGCCTGGCCCTGGGCAAAACCCTGAGCCTGCCCAAGGACCACCCGCACCAGGCCACGCCGTACTGGCACCAGTCGATCTACACCGCCGCCGTCATCGAAGGCCTGACCCGCGCCATGCCGCGCGCGCAACGCCCGGAAGCCGGCCTGACCTACCTGGCCGGTCTGCTGCACAACTTCGGTTACCTGCTGCTGGCCCACGTGTTTCCGCCGCACTTCTCGCTGATCTGCCGACACCTGGAGGTCAACCCGCACCTGTGCCACAGCTATGTGGAGCAGCATTTGCTGGGTATCAGCCGCGAACAGATCGGCGCCTGGCTGATGCGCTACTGGGACATGCCGGACGAACTGTCCACCGCCCTGCGCTTCCAGCACGACCCGTCCTACGACGGCCAATACGCCGAGTACCCCAACCTGGTGTGCCTGGCCGTGCGTCTGCTGCGCAGCCGGGGCATCGGCTCCGGGCCGCACGAAACCATCCCCGACGAGCTGCTTGAACGTTTGGGCTTGAGC
>NZ_JBWKXO010000014.1:0-51754 GCF_059423025.1 Pseudomonas sp. GW704-F2 | reverse complement strand
AGGGGGCTTGCCCCCGATGAATCCACCTCGGTCTACTGCTTTTTCTTCGGCTTCAAATACTTGGTCAAGCCCTGGAACCAGATCACCAGCGCCGGGTTGCCCCTGATCTGGATCGACTTGTCCTGAATCCCCGTCATGAACGCCAGGTCTTTGTCACCCAACCTACGACGGCCAATACGCCGAGTACCCCAACCTGGTGTGCCTGGCCGTGCGCCTGCTGCGCAGCCGGGGCATCGGCTCCGGGCCGCACGAAACCATCCCCGACGAGCTGCTTGAACGCCTGGGCTTGAGCCGTGACAAGGCTGAAGAAGTCGTGGCCAAGGTGCTGGATGCCGAGGTGCTGTTGCGCGAATTGGCCTCGCAGTTCAGCCAGGGCTGAATCGGTAGCTTGTTAGATCGTTATCGGGGGCAAGCCCCCTCCCACATTTTGATCTGCGAACACGGTCAAGTGTGGGAGGGGGCTTGCCCCCGATGAATCCACCTCGGTCTACTGCTTTTTCTTCGGCTTCAAATACTTGGTCAAGCCCTGGAACCAGATCACCAGCGCCGGGTTGCCCTTGATCTGGATCGACTTGTCCTGAATCCCCGTCATGAACGCCAGTTGCTTGTTCTTCGCCTGCATCGTGGCGAAGCCATAGGCGGCGTCTTTAAAGGCAATGGCGAAAGCCGGCGCAGGGTGGACACCCGAGCGGCTGGTGATGCGCTGGTCTTTGACGATGAAGTGACGGGCAACCTTGCCGTCGAGAGTCTGCAACTGGAACGCCAGGTCTTTGTCACCCAACTGCTGCTGGAACGCAGGGTTGGTGCGGCTGGCTTTGCCCATCATCAGGCCCAGTACCCAGAGGAGAAGACGAAATTTCATGCACACGGCCTCGGTGTAATTATTGAGTGGCCGCAGCAGTGTAACGAATTGCCGAAAGAACGCCACCGATCTCGCGCTTTAGCCGGAGATCGGTTGGCGTTTACCGCTTATAGCAACAACTTGCTTATACGTTAGGGCACGGTACCGGCGCCCAGTCGGCCAGGTTCGGATCGCGGCAAGTGCCTTCGATCTGTGCTTTACCGGCGCTGGCGACCTTCTTGCTCTCATCTTGCTTGGTCTGGGCAGTCTGGAAGGTTCTTTCGGTGGCGACCGCTTCTTTCGGCACCACAGGCAGCGGCGGACGCTTGGTCACGACTTTGCTGGTCGACTTACCTTTCTTGGCCGGTACGACCGCCGGAGTGGCATCCGCTGTCGCCACGGTGACCACGTCGTTGCGCTGCACGCCCACCTGTTGCAGGTCTTTCTCGTAAGCCTGGGTGTAGTTGTTCAGGTCTTCGCTGGCCTTGCCGTTGACCGCGACGATCAGGTCATTGGATTCCTTCAGGCCGGAGACGATTTCCGCCAGGCGCTTGCGGCCTTCGGTGTCGTTGACGGTCTTGGCCTTACGGTCGGCCACCAGCTTGGTGAACGCGCTCTGGTAGCACTGCTGGGAGGCCTTGGCGTAGGCGGTGCTGCGGTCGATGTCGGAGGCGCTTTTATTGACGTCGGCTGCGTAGGAGCCAATACGCTGGTTGTCATCGGCGATCTGCTTCTGACGCTCGGTGTAGTAACCCGCCGCGCCGCCAGCCAGGGCGCCGCCCGCGGCACCGATTGCGGCGTTACGGCCGCGCTTCTCGGAGTCGCCGGTCAGGGCGCCGAGCAATGCACCGCCGGCAGCGCCAATGGCCGCACCGGTGACGACCGACTTGGTCATGTCCGAATCGGTCGCGCGCAGGTGCTGCACCGGCTCGTAGCAGTTCGGGTAATACTCGACCTTGGTGCTCGACGCGACTTTGGACGTCGGCGACGTGGCGCAACCAGTCAACACGGTGCTGAAACCGGCTGCGATCAGCAGCAAGTGACGCTTGGAAACCGCCTTACGGGAAAAAAGCATAGGTGTGTTCTCTTTTAAGTTTGACTTGCCCAGCACGGCCCACCGCCGCCTGAGTCCCTTCCAAGCTCGCTCTATAGCCAGCGATCAAGACCGCTGACCACTGGCTGCGAGCAATTCCTTCAAGATCGTTGCCGGGTCGGCCCGCTGTTGCTTGCGGTAGTTGCCGACATGGCGAACGAACAGTGTCGCGCGCGTCACCAGGCTTTTGCCGAGCACTGGCTTGCGATCCAACTCTTCCTTGATCCGTTGAAACTGCGCCTGGATCACCGCATCGGTGTAACGCGTGCCGGTGGCCAGGTTGTCGATATAGATCGCCACTGCGCCGTCGAGGGCACTGCGCCCGTTGGCGATGGCTGCGGCAAACAGCTGCGCGCTGGCCTCGTCCTTGGCGTCCACGGCCTGCTGGCGGCTCTTCTGCAGATTGGTCAGGCGGATGTTGTAGTTATTGATGGTCTCGGCCACCAACGCCGCCGACTGAATCAGGTTGCCCGCCGCTTCTTCGCGTTGCTGGGCGATCAGCGAGACGTTGCGCTTGAGCTCTTCGTTGACCAGCCCCAGCTCGGCTTGCAGGCGTGGGTCGACGCTGGCGGCGATGATGCTGTCCAGGCGCTTGGTCGGGTCCTGGGCGTCATCGATGGCATCGGTCAGCGAGGCCAGGCGGCCTTCTTTCTGCCACTGCGCGAACAGCTCCTTGTAGCGCGAACGCGGTGCCGACAGCGCACCGATCGCCACGCGAAAACCGGTGGTCTCGTTGCTTTGCTCGGTGCCGTCGGCGGCGAACAACGGGTACTCGCGGCGCATGCCGGTGAACAGCGTGCCCTCGCCCTCCAGGTAATTGCCGCCCTTGACCACAAAGCCGCCATAGGCGCCCTGGCGACGCCCGGCGTGTACCAGTTGGAAGGATTCCTGAACCATTTCCGCCGCGTTGCCGATCACATCGAACAGGCCGATCGGGTTGGGTAATTTGGTGCCGATGGGCAGCAGCCGCGCGGCCTGGCCGGTGCCGCCGGCGACTTGGTTGAACACCGCCCAATCGGCCAGCGGGCCGTCGCTTTCGCTGCCTTCGATGCGCCGCGGGAACAGGCGCCCTTCCAAGTCCTGGCGGCTCACGGCCTGGGCCCCGCGTGCGGCGAACTCCCATTCCACTTCGGTGGGCAGGCGCACAAAACCCAGGCCGCCGTCGTCCGCCGAAGCACCACGCCCGCTCACCGGCAGCAACTCGCGGTGGTATTTCATCAGCCAGGCGCTGTACACCGCCGAGAAGCGTTCGGCTTCAAAGCGCGACAGCTTGACCTTGGGCAAACGCCCGGCCATGCCGCTGGGCGCATCGCACGCGGGCGCCGGTTCGCCACTGGCCAGCGATTGCGCCTGGGACATCACCAGGGCGTATTGGCGCGCGGTCACTTCGTACTTGCCGATGAAGTAGAGCATCGGCTTGAGCGGGGTCTTGGCGTCGGTCTTCGGCATCAAGGGCGTGATGACGTTGTTCCAGTCTTTCGGCAGGTCCTTGAGGCTGAACTGGCCGTTGATGAAGTCGCGGCGATAACCGGAAATGAACGACTGCTGATAGCCCGCCTCGCCTTCGGCAAAGGGGTAGCCGAGGCTGATCTCGCGGTCGTCCAACGTGCCTTGGGCCAGCACATAGACGTAGCGGAACACCATGTTGCCTTCGCACGGCAGCGGCAGGCTGACGTCGTCCGGCAACGGCTTGGGGTTGTCGAGCTTATCGCTTGCCTCATCGGCCCACGCCAGCGAGGCCAGGCTCAGCGCCAAGGCGGCGCCCAGTAACTTATACATCTCGGATTCCTTCAGAAGCCTGGATACGCGCCACGCGCCAACCGCCACACGCTGCCGCCACGGCGCTGACGCCGAGCACAGCCACCAGGGCCAGGCCGTAATGACGCGCCAGCAGGTGGCTGGCGTGTTCGCCCGGCACCTGCACGAATAATTGATTCAAGCCCGCCTCGGCCAGGCCATACAGACCCGCACTGAACACGGCGGCCAAGCCGGCGCTGTAGAGCGCCTGCAGCACCACAAACAGCAACAGCGCGGCGGTGGAAAAGCCCAACAGGCGCAACACCGACAACTCCCTGCGCTTGCGCGCCACGGCGGCCAGCGCCCCGGCGAAGATCGCCGCGAACGCCCCCGCCAAGGCCAACCCGGCGATGATCCAGAACACGATCGACAGGTTGCGGCTCAACGACTGCACCTGGGCGATGCTCAATGCCTGGGTCGCCACCAACAGATTCTGCCCGGCGAAAAACACCCGCAGCGGCTCCACATCGGTGAGGTTGCGCGCATACAGGCGAAACGCCGGATACACCCGCTGCTCGCCCGCGCCGACCGCGTCGCCGTCCCAACCCAGCGCTGGCACGGCACGGCCGTCGCGGTAGTCTTCCACCGCTTCCAGCAGGCTCAATTCAGCAAACAGGCCGTCACGGGCGAAGGCTTCCAGCGGCAGTACCGCGAGCACCTGCAAACGCGTGCGCCGGGTTTCGACGCGCCCCGCGACCTGGCGCGCAAAGCCGGTCTCCAGCCAATCCCCGGGCCGCGCCGCGAGCTTCTCGGCGGCGGTGTGGCTCAGCACGATCTGCGCCAGGCCCTGGGGCATCGGCAAACCGTCGAGCAGTGGATCGCCCGGCGCAGTCGGCAGCATTTCCAGGGTCAATGTGCCCACCTGCGCGGTCGCCGCGATCTGCCGCGTGCGCGGGATGGCGAACGCCACGTCGTCGCGCTGGCCCAACTGCTCGACAAAGGCGCGGTTGAATCGACCACCGCCCAACGGAATAATTTCACGGGTGGCCGGGTCGTTCTCCAGGCGCTCGGTCAGACTGCTGACCAGCCCGAACTTCAGGCCGAACAACACCAGCAACGGCGCGACGACGGCGACCAGCGCCAGCACCGCGCAGGCCGACAGCCACGCATCGTTGCGGTAATCCTGCCAAGCCAGGGAAGCCACCAGGCCGAGGCGCATCAGCACACCTCCCCGAGGGTGGCGGTGATGCCGCCATCAGTGTCGCGACGGCAAGCGATACGGCGCACCTGCAAGCCGCTGGCGCGAGCCAGGGGTTCGTCATGGGTGGCGATCACGCAAGCGGCGCGGTGTTCGCGAGCGCGGGCCAACAGCGCCTGCATCACCCGTTCGGCGTTAAGCGGGTCGAGGGACGCGGTCGGCTCATCGGCCAAGACCAATTGCGGCGCATGGGCCAGGGCGCGGGCGCAGCTCACGCGCTGACGTTGGCCGACCGACAGCGCCGCCGGCTTCTTGGCCAGTTGATCGCTGATTTCCAATTGCTCGGCCAGGCGCGCCACGCTGCCATCGTCCTTCAACCCCAGCAGTTGCCGGGACAAGGCGATATTGCTGCGCACATCGAGAAAGCCCAGCAAGCCGCCGGTTTGCAGGACATAACCGAGGTGCCGGCTGCGCAGCTCGGCCAGGGCGGTCTGCCGATCAGCGCGCCACAACCCGCCGATATCGGTCTGATTGAATTCGAAGCGGTCCACCTGATCCGGCGCGAGCACCAGGGCCAGCAGGTCGAGCAAGGTGCTTTTGCCGCACCCGCTCGGCCCGACAATCGCCACTTGCTCCCCCGCGCGCAGGTGCAACGCCGGAATCACCAGGCTATAGCGCTGGGCACCGACGCCCCGGCTCTTGTGTACCGCGTTCAGGTTCAGCATTACGGCAGCGTCGACAAAGGGACGCGGTACAACGCATCGCCCGGCTCGGCAGCGCCGAAACGGACCCAGTTGGCCAGGTCATTGTGGAAGGTTTCATAGAGGCGGATCTTCGAATCCAGCTCGTCGATAAAGTCTTCCTGCTCGGCCACGCTCAACGACAGCCACAGGTCCTGGGTCATGTTCAGCGACTTGCTGCGGTACGGCAGGCCTTCCAGGTATTCGCCGAGAATGCCGCCATCGGCCAGGTTGCCGCCCTTGCGCAGGGCCTGCGGGTCGCGGCTCATATAGGCCGAGGCGCTGGCGATTTCCTGGAAGAAGTCTTTGGGCGAGGTCTGGGTTTTGCGGGCGGCGTCGACGATCAGTTTCAGCGACTGCTGCAGGTCGTTGAGCTGCAATTTGGTCAACATCACGCACACCTGGAACGCCGGCAGCGCCGGGTTGGTCAGGTCGCGGTCGGCGGTCCAGGCGCTGACCAGTTGCGGCGCCTGGCTCGCAGCTTTGCGCCCGAGGAAGTCCATGTGCATGGCGTAGCCGATGGCGGCGGATTTATCCGCCAGGCTTGGCGCGGTGCTCAACAAGGGCAGCGGCTGTGGCGTGTCATTGCGTACCTGATGCACCAGGTTGGCGAACACCGTGCCGATCTCATCGACGCGCTCGCCCAGCTTGCGCACATCACCACCCGGCACCGGCGTATACAGGTCGCCGATCTGCGGGTTGGCGTCGGCGGTGAGGATGCGGTACTGGCTTTCGGCGCCGGCGTGGGTTTTCTTGCCGGCGTCGGTGCGCAGGTGCAGGGCGTAGATCTTGATCTGCTTGCCCAGCGCCGCCTGGCGCACTTCGGCTTCGTTCATCTGGGTGGCGGCGAACGGGTCGTTCTTGCGCAGCGCGCCGGCGTCGGTGACCAGCAGGATGATACGGCCGCCGTAGCCGGACCAGTCCATGCCTTCGACAGCCTGCATCACCCCGGCAAACGCGTCCTCGTTGAAGGAGTGACTGGACACGGTCGACGCCTTGACCCCGCGCGCCAGGTCGAGGAAGCGCTGCGGGTCGCGGCCCTGGTCGAGGGTGATCAGGGTCTTGGCCACGTATTCCAGGCCCGGGGTTTTCTTGATGCTGTTGCGAAAACCCACCAGGCCGAAGCTGACGCTGTCCAACTCGCCGCGTTCGGCGATGCGGGTTTGCAGCTCGTGGACCACATCGCGGACCTGGTCGATATACGGCTGCATCGACACGGTGGTGTCGACCACCAGCACCACCGCCGTGCGGAAGGCATCGGCATTGGCGTTGATCAGCGCGGTCGCGGGCTTGGCGACCGCGCTGCTGCCAGGGTCGATGGACGCGACGTTGAGCAACTGCACCGGCTGGCCGTTGTCGTCGAAGCTCTCTTTGGAATCGAAGATCGGCAGCAGGTAGAACTGGTTCTGCGGCACCGCGCTGGCGGCCGGCTCCAGGGCCAGCACCTGGCCGTTGTCGTCGCGGTTGTTCTGCGCCTTGGCCAGCACGCCTTTGGCAGCGGCGGGGTCGGCCAGCAGCTTTTCCACTTCGCCGGATTGGCGCAGGAACATCACCGGCGCCCGGCCGGAGCGTTCGGTGAACTTGAGCACCAGGCTTTGCTTCCAGTCGCTGACCTGGGCGGCCGGCAACCAACCGTCGCTGCGCCCATCGGTGGCGGCGCCGACGCGCAGCCATGGGCTGCCGTCGACGTCCTTGCGCTGATACACATAGAGCACGGAAAACGCCGGCAGGGCTTTGCCTGGCGCGCTGCCGGCAGCGCTGGCGAGTTTCGCGCCGGGTTTGCTGAGCACGCGCTGGAACAGGGTTTTCTTGCCCGCCATCAGCAAGGGCCGTTGACCGCCGTCCACTTCGGCGACCGCCACCGGTGGTGTCACCTTGGGCACTGCCGCAGCCGGTGGCTTGGCGGGCTGATCACTGCCGCTCAACCACCAGTAACCCGCGCCACCTATGGCCAAGGCAACCGCCACCGCCACGGCAGCCAACGCCAACACCGGCCCACGGCGCTGCTCGGACACCGTGTGCCGTGGGGTTGGCGGCACCACCGGCTGGCGCGCCGGTTGCGGCTTGTCGGTCGGGATCTCGATGGATTGCGGAGTGATGCCGGCCAGATCGAAACTCAGCGGAATCGGCAACGGCCGCACCTGCGTGGCGTCCGGCGACTCGGTCGGCAGTTGATCCAGCGCCAGCAGCAACGCCGCCGCATCCGGGAAGCGCTCATTCGGGTCCTTGGCCAACAGTTTGCGCAGCACGTCCTGATAACGCCCGTGATGCAGCGGCAGTTCCGGCAGCGGCTCAGTCAGGTGGGCCAAGGCCGTGGAGAGCGCGTCGGTGCCGTTATAAGGCAGCTTGCCGACGAGGATTTCATAGAGCACCACGCCCAGCGCATACAGGTCTGCGCGGCCATCGATTTCCTGGCCACGCGCCTGTTCCGGGCTCATGTAGCTCGGCGTGCCCACGGCGAAACCGGCCTGGGTGAACTGGGTGCGGTCGTCCAGGGATTTGGCGATGCCGAAGTCCGACAGCACGGCGGTGCCGTCGGCGCGGAACAGAATGTTCGCCGGCTTGACGTCGCGGTGGACCAACCCCTGCGCATGGGCATAACCCAGCGCCGAAGCGATCTGGCGGATCAGCGTGAGGCCCTGCTCCGGAGTGAGGCCGGCGGCGATGCGCTCCTTGAGCGTGCCGTTGGGCAGGTACTCCATGGCCATGTAATACAGCTCGCCGACATTGCCGATGTCATGGATGGTCACCGTGTGCGGGTGCGACAGCCGCGCCAGGGTCTTGCCTTCGCGCAGGAAGCGCTCGCAGAAACTCGGGTCCGCCGCCAGCGCCGCCGCCATCACCTTGAGCGCGACCTTGCGCTCCAGCGAGCGCTGGGTCGCCAGGTACACGCTGGCCATGGCGCCTTCGCCGATCTCGCCTTCGATGTCGTAGCCCGGGATCACGATGTTCATGCCGATACCTTCACGACGATGGCGGTGATGTTGTCCGGTGCGCCGCGGTTCAGCCCCAGGTGGACCAGGCTGCGCACGATTTCATCCGGGGCGTCATGGCTGAGCACCTCGCGGATCTCGTGGTCCTCGACGGTCTTGTTCAGGCCATCGCTGCACAGCAGGTAACTGTCGCCGGGGGCGATCAGCAGGTCGACCACCGCCAGTTCCAGTTGGGCTTCCACACCGATGGCGCGGGTGACGATGTTGGCGCGCGGATGCACACGGGCATCGGCCTCGCTGAGCAGGCCGCTGTCTTGCAGGTCTTGCACGTAACTGTGGTCGCGCGAAATGCCGTCGAGCACGCCGTCGCGCAGGCGATACAGGCGACTGTCGCCGGCCCACAGGCACACGCCGCGCAAGCCGCGTGCGGCGAACACCACCACGGTGCTGCCCATCATGGTCACGCCACGGTTGGCGGTTTCTTCACGCACGGCCGCGTTGATGCGGATCAGGTCGTTGCGCAAGGCCGCCGAGTATTCCTCGAGGGAACGCCCCAGCGGCACACTGCGCAGGCTGTCGACGATCAGGCTGCTGACGTAATCCCCCGCGGCGTGCCCGCCCATGCCGTCGGCCACCACCCACAGGCGATTCTCGGGCAGGTCCAGGCACGCGTCTTCATTGACCTGACGAACCATGCCCACATGGCTTTTGCTCGCGGATTTGTACGTCGACCCCATCTACATCACACCTTCTTGTCCGAGCAAAAACTGCGCAAAATCGCTGGTGGCGGGCAGGCCCTGACACCGCAATAAACCAGGGGAAATCGTCTGCGAACCACGCCCCCACCACAGGCTGGCGCCTTCGCAGGCCTGTTCGGCGAGTGCGGTCATGCGCGCATGGGGTTCCGTGGCGGCTACCCGCTGCAGCCCGGCGAAACGGCTGTCCACCGCGCGCGGTTCCGTCGCCGGCAAGCCCAGGCAGTCGAGGCCGGCGTTGAAATTCTCGAAGGTGGCACCGGCATCCAGGGTGCCGAGCAACAGCTCTTCGGCCTCTTCAAACCAGCGGTCCGGGCCGCCCACCAGGGACGCCGGATTGGTGTCGTGATCGAGCAAGGCGACCACGGCCAGCGGAAAATACCGCCCGACCCGGTCGATGCTCGGCATCACCACGCCCGCCGCCGCGTTCGGCCCGCACACGCCGGGCGCCAGCACAAAGCGCCACAGCGGGCTGACCAGATACACGTTGAGCCAACCGGCGCCGAGGCTGTGTTGACTGGCGAGCAGGCCCGCCGCCAGCCAGCTGTCCCACGGGCCGATAAAACTCTGCGGCAAGGCGCGGCTGACAAAATCGCCGCGACTGGCCAACTTGCCGTAGAAGCCCAACGTCGTCATAACCGCTCCGGCAGGCTGAAGCCACTGAGCACTCGGCTCTTGAACGGGTTGAAGGCGCTGTTGGCACGCAATTCGTAGGCGATGCTCGCACCGTCGACCCGCAGGCGCAGGTTGAAGCGGTCCGGCGCATTGCCGGGCGTGAGGTCCGATTGTTCCAGCAGGCGGAACCAGGCCCACGGGCCGTCCAGGGTCACGCCGGAACGACCGCTGGCCGACGGCGGCATGATCGAAATACGCACCACGCCAATGCTGCCGGGGTTCGGCCATTGCATCGCCACCGGACGGCTCGGGCCGTGGTCGTAGCTCAATTGCTGGCCGTCGAGGTCGAGCAGGAACTGGGTGATGCTGGCGTCCATCGCCACCGGCTTGAGCTCGAAACGCACGATCGGCTGAGTACCGCCTGAGCGAAAGAACGCATCGCGGATCGTCGCCGCGCGCTGGAAGGTTTGCAGCACACCCGGCGCAATCCCGAGTTTCTGCGCCGCGCCCGGCTGCCAGCGCCAGGTCTGTGCGGAGGTATCGACGTAGGGCTGCAGATATTTGCGGAAGTAGTTATCCATCACCCCGCCCACGCCGAAGAACTGGCCGAAATCATCCAGAGTCGCGTCACGCGCGCTGCCCGGCGACATCGGATAACGCCCGGCCAGGGACTGGCGATACACGTTCACCACTTCGCTGACCCACGCCGCGTTCAGCTGGTTGCGCACCCCGCCCATCATGCTGTTGGTGGTCGAGTTGACCACCGACTTGACCATGCCCTGCACCAGCGGCGGCTGGCGCTCGGCGTTCAGGCTGACCCGCGTGGCCGCCGCTGCAGCCTGGTTCTTGGCCTCACCGAGCAAGGCATCGCCGCTGGCGCCGACCATGGCGCTGACTTGCACGTACAGCGCGTTCATATCCGCCAGCAGGCCGTCGATGGCCGCCGGCTCGCCTTCGTTCTTGCTGACGATACTGTTGAGCTCGGCGAAGTGCGCGGTCACCGGGTCGTCCGCAGCGGCCGGCGCATCCGCGTTCGGTTGCGCCTGGCCGAGCAGGTTGCCCAGGCGTTCCTTGAGCTTGTCCACGCCGCCTTCGACCGGCACGCCCTTGGCCGCCAACTGGCGTTCCTCTGCCTGCAAGTCGGTTTCCCTGGCCACCGCCACCAGCAGTTTTTTCAGCGGCGAGGTCGGCCCGGAAATCACCCGCAGCACGTCCGCCGCCTGGGCCACGCTGGTGATCGGCACAAAGTCGATGTCGGCGAGCAACGCATCCCACTGGCGCTGGTAGTCCTGGAAGTACAGGCGGCGCACGTCGGCGGCCAGGCTGACCACGTTCTGCTGGTCGGCCTGCTCATGGCCGAGCACCCATTGCTCTTCGGCCAGGGTGCCGGTCTGGTTCAGGCTGCGCAGCAGGAACGCCTGGCGATAGCCCTTGGCGGTGAAGAAACCACTCAGCGGCTCGCCCAACGGCTTGCCGCTTTTGCGGCTGAACACCAATGCGGCGTCGCGGCCGGCGGCTTCGTTGAGGCGGAAGTCTGGAATACCGTCGGGCAGTTTCTGGCGTTTGACCCGGTCATACACGCGCTGGGCCACTGGCAGTTGTTGCAACTGCCGACGCAGGTCGTCGATCAAGCGCGCATCGAGGCGTGCGCTCGGCGGGTGACGTTCGAACAACGCCTGCAAGTGTTCGGCCAGCGCCTGGCGCTGATCGGCGGGCAGGTCGCGTGGCAGGTTGCGGTCCCAGTCGAGGGCGATCCAGGCCTTGATGAAGTCCGCGTCGTAATGCTCGGTGTCGGCGAGCATCAGGTAGGCCTTGAGGCCTTCGTAAAGGAAGTCGGAGTTACCGCCGCCGTGCAGTTGCTCCTCGATGCGCGTCACCAGGCGCGGCGCGAAGACGGCGATCAACAGCTTGCGATAGACGCTGGCGGATTCGGCTTCGAGCATATCGCCCTGATACAGGCCCAGACCCTCGGACCAACTTGGCGAATCCCCGGCGAGGTGTTTCACCGCGTTGAGCAACGGCAACACGGCGAGCACTTCGCGCTGTGCCGGGCTGAGGTTCTGTACGGCCTGGCCCAGGGGCGCGACCTTCTGGTCGACCTGGGCGATATACGCCTGGTTGGCGCGATAACTGACCCACCACAGGCTGCTGACCACGATCACCAGCACCACGGTGGCCGCGAGCACGCCGCGTGCGATCCATTTGCGCCGCCGCTCGACCTGCGGGTTGACGCCCACCAGCCCGCGCTCGGCAAAGGCGACCGCGCTGAACAGTTTCTCGATGAAATAACTGCGCCCGCTGCCGCTCTGGCGTGCCAGGTGCTGGCGGTCCAGGTTCATGCTCTGGGCCATGGTGCCGATCAAGCGATCGATCGGGCTGCCTTCCTGGGTGCCGCTGGTGAAATACACGCCGCGCAGCAAGACGCGCTCTTCAAAGGCGTTGGGTTTGAACACGCCTTCGAGGAAGCTTTGCAGGCAATCTTTCAATGCGCCGAACTGCTGCGGGAAGCCGTAGATCAGGTCGCGCCGCGCCGGGTCGCGTTCCTGTTGCAGGCGTTCGACCAGGCGTTCGTTGAGGCGCTGTTCGAGGCCGGCGAATTCGCTTTGCAGGTGCACCAGGGGGCTGTCGCTGTGCTTGCCGTCGTCCAGGGCAAAGGTCATGCCCCACACCTGGGCGCGTTCTTCCTTGCTCAGGTTGTCGAAGAACTCCATGAAACCCGGCACCAGGTCGAGCTTGGTCAGCATCAGGTAGATCGGGAAACGCACGCCCAGCTGGGTGTACAGCTCCTGGATACGCAGGCGAATCGCCGCCGCGTGGGCAGCGCGTTCGGCTTCGCTGCCCAGCAGCAGGTCCGACAGGCTGATGGCGATAAAGGCGCCATCGATCGGGCGGCGCGAGCGCTGCTTTTTCAACAGGTCGAGGAAGCCCAGCCAGGCGGCTTTGTCCACCGGGGAGTTGCTGTCCTGGGTGGTGTAGCGGCCGGCGGTATCGAGCAATACGGCCTGGTCGGTAAACCACCAGTCGCAGTTGCGCGTGCCGCCGACGCCCCGCACCGCCCCGGCGCCCAATTGGGCAGCCAGCGGGAAATGCAGCCCGGAATTGACCAGCGCGGTGGTCTTGCCCGAACCCGGCGGGCCGATGATCACGTACCACGGCAGCTCGTAGAGGTTGCGCCGCTCATCCCCGCCGAGCTTGGCTTTTTTCAGCAGGGCCAGGGCTTCGTCCATGCGCTGGCGCAGGCTGGTGAGTTCTTCGGCGGTGGCGACGCTGTTGGGGTCGGCCGGGGTTTGCGCGGCCAGGCTGCGCATCACTTCGGCGGCCTGGCGACGGGCCTGGAGGATGCGGAACACACGGTAGGCGAGCCAGGCCGCAAACAGCAGGACGATCAGCGCCCAGCGCCGCCCTTCGGGCACCAGCACGTCGAGCAGGGGCCCGACAAACCAGATGATCAGGCTCAGGGCGATCAGGCCCAGCAACGGGATCACCCAGCGAATCATAAAACTGAAAAACGCCTTCACTCGACGCCCTCCGCGAGTACGGTGATTTCAACCCGACGATTGCGGGCACGGCCTTCGGCGGTGGCGTTGGTCGCCACCGGCTCGGTGTCGCTTCTGCCCTCGGCACTGAAGCGATCGCCCTGGCCGGTCTTGGCCGCGAGGATCTCCAGCACCGACTTGGCCCGCGCTTCGGACAAGGCCCAGTTGGACGGGAAGCGCAGCGTGGCAATCGGGCGGTTGTCGCTGTGCCCGGTGACGCGCACCTGGCCCTTGACCTTGCGGATCGCGTCGGCGATGCGCAGCATCAGCGGCTGGTAGTCGTCGACGATGCTGGAGCTGGCCGACGCAAAGAGCTCATCACCGCGGATCGTCACGACGGAACGGTCGACCTTGTCTTCCACCGCGACGCGCCCGGCCTTGATGTCTTCCACCAGAAAACCGGCCAGGCGCGGGCGCTCGATCACTTTCGGCTGCGCCACGGGGCGGTCGATGGCCTGCACCGGGATCTCGCCCAGGGCATGGATATTCTTGAACACCGGCTCGGCGTCTGCGGCCAGCTTCAGGCGCAGGCCGAACAGCAACGCCAGCAGCAGCGCCAGGCCGATGGCCACGGCGATCCACGGCGGCATGAACTGCGCCAGGCGATCGCGCGCCACGGTCACGCCGCGCCAGTGCGGCGACAGCTCGCGCTCGTGGTCGCCCCGGGCGCTGCGAATCGCCGCTGCGGTACGTTCACGCAGGGCTTCCAACTGGCTGCGACCATCGTTCATCACGCGGTAGCGGCCTTCGAAACCCAGGCACATGCACAGGTACAACAGTTCCAGCAGGTACAAGCGCTCGCGTGGGCTTTGCAGGCAATGGTCGAGTAGCTGGAAGACCTTTTCGCCGCCCCAGGCTTCGTTGTGAACGGTGATCAGCAGGCTCTGCTTGCCCCAATCGCTGGTGCTGCCCCACGGCGTGCTCAACACTGCCTCATCCAGTGCGGTACACAGGGCGTAACGCGCCAGCAGCACTTCGTTGCGCGCCACGCCAGCAGCTTCGGCGCGCTCTTCGAACTGGCGCAGATAGGCCAGCAACTGCGCACGCAAACTGGCCGGCGCCGGGTGGGCGATGGTGTTGCGCAGGCGTGTCAGCAAGGCCAGCAGCGGGCCGGCGGCGCTTTCCAGCGGGTTCAGGCCGTGGCTTTTGCCGGTCAGGATCGGCGCGGCCGGCATCGACAGCGGCGCCGGTTCGGCACGCGCGGGTTCGGGCGCACGGCCACCCGGGCGCGGCATGAACTGGGTGCGGTCATCATCATTGGGGTGCATCGCGGATTATCCTCGGATCGCCCAGAAGGCCAGGTTCAAGCCCGGGAACTGCCCGGCAATATGGAAGGCGAAGCCGCCGGAATTGCTCAACTGCTGCCAGTGCTCGCTGCCCCGGTCCAGCTCGTAATAGGTCGAGCCTGCGTGGTACGGCAGTTGGCGCGGCGCCACCGGCAACGGCAGCAGGCCAATGCCGGGCAGTTGCAGGTTGACCAGGTCGCGAATGTGCTCCACCGAGCCGACTTTGCTCTGCTGGCCGAAGCGCGCGCGCAGGGTCTCGCCGGGCACATCGGCGCGTACCACGAGGATGAAACTGGCGCTGTCGATCAGGGTTTTGTCGGCGAGCATGGCCACGTGGATGCCGTAGGCTTTCTCGACGATCGGGATCGGCGTGGCCTTGCTGTCGATCAACATCGACAGCGCTTCACGCAGGGCCTGCATCACCGGGGCAAAACTCAAGGCCAGGTCGTCGTGCTGGTACTGCGGGTATTCCTGGGGGCGCCGGCCGGTGGTGGAGAAGGTAGCGAACTCACCGGCCAGGCTGACCAGTTCGCTGAACAACCGCTCCGGGTGCAGCGGGCTCAGTTGGCTGAGGTGCTGGATCAGCGGCTGGGCACGGTTGACCAGTTGCAACAGCATGAAGTCGGCAATCTCCGACGCGCCGCCCGCGCCCGAAGCGACCACGCGCCCGGCCAGGGCTTCGCCGCGCTGGTGCAGCAGGCCGAGCAGTTCGCTGCGAAACGCGGTCAGCGGTTTGCTCGCGGCCACATCGAGGACTGGCGGGATGTAGCTGTCGTCGAGGACCAGCGCACGGTCGGCGCGTTTTTCCTTGATACGCACCAGGCCGATGGCCGCGTAATCGCTGATGCCGTCCTGCGCGGTCAACAGGCGCAGCGCACGGGAGCCGACGGCCACCGGGGCGCGGTTCTCGAACGGTGCGTTGTCGTCACGCACTTCGCGCACCTGGCTCACGTAGCGGGCGGCGCCAAGCGCTTCGCCGTCGTCGACGGTGTCGCGGGCCCCTGCGCGCTTGAGCGGCAAGGCCAGGTAGACGAGACCGTCGCGCAGGCTGTCGTCGATATTCAGCGGGCTGGGCGCCAAGTCATCCTGGGGGATATTGAACGGCGTGCCGTCGGGCAGCAGGCCGCGTGCCGACACAATCGCCAGCTTGCCCTGGGCCAGCAGGCCCTGATCGATCAGCAGCTCGGAAAACCCCCAGGCCCCGGCCGACAACGGGCGACTGCGGGCGTCGATCAGGTTTTCCAGGTAACGGTCATGCTGCTGGAAGTGCTGCGTTCCGATGAACATGCCTTCCGACCAGACCACGCGATTGTTCCAGGACATGGGGGCTCCGATTGCTTGTTATTGGGCTGGGCTGGATGGGGAAACCACGACGTCCGCACGCACGGCGCGCACATCGAGGCTGATCTGGTATTCGGTGTATTGGCGCGGCGGCACGTTGAGCACCGTGCGCCATTGCGCGCGGTCCAGCTCGCGGTAGCCCACCAACAGGCCGATCTGGCGGGTGGACGGGTCGAGGTCGCGCTGGATGCTCAACTGCTGGCCGGGCTGCACCATCACTTCGTCCTGGTCCAGCAGGTCGAGGCCGAGGGTGGATTGCGCGTGGTCAGCCAGGGCGAAGTAATCCGAACGGCCGAAGGTGGCGGCGTTTTTCAGTTCGAAAATCCGCACGCGCACCGGGGCGGCCTGGCCGTTGGCGCCGGGGTTGAGCCCGGCAATCGCGTGAAAGTGCAACTCGACGGCAGCGCTGTTCGCTTCAACCTCGGCGGCGCTGGCCTGGGGTTCGGCGACATCCTTGGTACATGCCGCCAGCATCAGCAGGCTGGCCACTGCGAGTAAAAACCTGGGAATCATCCTTCGTCCTCAATGACGTACTTAGCTTTCCGTTTTATCCATGTGTTGCGGCTCAGCGACGCTGGCGTGCGCTGTGCTCTTCGTAGGCTCGGCTGAATTCGCGGCCGAACAGGTCCTGGAAATCTTCCTGGGCCTCGCGGGAAATATTGCTGTAAAGCTCGGTGAACTGCTGCCAGTACTGGGCCTGGCGCGAGCCGCTGAACAGGCTCGACAGCCCGCCGGGCTTGCCCATGCGTTCCTCCAGCTGCGCCGGTTCGAAGCGGCTGAGCAGGTGTTTGATCGCCGCTTCCACACCGGCCATCACCGCCAATTGGTGAGCGCGCAGGTCGTCGAAACTGTCGCGCACTGCGATGTCCGGTGCCATAAACGCTTGGTTGCCATGACGCAGCAGCAGCTGTAGCGCTTCGTCGGCATTCGGGGCGAATTTCAACGGATTGTTTTCCGCGGTCTGGATCATCGTCTGCTGCATGCGGAATTCGCCCTTGAGGCTGGCGCGGGCACGCAACACGTCGATCAGGCCTTCGACCATCAGCCGGTAGCTGCGGCCGATGCTTTCCATCTGGGCTTCGGCCTGGGCCTTGTCCAGGCGCAATGGGTCCAGGCCGGCGCCGCGCAGGAAGGCGTGCAAAAGATCGGGTTGCTGGGCGGCGGCCACCGGGAGCACAGGCTCGACCACGGGTGGCGGCGCGATCACCGGCGCAGGCGGTGGCGGTGCGCTGACCACCGGCGCCGGTGTGTCGCCAAACAGGTCCCAATCCTCGGGAATGACCGAACCCGACGCGGCAGGCGGCTCGACCACCGGCACCGGCACGGCCACCGGGGTCGGCGGGCGGAAGTCGTGTTGCTCGGACGGCACATGATCGGCCACGGTCGGCGGCGGCACGGCGGTCGGGCTGAGAAAATCGAAGAGGTCCGGCAAGGTGTCCATCGACGACGCGCCCTGGAACTGCGGCGCGATCACTGGCGTGGCTACCGGCTTGCTGGCGACGGCGCCCATCAGCGCTTCAAAACTGTTCGGGGAATCCCCGGCAAACGCCTGGCTATCCGCAGCCTGTACGTTGAAATCGATGCGCGCCTGGATTTCGTAATCACCGATGCGGATCAGCTCGCCATCCTGCAACGGCTCGCTATTACCCCGGCGCAGACGGATGCCGGCGTTAACCAACTCCACACCGTTTGTACTGTTATCGGTTAAATAATAACGACCATCTTTGTATTGAATTACGCAATGTTTCGAGGACACCAGACGCTCGGGATCAGGCAATACCCAGTCATTATCCGAGCTGCGGCCGATAGCTATCGAGCCCTGGTTCAAGGACTTTTCGGCACACTGCCCAGGGGTAATCTTGTGATAACTAGTGATAGTCAAACACAGCGACATCTTGCCTCCTTGCTGATACTTCGCGCGCAATCGATTCCCGGCGAGCGCCTTTCCCGAGAGATCGCGCCAGGCGACGCGAACCACGGTCATAATCTGCTTTTTGCCAGCATGATCGCAGATCTTAACTGGCCTCAATGACAAAAACCCTGTCGTGGAACACCACTCGACTCACCAGTCGCGCAGGTTGTTAAGTACCGCACATCTGTCACAGAGGGCGAATAGCTTACCTTGACAAGCCACAACTACTACACCAAAAATGCACAACTTCTTGAATACCAGTGATGGCACATTAGTGGCGCCACATGTATATGACCAAGAAAACATGCAAAGTTCATCACGCAACTAATGCATGAATTGCCCGTCATCTAACGGGCCGATAGGGAGATCGATTTCAGTGGATGTGCCGTTGCTGCTCGCCGCCGTTTCCGCGACTTCGCCATGTGGCGAAGACATGGAATATGACGCGCAATTTCTACAACTGGAGCGTGATGCCAAGGGGCAGCCCGAGCGCAGCATGGGCGACGCCATCCTGCCTGCCGAACCGCCGGACTGGCGCAGCATCCAGCAGCAAAGCCTCGACCTGTTGCAACGCAGCAAAGACCTGCGCATCACCCATTTCCTGCTGCAAAGCGCCCTCGCCCTCCAGGGTGTGGCCGGGTTGGCCGACGCGCTCACGCTGATCAATGCGCTGCTGCGCGAATACTGGGCCGACCTGCACCCGCGCCTGGATGCCGACGACGATAACGACCCCACCGTGCGTATCAACGCCCTGTCCGGCTTGACCGGCGACGCGACGATCCGCCTGCTGCGCGAAAGCATCCTCACGCGCTCGCGCACCTTCGGCGCCGTGAGCCTGCGCGCCGCGCTGAACGCCAGCGGCCTGATGAGTTTTCCCGATGAACAACTCGGCGCCCAGCAGCTCAACGCCGCGTTCCTCGACAGCGACCCCGAGCAACTGCAAGCCACCCGCGACGCCTTGAGCACCGCGCGTGCCGCCTGCGAAGCCATCGAACAACAGGTCAGCGACCAGGTCGGCTCGGCCCAGGGCGTCGACCTCAGCCTGTTGAAGCAACCGCTCAAGCAGGCGCTGCAGATCCTCAGCCAATTTGTACCGAACGGTGAGACCAGCAGCCGCGAACCCGAGGCCGTCAGTGACGACAATGCCCCCTCGGCCGACTTCGCCGCCGCCCCCACCGCACCGCGCCCCAGCGGCGACATCGCCAACCGCGATGACGTGCTGCGCAGCCTCGACAAGATCCTTGCGTACTACACCCGTCACGAGCCTTCGAGCCCGCTGCCGGTGCTGTTGAACCGCGCAAAGCATCTGGTGCATGCCGACTTCGCGGCCATCGTGCGCAATCTGATTCCCGACGGCATGTCCCAATTTGAAAACCTGCGTGGCCCGGACGGCGAGTAAGCCGCCCGACTGCGCAGTAACAACACCGTCGCTCAAGCGACCAGGAGCAGCAACGTGGCGAAGCAAAGTTCTCAGAAATTCATCGCGCGCAACCGCGCGCCTCGAGTGCAGATCGAGTACGACGTCGAGCTCTACGGCGCCGAGAAAAAGGTCCAGCTGCCCTTCGTGATGGGTGTGATGGCCGACCTCGCCGGCAAACCCGCCGAGCCCCTCGCGCCCGTGGCCGACCGCAAGTTCCTTGAAGTGGACGTCGACAACTTCGACTCGCGTCTCAAGGCCATGCAACCGCGCGTAGCGTTCCACGTACCCAACGAGCTGACCGGCGAAGGCAACCTGAGCCTGGACATCACTTTCGAAAGCATGGACGACTTCAGCCCGGCCGCCGTGGCCCGCAAGGTCGATGCGCTGAACAAGCTGCTCGAAGCCCGTACCCAGTTGGCCAACCTGCTGACCTACATGGACGGCAAGACCGGCGCTGAAGAAATCATCATGAAAGCGATCAAGGACCCGGCATTGCTGCAGGCCCTTGCGAGCGCGCCGAAGCCGGCAGGGGAGCAGTAATCATGACCGAGAATACCGTGCGCGAAAGCGCTCAGAACCTGGGCGCCACCGAAGAAACCAGCGAGTTCGCCTCGCTGTTGCTGCAAGAGTTCAAACCGAAGACCGAGCGTGCCCGCGAAGCCGTGGAAACCGCCGTGCGGACACTCGCCGAGCAGGCGCTGGCACAGACTGACCTGGTGTCCAACGACGCGATCAAGTCGATCGAATCGATCATCGCCGCCATCGACGCCAAGCTCACCGCCCAGGTCAACCAGGTCATCCACCACCCGGATTTCCAGCAGCTGGAAAGCGCCTGGCGTGGCCTGCACTACCTGGTCAACAACACCGAGAGCGATGAGCAACTGAAGATCCGCGTGCTCAACATCTCCAAGCCGGACCTGCACAAGACCCTGAAGAAATTCAAGGGCACCGCCTGGGACCAGAGCCCGATCTTCAAGAAGATGTACGAAGAAGAATACGGCCAGTTCGGCGGCGAACCTTACGGTTGCCTGGTCGGCGACTACTACTTCGACCAGTCGCCACCGGATGTCGAGCTGTTGGGCGAATTGTCCAAAGTCTGCGCCGCCATGCACGCCCCGTTCATCGCGGCCGCTTCGCCGACCGTGATGGGCATGGGTTCGTGGCAGGAACTGTCGAACCCGCGCGACCTGACCAAGATCTTCACCACCCCGGAATACGCCGGCTGGCGCTCGCTGCGTGAATCGGAAGACTCGCGCTACATCGGCCTGACCATGCCGCGCTTCCTCGCACGCCTGCCGTATGGCGCCAAGACCGACCCGGTGGAAGCCTTCGCCTTCGAAGAAAACACCGACGGCGCCGACAGCTCCAAGTACACCTGGGCCAACGCCGCTTACGCGATGGCGGTGAACATCAACCGTTCGTTCAAACACTACGGCTGGTGCTCGCGCATCCGTGGCGTGGAGTCCGGCGGTGAAGTGGAAAACCTGCCGGCCCACACGTTCCCTACCGATGACGGTGGCGTGGACATGAAGTGCCCGACCGAAATCGCCATCAGCGACCGTCGTGAAGCGGAGCTGGCGAAGAACGGTTTCATGCCGCTGCTGCACAAGAAGAACACCGACTTCGCCGCGTTCATCGGCGCGCAGTCGCTGCAGAAGCCGGCCGAGTACGACGACCCGGACGCCACCGCCAACGCCAACCTGGCCGCACGCCTGCCGTACCTGTTCGCCACCTGCCGTTTCGCGCACTACTTGAAGTGCATCGTGCGCGACAAGATCGGTTCCTTCAAAGAGAAGGACGAAATGCAGCGCTGGTTGCAGGATTGGATCCTCAACTACGTCGACGGCGACCCGGCGCACTCCACCGAAACCACCAAGGCCCAGCACCCACTGGCGGCAGCCGAAGTGATCGTGGAAGACGTCGAGGGCAACCCGGGTTACTACAACTCCAAGTTCTACCTGCGCCCGCACTACCAGCTCGAAGGGCTGACCGTGTCGCTGCGCCTGGTATCGAAACTGCCTTCGGCGAAAAGCGCATAAAAAATCGGGACTGGCTCGCTCCCTGTAGGAGCGAGCCTGCTCGCGAAAAACTTGAAGGCGCTGCGTTCATCCAGGATGCCCGCGTCACCGTTGACGACCTTCGCGAGCAAGCTCGCTCCTACAGGGGTCGGCGGCGTTAACAAATACAGTGGCTGAGTCCACACAGGGAGAAAACATGGCTGTTGATATTTTCATCAAGATCGGCGACATCAAGGGCGAGTCCATGGACAAAGCCCACAAGGACGAAATCGACGTGCTGAACTGGAGCTGGGGCATGTCCCAGTCCGGCAACATGCACGTAGGCGGTGGCGGCGGCGCGGGCAAGGTGAACATCCAGGACCTGTCGCTGACCAAGTACGTCGACAAGGCCTCGCCGAACCTGATGATGCACTGCGCCAGCGGCAAGCACATCGACAAGGTCAAGCTGACCGTGCGCAAGGCCGGTGGTGAAAGCCAGGTTGAGTACATGGTGATCAACCTGGAAGAAGTGCTGGTCACGTCCCTGAGCACTGGCGGTTCGGGCTCCGATGATCGCCTGACCGAAAACGTCACCCTGAACTTCGCCCAGGTGATGGTCGACTACCAACCGCAGAAAGCCGACGGCACCAAAGACGGCGGCGCGATCAAGTTTGGCTGGAACATCCGTTCCAACACCAAGCGCTGATAGCCCTGGCGGCCGTGGCCCAGCGCCACGGCCCCAGGCACTTTGTCCCTCTCGCAACCCGTCCGTGGAGCTGCTTTGGTGGTAACTGAAATCGCTTCCCGCGACCGTCTGCAACCGTCCCTGTTGGACCGGTTGACCGACGACGACCCAACCAACCCGAAGGAAAGCGCCGACAAGCGCGTGCTGTCCCTCACCCAATTGAAGGCCTCGGTGCTGCGTGACCTGGCGTGGCTGCTCAACACCACGTCGCTGCTCGATGCCGATGCCACCCTGCACACCCCGGCCGGCACCTCGGTGGTCAATTACGGCCTGCCGGCGCTGGCGGGCAACAGTGTTTCCAGCGTCGACATCAAGGCCCTGGAAGCCCTGATCTACCAGGCGATCGCCACCTTTGAGCCACGTATTCTGCGCCACACCCTGCGGGTCAAAGCCCGTGTCGGCCATGGCGAGATGAACCACAACGCCCTGAGCTTCGAGATCGAAGGCGACCTGTGGGCGCAGCCGGTGCCGTTGCGCCTGCTGCTGCAAACCGACCTGGACCTGGAGTCGGGCCATGTACGCGTGGTCAACGCCGACCAGCGGAGACGCCCATGAACCCGCGCCTGCTGGAGCTGTACAATCAGGAACTGCACCACGTGCGCGAAAGCGCCGCCGAGTTCGCCAAGGAATACCCGAAGATCGCCAGTCGGCTGAGCCTGTCCGGCATGGACTGCGCCGACCCCTACGTCGAACGTCTGCTCGAAGGCTTTGCCTACCTCACGGCCCGCGTGCAGCTCAAGCTCGACGCCGAGTACCCGACCTTCACCCACAACCTGCTGGAAATCGCCTACCCGCACTACCTGGCGCCGACCCCGTCGATGACCGTGGTGCAACTGCAGACCGACCCGGACGAAGGCTCCCTGGCCAGCGGTTTCCCGTTGCCGCGCGACAGCGTATTGCGCGCCGCGTTGGGCCGCGAAACCCAGACCTGCTGCGAGTACCGCACCGCTCACCCGGTGACGCTGTGGCCGTTGCAGGTCAGCCACGCCGAGTACTTCGGCAACCCCGCCGCCGTGCTCGGGCGCCTGGCGGCCAGCGAACCGAAAGCCAAGGCCGGTTTGCGCCTGACCCTGCGCACCGGCGCCGAGTTACCGTTCAACAGCCTCGCGCTGGACAACCTGCCGCTGTACCTCAGCGGCGCCGATGAGCAACCGTTCCGCCTCTACGAACAATTGCTGGGCAATGCCTGCGCGGTGTTTGCGCGCAAGCCGGGGGGCGATTGGGTCGAGCGCCTGCCACCAGACGCGCTGCGCTCGCGCGGTTTCGACGACGCCGACGCGGCCATGCCCGTGGTGGCGCGGGCGTTCCAGGGCTATCGGTTGCTGCAGGAATACTTCGCCCTGCCCCACCGCTTCCTGTTCGTCGAGTTCGCCGAGCTGAGCCGTGCGGTCAAGCGTTGCGACGGCCAGGAACTGGAACTGATCGTGCTGTTCGACCGCCACGAACCGAGCCTGGAAGGCAGCGTCGGCGCCGCGCAGTTCCTGCCGTTCTGCACCCCGGCGATCAACCTGTTCCCGAAACGCGTGGACCGTATCCACTTGTCCGACCGGGTCAACGAACACCATGTGATCGCCGACCGCACGCGGCCGATGGATTTCGAGATTCACTCCCTCGACGGCATCACCGGCCACGGCACCGGGCCGGAGCAGCCGTTCCTGCCGTTCTATGCGGTGCGCGACCCCTCGCGTTATGGCCGCGACCAGGCGTACTACACCGTGCGCCGTGAGCCGCGGGTGCTGTCCAGCGACCAGCGGCGCAACGGCCCGCGCTCCACCTACGTGGGCAGCGAAACCTTCGTCAGCCTGGTGGACAGCCAGCAAGCGCCCTATCGCCACGACCTGCGCCAACTCGGCGTAAGCGCGCTGTGTACCAACCGCGATTTGCCGCTGTTCATGAGCGTGGGCAATGGCAAGACCGACTTCACCCTCGCCGACAGCGCCCCGGTGCTGGCCGTGCGCTGCGTCGCCGGGCCGAGCCGCCCGCGCGCCAGCCATGCCCATGACGCCAAGGCCTGGCGCCTGATCAGCCAGCTGTCGCTCAATTACTTGTCCCTGAGCGAACAGGGCCAGGGCGCGGGCGCCTTGCGCGAGCTGCTGCGCCTGTATGGCGACAGCAACGACGCCGCCCTGCAATTGCAGATCGAAGGCCTGCGCGAAGTCAGCAGCAAAGCGGTGACCCGACGCCTGCCGATGCCCGGCCCGATCGTGTTTGGACGCGGCCTGGAAATCACCTTGGAATTCGATGAAAACGCGTTTCGCGGCACCGGCGTGTTCCTGCTCGGTGCGGTACTGGAACGCTTCCTGGCACGCTACGTGTCGATCAACAGTTTTACCGAGACGGTGATCCGTACCACCGAACGCGGCGAGATCATGCGATGGAAAGCCAAGCCCGGACGTCGTCCGACCCTGTGAGTACCCTGGATGCGATGCACCAGGAGCCCTGGGAATACGATTTCTTCCAGGCGCTGCGGCGTATCGAGTGCGAATCGCCGGACCTGCCGCGCCTGGGCCAGTCCCTGCGCCTGGCGGACGACCCGCTGCGCCTCGGGCAACAGGCCGACTGCACCTTCGCCCCGGCCACCCTGGCCTCGGTCGACCCCGCTGGCGAGGGCAAGCCAGCGCGGCTGCAGCAGTACTTTTTCGGCCTCGGCGGCCCCAACGGCCCGCTGCCGCTGCACATCACCGAGTACGTGCGCGAACGCCAGCGCAACAATGCCGACAGCACCAGCAAACAGTTCCTGGATATCTTCCACCATCGCCTGTTGAGCCTGTTCTACCGGGCCTGGGCCGAGGCGCGGCCGACCGTCAGCCACGACCGCCCGGACGATGATTACTGGTCGGCGCGCCTCGCGGCCTTGAGCGGTCGGGGCATGCCGAGCCTGCTCAACCAGGGGCTGATCCCCGACACGGCAAAGCTGCATTACAGCGGCCACCTGTCGGCGCAGACCCGCTACCCGGATGGCTTGAAGGCGATCCTTGGCGAGTACTTCGGCCTGCCGGTAGAGATCGAAGAATACATCGGCCAATGGCTCGAACTGCCCGAGCGCAGTCGCGTCGGGGTCAGCGCCAACCGGCTCGGCGTGGACTTCTGCCTGGGCAGCCATGTGTGGGACCGCCAGCACAAATTCCGCATCCGCCTGGGCCCGCTCGCGCTGGACGACTACATGGGCATGCTGCCCGGCAGCCAGCCGTTCAACGAGCTGGTGGCCTGGGTGGCCGAGTACCTGGGCCATGAATTGGACTGGGACTTGAACCTGGTTCTGCAACAACCCGAAGTCCCGGCGCTGCAACTCAACGGCCGGTTCCGCCTGGGCTTCAATACCTGGCTCGGCCGCCCTGCGGTTGATGCCAACGACCTAATCCTGGCCCGGCATTACGCCGATCACGCCACCACCTCAAGGAATCCAGAGCATGGGTGAAATCAGTCGCGCCGCACTGTTCGGCAAACTCAACAGTGTGGCCTACAAAGCCATCGAAGCCGCCACGGTGTTCTGCAAGCTGCGGGGCAATCCGTATGTAGAACTGGCCCACTGGTTTCACCAGTTGCTGCAACTGCAGGATTCGGACCTGCACCGCATCATCCGTCAGTTCAACGTGGAACCGGCGCGCCTGGCCCGCGACCTGACCGAAGCCCTCGACCGCCTGCCACGGGGCTCGACTTCGATCACCGACCTGTCCTCCCATGTGGAAGAAGCCGTGGAGCGCGGCTGGGTCTACGGCAGCCTGATGTTCGGCGAAAGCCAGGTGCGTACCGGTTATCTGCTGCTGGGCATTCTGAAGACGCCGAGCCTGCGCCATGCGCTGTTGGGTTTGTCGGCGGAGTTCGACAAGATCAAGGCCGAAGCCCTGAGCGAACGCTTTGACGAATACGTCGGCGACTCGCCGGAGAATGCGTTGACGGCCAGCGACGGTTTCAACGCCGGCGCCGTTCCGGGCGAAGCCAGCGGTGCGATGGCGCCGAGTGCGATGGGCAAGCAGGAAGCGCTCAAGCGTTTCACGGTCGACCTGACCGAACAGGCACGCAGCGGCAAGCTCGACCCGATCGTCGGCCGCGACGAAGAGATCCGCCAGTTGGTGGATATCCTCATGCGTCGACGCCAGAACAACCCGATCCTCACCGGTGAAGCCGGCGTGGGCAAGACGGCCGTGGTCGAAGGCTTCGCCCTGCGCATCGTCGCCGGCGACGTGCCGCCCGCGCTGAAAGACGTGGAACTGCGCAGCCTCGACGTCGGCCTGCTGCAAGCCGGCGCCAGCATGAAAGGCGAGTTCGAACAGCGCCTGCGCCAGGTCATCGAAGACGTCCAGGCCTCGCCGAAGCCGATCATCCTGTTCATCGACGAAGCCCACACCCTGGTGGGTGCCGGTGGTGCCGCCGGCACCGGTGACGCAGCCAACCTGCTCAAACCGGCCCTGGCCCGCGGCACCTTGCGTACCGTGGCCGCGACCACCTGGGCCGAGTACAAGAAACACATCGAAAAAGACCCGGCCCTGACCCGCCGTTTCCAGGTAGTGCAGGTGGCCGAACCGTCGGAAGACAAGGCGCTGCTGATGATGCGCGGCGTGGCCTCGACCATGGAGAAACACCATCAGGTGCAGATCCTCGACGAAGCACTGGAAGCCTCGGTGAAGCTGTCCCACCGCTACATCCCGGCGCGCCAGTTGCCGGATAAATCCGTCAGCTTGCTGGACACCGCCTGCGCCCGCGTCGCCATCAGCCTGCATGCGGTGCCGGCCGAAGTCGACGACAGCCGTCGCCGCATCGAAGCCCTGGAAACCGAGCTGCAGATCATCGCCCGCGAGCATGCGATCGGCATCGCCATCGGGGCGCGCCAGAGCAACAGCGAAGCCCTGCTGAGTGCCGAGCGCGAGCGCCTGGCCAGCCTGGAAAGCCGCTGGGCCGAAGAGAAAACCCTGGTCGATGAGTTGCTCGCCACCCGCGCGACGTTGCGTGAAAAAGCCGGCGTGGTCGACAGCGGCAACGATGAGTTGCGTGCGCAATTGGTCGACCTGCAGCAGCGCCTCACCGCGCTGCAAGGCGAAACCCCGCTGATCCTGCCGACCGTGGATTACCAGGCGGTGGCCTCGGTGGTCGCCGACTGGACCGGCATCCCGGTCGGCCGCATGGCGCGCAACGAACTGGAAACCGTGCTCAACCTCGACCAGCACCTGAAGAAACGCATCATCGGCCAGGACCACGCCTTGCAGATGATCGCCAAGCGCATCCAGACCTCCCGCGCCGGCCTCGACAACCCGAGCAAGCCGATCGGCGTGTTCATGCTGGCCGGCACCTCCGGCGTGGGCAAGACCGAAACCGCCCTGGCCCTGGCCGAAGCCATGTACGGCGGCGAGCAGAACGTCATCACCATCAACATGAGCGAGTTCCAGGAAGCCCACACCGTGTCGACCCTCAAGGGCGCGCCACCGGGCTACATCGGCTACGGCGAAGGCGGCGTGCTGACCGAAGCGGTACGGCGCAAACCCTACAGCGTGGTGCTGCTGGACGAGGTGGAAAAAGCCCACCCGGACGTACACGAGATCTTCTTCCAGGTGTTCGACAAGGGCGTGATGGAAGACGGCGAAGGCCGGGTCATCGACTTCAAGAACACGCTGATCCTGCTGACCACCAACGCCGGCACCGAGTTGATTTCCCAGGTCTGCAAAGACCCGGCGAACATCCCCGCGCCGGAAGACATTGCCAAAGCCCTGCGCCAGCCGCTGCTGGAAATTTTCCCGCCCGCACTGCTCGGCCGACTGGTGACCATCCCGTATTACCCGCTGAGCGACGAGATGCTCAAGGCGATCACCCGCCTGCAACTCGAGCGCATCAAGAAGCGTGTGCAGAACACCCACAAAGTCGCCTTCGATTACGACGACGCGGTGGTCGATTTGATCGTCTCGCGCTGCACCGAGACCGAAAGCGGCGGGCGCATGATCGACACGATCCTCACCAACAGCCTGCTGCCGGACATGAGCCGTGAATTCCTCACGCGCATGCTCGAAGGCAAGGCGCTGGCGGGTGTGCGGATCAGTAGCCGGGATAATGAATTGCACTACGACTTCAGCGACGCCGAATAACGACTGTTGGAATGCGGTTTAAATGTGGGAGGGGGCTTGCCCCCGATGGCGGTGAATCAGTCACCAGATGCATCAACTGACACACTGCTATCGGGGGCAAGCCCCCTCCCACATTTGCAGCCGGTTTCTTCAGCTATTACGCAATTTACGGGTTAACCGATGCTATTCAACCAAACCTCACGCCTGGCCAAAATCACCAGCCCCCTCGGGCCGGACGTGCTGTTGCTCAATCAAATGGGCGGCGGCGAAGAGTTGGGCCGGCTGTTCGCCTATGAGCTGCAACTGACCTCCCTGGACGCCAACATCGACCTCAACCAGTTGCTGGGCAAGCCGATGAGCGTCGGTGTGCAATTGGCGGACGGCGGCGAGCGGCACTTTCACGGCATCGTCGCGCAATGCAGCCAGAGCATCGACCAGGGCCAGTTCGCCAGCTACCAGGTGATGCTGCGCCCGTGGCTGTGGCTGCTGAGCCGCACGTCGGACTGCCGGATTTTCCAGAACCTGAGCATCCCGCAGATCATCAAGCAAGTGTTCCGCGACCTCGGCTTTTCCGACTTCGAAGACGCCCTGAGCCGGCCGTACCGCGAGTGGGAATACTGCGTGCAGTACCGCGAGACCAGCTTCGATTTCGTCAGCCGCTTGATGGAACAGGAAGGCATCTACTACTTCTTCCGCCATGAACAGGACCGCCACATGCTGGTGCTGGCCGATGCCTACGGCGCCCACGCCACGGTGCCGGGCTACGCGTCGATTCCGTACTACCCCAAGGACGAGCAGCAACGCGAACGCGACCACCTGTACAACTGGCACCTGGCCCAGCAAGTGCAGCCGGGCTCGCTGGAGCTCAACGACTACGACTTCCAGCGCCCCAGCGCGAGCATCGACGTGCGCTCGGCGATGCCGCGCCCGCACGCCGCCGGCGACTACCCGCTGTACGACTACCCCGGCACCTACGTGCAAAGCGCGGACGGCGAACACTACGCGCGCACCCGCATCGAAGCCCTGCAAACCCTGCATGAACAAATCGAATTCAACGGCAACGCCCGCGGCCTCGGTTCCGGCCACCTGTTCAGCCTCACCGGATTCAGTCGCCAGGACCAGAACCGCGAATACCTGATCGTCGGCTGCCGCTATTACATCGTTCAGGAAAGCCTGGAAAGCGGCGGCGGCTCCAGCTCGGCACAGTTCGACAGCAGCCTGACCTGCATCGACGCCCAACAAAGCTTCCGCCCGCTGGCCAACACCTATCGCCCCATCGTCAAAGGCCCGCAGACCGCGCTGGTGGTCGGCCCCAAAGGCGAGGAAATCTGGACCGACCAGTACGGCCGCGTGAAAGTGCATTTCTACTGGGACCGCCACGACCAGTCCAACGAAAACAGCTCGTGCTGGATACGCGTATCGCAATCCTGGGCCGGCAAGAACTGGGGCTCGATGCAGATCCCACGAATCGGCCAGGAGGTGATTGTGAGCTTTCTGGAAGGCGACCCGGACCGGCCGATTATTACTGGGCGGGTGTACAACGCGGAGCAGACGGTGCCGTACAAACTGCCCGAGAATGCCACACAAAGTGGTATGAAAAGCCGCTCCAGCAAGGGTGGCTCACCCGCCAATTTCAACGAAATCCGCATGGAGGACAAAAAAGGCGCCGAGCAACTCTATATCCACGCGGAGCGTAATCAGGATATTGCCGTAGAAAATGACGAAGGCCATTGGGTGGGGCATGACCGCCACAGCACTGTGGATCACAACGAGACGGTCAGAATCGGTAATGACCGCCTGCGCGCGGTGTTGGCTAACGATGCTTTGCATGTCGGCGGGGCCAAGAGCGACAGTATCAACACCCAATACCTGATCGAGGCAGGATCGCAAATTCGACTGGTCTGTGGAAAGAGCGTGCTGGAGTTCAATGCCAGTGGCGAGATCAACATCTCGGGTACCGCGTTCAATATTTACGCCAGTGGTAACGGCAATATCGATACAGGCGGCCGGCTGGACCTCAATGCGGGCAATGCTTGTGCCGTGGATAACAAGGGTAAAGGCATCAAAAGCGTTATTGATGCAGCGGTGAAAGCCTTCTTTCCCAAGCGCTGACAAGGCAGACAGAGCGCCTGCCCAGTCGATCAGGTCGACAGCAAAAGATAGCGCAGCGCTTTGTGATATTTGGCGATCCGTTCCAGGTCCTTGGCCTCTAAGGTGGGCAATCGCGTGAGGTTGAGGTTGTCCCGGATATCTTCGATTTTCACCTTGCGCGCCAACTCGTCAGGCCGAATCCGCGCGATAAAGTCTTCGTAGACTTCGCCAGGACGCTTTGAGAGACAGTCGATGGCACGTATCACGTGCTCGCTGAGGCCTAATTGTCTTAATTCATCCAGGGTGACATCACTGTCTTCGACAACATCGTGCAGAACGCTGACAACCTGCTCATCCAATGTCTCGAATTTCAACATCAAGCGCAGCGGATGCAGAATGTAAGGCTTGCCAGACTTATCCAGCTGCCCAGCATGAACACGACAGGCCAGCGCAATGACGGTGTCGAGAATACTCATTGACGTGTAAATCCTTTTTCATATTGCTCACGAGTGATTTCCCGGCCCGAGCACAACGCTTCCCGATACAGACGATGGTCAGGAGCAACCGGCTCAGTACGCTCTTGTGCGCCATAGAACTTGACGTATATTTTTTCTCTCGATGATCCCAGCGATACATGACTTCTTCGAAGTTGTAGTCGATGAACACATCCCGGGTCAAAAGCGCTTCAAAATCAATTGCCACTGCTCCCCCTTATCGCGTCGTAATAGGCTTTGCTCTTATTGGCAATGGCTTTTGCTTCGGCACTGTTTGGGTCCAGCACTCGCCACGCCTCATAGTACTTGTGGCCCAGCCCATCTTCGACGTTGGCTTTCGCCGCTACCGCATTGTAGGTGCCATCACCCAACAACCTACCGAGCGCGTCAGCACTCCTTTCCATAGATCCTTTCAGAAGTGTGGGTAGACGATGTTGAAACGTCAGATCGCCGTGCCTCGGTTCGTTCCCGGCTGAATCAGCAACAGCTCGTCCAACTCGCGCTTGCGACAACGCATGACGAACGGTAGAGCAGCGTTCGGGTCACGCTTGAACAGTTCAAAAGTTGCCCGATCAATTTCATAATATTCCTCGTAATCGACCATACCGTTGCTGACCGGTATGGATACGTAAAAACGACCCGACTCCTTTTCGACTCCAACGGAAAACATGTGCTCCCGACTTACAAAAACATCCTGAAATTTCATGATCACCTCTAAAATCCTAATGGCGTCCAACTGAAGTCAGTGGGCGCAATACTGCCTGCGTCAATGACTGCCTCACTGCTGCCCGTAGGCAGTTTACCGCCAGGAATCCATAACTCATTCGCCCCGGCCTCGTTCCCGGAGGGAATCCGTAGATTCAAGTCTTTCGGGGCGGGGATATCGATGCGAACCAGAGTGCTGTTATCCAGCGTGTTTTTCGGTAATCCAAGCGCCTGCTCCAACGCTCTCGGGTCACCCTTGGCGTTGGCCAGCAATTGATCCGCCTCGTGCTTGGGCATAATGAAGGAGGTGCCATCACGCTGAGCAATTCCGTACTTGTCGAGGTTGGACTTTGTCATGAAGCGCGAGGCGCCTTTATCGAACTGGGCTAGATGTTCGCTTACGTACTTAGGTGAGAGGTAGGTATCGGCATTGGGTCGGCTTCCCTTCGGCATTGCCAGGATATCAGCCTCAGTCACGCCAAGTTTGTACTTAGGCGTCGCCAACCTTGCCATCTTCGGACTCAGCCCTAGCATCGCCATACCTGCCACGCCTTGGAGCAGATCTCGATAGCCCGGCCCAAGCCGGTCCCCCAATTCACCCAGTAGGGTCATGCCGCCTAAAACCAGGCCGCCGATCACGACAAACTCGACAAGTACCGCAAGACCCACCATGGCGGCCATTACCAGTGCAGCGCCGGCTGCCAGCAGCCCCATAAGCTCCAGCCCGGAATGCATCCAACCTTCGATATCAAGAACAAACGCAACCGAAACTGTCGGCCCACCGATAAACGTATTGGGGCTGCCACTCTTGATATGTGCACCGCAGACCATTTTGCTATGCAAGCGGGCCGCCGGCTTGCCGTTGATAAAGACCGTGGCACTGCCTTCGGCGATCAATACCGGAAACGGCCACATTGGGTGACTCATCGGAAAACCGGTACAGGACGAGGCGATGTCCTCTCCCGCTCGCATCGCATTGAGGCCATTGATATAGACATTGAAACTGCCCTTCAACAACTTCCCCGTGGTAGGTTCGGGTAGGTTGAAAAGCGTATTTAGACCTTTGACGATTTGGAACATCGACAAACCGCCCGCAGCGACCGAGCCTGCCATGATCGCCACCGCCACTCCACCTGTGGCAACGGTGGCAGCGATGACTGCAGCTCCAATCAATGCGCCCGCCACAGCGCCGGCGATCATCGACATGACCCCAAAACCGTGGGCTATTTCATCACCCAAGCGTGCTGCTGCTTGCGCATCCATTGCGTCTATCTGCCGTATTGGTTAAACCGCTGCCGTGTATGAATCAGGTGCCTGACACAAGGGGTTTGAGGCTGCTCATGGCAATTTTCCAGGCAGTCTCGTGATGAGCCAGATCACTCGGCGTGGTCGTCAATGTGGTGATCAGCACGGCCGGTTTTCGTTCGATAAACATCTGGCGCAACATCAGTTCGCGCCCTTCACGCTTCCAGGTGTAATCCAGCAATGTGGCGGCATGTTCATGCAGCACCGTGTCCCATCGTTGGACCAACTTGAACTCAGGCAATTGCTGCTCTGCGCTCTTCACTTGCTTGTCGATGTAATCCGCGAAGATCGCGTCGCCTTGGGAGGCATCACGACTGATGACAAAACTGGCTTCCTTGGCGCCGCCAACGGCCGGCAGCTTGAAGATATTGATACTCTGGTCCTGCCAGGCATCAGGGATGTCGAGGTCCGCTTCTTGAATTCTGTAGAGGGTCACAGTGATCGCTTTCCATGGATGTGAGTGACTCGGGAAAGCGCAAATACTCGGGTAATGCGCCACAACAATCAAGCCGAGGGAGATTCCCTGGTCCCGTCCCACCAAAAATGGGCACCCAACCCAGTCGGCATGCCCATTTTTCCTACCGTCCCGCAGCCCTTCGAGACCGCACCGCTATTAAAATTTTACGGACAGGGCGGACTTGCCTAAACAAATCCGCCACTCTCCACTCTTGAATCAAGAGTTTATCAAGACTACGTTACATCCGATTCTACAAGCGTTATCAATCTTTTAATCATTCTGTTCATGTGCTTGTGGCGCAGTTCAATCGCATCCATACGAGACTTGTCAGTCGGTGCATCCGACGACTTCGGCGCTTCATACGGTTTATAAACAAGGTCGTATCGTGTACCCAGGTCTTGCAACTGGGCTTCTATGCCATCCATGGTTTTTTCTTGATTGGTCAAGCGCCCGGCTGTGTCTTTTGGTGCCTCCGATTTTTTACTAACCGCATTAGCCTCAGATCCTTCGTTAATGGAAAGGATCTGGTTGACCATCAACTCTGTTTTTATTTCACTGTCTTCGAGGCGCGCGTCTATTTTTTGCTTTTCTGTTGCAGCCGGGTCTACGGTCGTGGTCGTGCCGTCCGCGTTCTTTTTTGCCGCGCCTGGCATTGCAGCTTGCGCTTCGATTCTATCGATGATGGCTTTGGAAGCCATATGTTCCCCCACACTCAACGGGATATTCACCAGTGAATTTACCCCCCCACTGATAAGTGAGTTGCGCGCGCTGGACGCCAGTTCAGAAGAGAGCGGCGGGAACCCATTTTTATCGTGTAGATCGTTAATATTTTGCGTGGTCTTTAAAGAATCCTTAATACCAGGTGACGCGGCTTTGGGGTTTGGCAGAGGATGGGAGCCTCTTTGTTTATTTGACCGAGGATTGGAGCCCCCTGATCCATTTGCCTGAGGATTCGGACCTCCTTGCCCATTTGGCAGAGGATTCGAACCTGGATTCGATCCTGGATTCGAACCTGGATTCGATCCACTTCCGGAACCTCCATGTCCACTTGACCCTCCCCCCCTGCGTCCTCCGCCAGCCTTAGTAGCGCCACTTAACTCAGAAGCACCTATTTTCTCATTACTCGCCGTGGGATATTCAATACCCCCTCCGTTACCCGCATTCGAACCATATACAATCTTCGAGGAGTCAGCCGTTTGCTGCCCATTACCCGACGTCAACGGAACTGAGTTTCCTGGCACAGTTGGCTGAGGTGATGGAGTATTTGGAGGAATATAAGTTAGATCAGTGAGTTTCATTGAGACACCTCTTTAAAATAGTCTTGAGCGCGTCCCTGCAATCTCGACTAATAGGTGGCGCCTCGTACCCATTAAGTTCCAGTGCGTAAGTAATCGTCCTTTACAAACAATAAAAAACTCTGCCCCGCTAATACTAATAACTGTATAAGCCGTGAGCCCCCTCCTTGCGCCTCGATTGCTTTTCCACGCGCACAAAAAATGGGCACCCGACCCAGTCGGCGTGCCCACTTTTTCTACCTCCCCGCCCCCTTCGAGACGATACCGCTATTACGGGTTGACGCTGTCTTTGAGCGACTTGCCCGGCTTGAACGCAACGGTATTGCTGGCCTTGATTTTCACAGGCTCACCGGTTTGCGGGTTTTTGCCGGTGCGGGCGCCGCGGTGGCGTTGCAGGAAGGTGCCGAAGCCAACCAGGGTGACGCTGTCCTTGCGGTGCAGGGCGCCGGTGATTTCTTCGAGAACGGCGTTGAGGACGCGATTCGCCTGTTCTTTGGTGAGGTCCGCTTTTTCAGCGATGGCGGCTGCGAGTTCTGGTTTACGCATAAGTGAAGCCTCTTTGACGGTTTTTTGTTGTTATGTCCGTGCTGCTCTCTAATGGAGCAGCGCCCAAGGCGCCGCAGGCTCTACTCTGCGGCAGACGGGAGTGAGGATGGCATGCCCTCGGACGCCGCGCCAGTCTCGTGGCGACCTTTCTAGGGTGAAAAATAGGGTTATTCCGACAGAACGACCGGTATTTACGCCAGCAGCGGCGGAAGTTCTTTGTTCAACGCCAGTTTTTCCATCACGGCGCTGCCGGTCAGCGCGTAGCCCAGCAGGCGGCCGCTGGCATCGCGGCACAGGGCCTTGATGTCGGCGCCCTGCCCTTCGACGCTCCACACGCCTTCGGTGCCCCGTGGCGGTGGCGAAACCACCAGCGGGCAGACCGGGGTTTTCACGGTGACCGGCATCGGCCCGTAGCTGACGGCCGTGGCGTTGCCCGCCAGCGTCTGGGCCAAGGCGCGGGCGCAGCTCATCAGCGGCATGACGTACAGCAGGTTCAGGCCATCGACCTCGGCGCAGTCGCCCAGGGCATAGATGTTGGCGTGGGAGGTCTTGAGGTGGCGGTCGACCACGATCCCACGGTTGACCTGCAAGCCGGCAGCCGCGGCCAGGTCGACACGCGGGCGCAGGCCGATGGCCGAGACCACCAGGTCGCACTGGATCACTTCACCGTCCGACAGGTGCGCTTCCAGACCTTCGGCGCTGCGTTGCAGGCGGTTGAGCACCGGGCCCAGGTGGAAGCGCGCCCCAAGGCCTTCCAGCCCGGCTTGTACCGCTGCGGCCGCCGCTGGGTGCAGCAGGGTCGGCATGACTTGCTCGCACGGTGCCACCAGGTCGATTTCGTAGCCGCCGAGGATCAGGTCGTTGGCGAATTCGCAGCCGATCAGGCCGGCGCCAAGCAGCAGCACGCGGCGTTTACCGACGGCTGCCGCGCGAAAGCGGGCGTAGTCTTCAAGATCGTTGATCGGGAAAATCAGCTCCGCGGCGTCGCCTTCGACCGGCACGCGCACGGTTTCCGCGCCCCAGGCCAGGACCAGGTCGCGGTAAGTCACCGCTTCTTCGCCGATCCACAAGCGCTTGTGGCCCGGGTCAATACCGGTGATACGGGTATGAGTGCGTACCTCGGCCTTGAGTTGCTCGGCCATGGCGCCGGGTTCAGCCATGCTCAGGCCATCGGCTTCCTTGTTCTTGGCAAAGCCGGTGGAGAGCATGGGCTTGGAGTAGGAGCGCCCATCATCCGCGGTGATCAGCAACAACGGGGTATCGCTGTCGAGCTTGCGAAACTCGCGGGCCACGTTGTAACCGGCGAGCCCTGTGCCGATGATCACGACAGGTGCGTTCATTCCTTT
Organism: Pseudomonas sp. GW704-F2; assembly: GCF_059423025.1. NCBI lineage: Bacteria > Pseudomonadati > Pseudomonadota > Gammaproteobacteria > Pseudomonadales > Pseudomonadaceae > Pseudomonas > Pseudomonas sp. GW704-F2. The sequence goes on along the minus strand of NZ_JBWKXO010000014.1, from coordinate 15,313 downwards.
CTCCTTGTAGTACGTTTCTTAAATTCGCGATTACGCGATTTCAATCATTTCGAAATCCACTTTGCCCACGCCGCAGTCCGGGCACAGCCAGTCTTCCGGAACGTCCTCCCACAGGGTACCCGGAGCGATTCCGTCGTCCGGCCAGCCGTCTTTCTCGTCATAGATCAGGCCGCAGACTATGCATTGCCACTTCTTCATTTACTTGCTTCCTCAGGGTCCAGGCAGGTTGGCCGACGGTCGATAGATCCCGCGTTGCCGCGCGGCTCAGCGCGTTTTGTACTGATCGGGACCTGCAGATGCAAGTACGATCGACACAAGGCACCGGTTCAGCCCGGCAAAAGAGCCGGACGCCATGGTAAGCTCGCGGCCTCTTTTGCTGCCAATATTGACGCACCGTGCCGCACTCAATCGCCCTTCCCGATGCTTGCCAATGGCTGACCCAGAGCCTTCTGAGCCCCCTGCCCGCGCCGTTGACCCTTGACTGGCTGTTCGACGAGGGCTCGCTGACGCGGCGCCTGACGGGGCTGTCCAGCGACAGTTTCAGCGTGACGCCGCTGTGCGAAGGCTGGCAGCCGTTGCGCGACGATGAGTGCGCGGCGCTTGACCTGCCCCAGGCCAGCATCGGTTGGGTGCGCGAGGTGTATTTGCGCGGGCATGGCCAGCCGTGGGTGTTTGCCCGCAGCGTGGCGTCGCGCAGTGCGCTGCAAGGCGACGGGTTGCATATGGACGAGCTGGGGAGCCGCTCCCTGGGCGAGCTGCTGTTCTGCGACCGCGCCTTCACGCGTCGGGCGATCGAGGTCTGCCATTACCCGCGCCCATGGCTGCCCACAGCCGATCAGCTCGACGGGCTGTGGGCGCGCCGCTCGCGGTTCGATCGCGGGGCGCTGAGCGTGCTGGTCGCCGAAATCTTCCTGCCGAGCCTGTGGCACGCGGTGCATGACCACCCGGAGAACCGCTGATGTATCAACGCCTGCTCAAATCCTTGAACCGTCTGAACCCCAGGGCCTGGGATTTCATTCAGTTGACGCGCATGGACAAACCCATCGGCATCTACCTGCTGCTGTGGCCGACGCTGTGGGCGCTGTGGATCGCCGGCAAGGGCTCGCCGTCCTTGATCAATATCCTGATTTTCGTGCTCGGCGTGGTGCTCACTCGCGCCGGCGGCTGCGTGATCAACGACTGGGCCGACCGCAAGGTCGACGGCCACGTGAAGCGCACCGAGCAACGCCCACTGGTCAGCGGCAAGATCAGCTCGAAAGAGGCGCTGGTGTTTTTCGCGCTGCTGATGGGCGTCAGTTTCCTGCTGGTGCTGCTGACCAACGCGACGACCATCCTGCTGTCCCTCGGCGGCCTGGCGCTGGCGGCGAGCTATCCGTTCATGAAGCGCTACACCTATTACCCGCAAGTGGTGCTGGGCGCGGCGTTTTCCTGGGGCATGCCGATGGCGTTCACCGCCGAAACCGGCAACCTGCCTGCCGCCGCGTGGCTGCTGTACATCGCCAATGTGCTGTGGACGGTGGGCTACGACACCTATTACGCCATGACCGACCGCGACGACGATTTGAAGATCGGCGTGAAGTCCACCGCCATCCTGTTTGGCGACGCCGACCGGGCGATCATTCTGACCCTGCAAGGCCTGGCGCTGGCGTGCCTGTTGCTGGCCGGCGCGCGGTTCGAGCTGGGCGGCTGGTTCCACCTGGGGTTGCTGGCGGCGGCGGGCTGTTTTGCCTGGGAATTCTGGTACACCCGGGACAGGGACCGGATGAAGTGCTTCAAGGCGTTTTTGCACAACCACTGGGCCGGGTTGGCGATCTTTGTCGGGATTGTCGCGGATTACGGCTTTCGATGAGGGGCCAGGCCCCTCATCGCGAGGGCCCAACTAAGGCTTGGCGACTTTCCAGGCCCCGTCCATCTTGCCTTCACCGGTCATGTCGCCAGCCTTCTTGTCCATGACGAAGGTGTAGAGCGGCTTGCCGCTGTAGGCCCACTGACTCTTCTGGTCGTCACGGGTGATCACGGTCCACTTGCCCATGGGCTTGTCGGTGGACGCCGCCATCAATGGCGGCCAGTTGGCGGCACACTTATCGTTGCACAGGGATTTGCCATCGGCGTCCTTGGCAAAGGTGTAGAGCGTCATGCCGTTGTGATCGACCAGTATCCCGTCTTTGGTCGTCGCGGGGTCCGCCGCGAATGCCAGGGTCGGCAGCGTCAACGCCGCCGTGACCAGCAAGGCCTTCCAGGAAAAAGTACTGTAAGTCATCGGAACCTTCCTTTTGTGGTTGTCAGGATTCGGACCCAAAGCGTAGTCCACGCAGGCGGGAATTGCGCGAGCAGCTAAATTACTGTCACACGACTGCAATAATTCCGTTATCTAATGCGGCGCAAGACAGTTAAATGACAAGAGGACTTTAGGCATGGTTGGCAGGAGCATTCTGATCGTCGACGACGAAGCGCCCATTCGCGAGATGATCGCCGTCGCGTTGGAAATGGCCGGCTATGACTGCCTGGAAGCGGAGAACTCGCAGCAGGCCCATGCCATTATCGTCGACCGCAAACCGGACCTGATTCTGCTCGACTGGATGCTGCCCGGCACCTCCGGCATCGAACTGGCGCGGCGCCTCAAGCGTGACGAGCTGACCGGCGATATCCCGATCATCATGCTCACGGCCAAGGGCGAAGAAGACAACAAGATCCAGGGCCTGGAAGTCGGCGCCGATGACTACATCACCAAGCCGTTTTCCCCACGGGAACTGGTCGCACGCCTGAAAGCCGTACTGCGCCGCGCCGGCCCGACCGATGGCGAAGCACCGATCGAAGTCGGCGGCCTGTTGCTGGACCCGATCAGCCACCGCGTGACCATCGACGGCAAGCCCGCCGAGATGGGCCCGACCGAATACCGTCTGCTGCAGTTCTTCATGACCCACCAGGAACGCGCCTACACCCGCGGCCAGTTGCTGGACCAAGTGTGGGGCGGCAATGTGTACGTGGAAGAGCGCACCGTGGACGTGCATATCCGTCGCCTGCGCAAAGCCCTGGGCGATGCCTACGAGAATCTGGTACAAACCGTGCGCGGCACCGGCTATCGGTTTTCCACCAAGGGCTGAGCCAGCCGGTTTCTGAACGCAAGAGCCTGATTTAACAGCTGACAAGGACGCATGTTCAAGTGAACCAAAACTGGCATGGCACGCTGATCCGCCACCTGCTGCTGTTGATCACCGGCTGCTTGCTGGTAGGCCTGATCAGCGGCCAATACGGCTGGAGCCTGGCCGTCGGCATTGGTCTGTACCTGGGCTGGACCCTCAAGCAATTGCTGCGCCTGCATGAATGGCTGCGCCAACACAAACCCGATGAAGCACCACCCGACGGCTACGGCCTGTGGGGCGAGGTGTTCGACAGCATCTACCACCTGCAACGCCGCGACCAACGGGTACGCGGGCGCCTGCAAGCGGTGATCGACCGGGTGCAGGAGTCCACCGCCGCGCTGAAAGACGCAGTGATCATGCTCGACAGCGACGGCAACCTCGAATGGTGGAACCGCGCCGCCGAGACCCTGCTGGGCCTCAAGACGCCCCAGGACAGCGGCCAACCGGTGACCAACCTGGTCCGCCACCCGCGCTTCAAGGAATACTTCGAGCAGGAAAACTACGAAGAAGCCCTGGAAATTCCCTCGCCCACCAACGACCGCGTACGCATCCAGCTGTACCTGACGCGCTACGGCAACAACGAACACTTGATGCTGGTGCGCGACGTAACCCGCATCCACCAGTTGGAACAGATGCGCAAGGACTTCGTTGCCAACGTCTCCCACGAGCTGCGCACCCCGTTGACGGTGATCTGCGGCTACCTGGAGACGCTGCTGGACAACGTCGACGAGATCAACCCGCGCTGGAGCCGCGCCCTGCAGCAGATGCAGCAGCAAGGCTCGCGCATGCAAACCCTGCTCAATGACCTGCTGTTGCTGGCCAAGCTGGAGGCGACCGATTACCCGTCGGATAACCACCCGGTGGCGGTGCAAAGCCTGTTGCAGACCATCAAGAACGACGCCCAGGCCCTCTCCGGCCAACGCGGGCAACAGATCACCCTGGAAGCCGACCCGTCGGTACTGCTCAAAGGCAGCGAAGGCGAATTGCGCAGCGCGTTTTCCAACCTGGTGTTCAACGCCGTGAAGTACACCCCGGACAAGGGCAATATCCGCATCCGCTGGTGGGCCGACGCCCAGGGCGCGCACCTGAGCGTGCAAGACTCCGGCATCGGCATCGACGCCAAGCACCTGCCGCGCCTGACCGAGCGCTTCTACCGCGTCGACTCCAGCCGCAACTCCAACACCGGCGGCACCGGGCTGGGCCTGGCGATCGTCAAGCACGTGCTGCTGCGCCACCGCGCACGCCTGGAAATCAGCAGTGTGCTCGGCCACGGCAGCACCTTTACCTGCCATTTTCCGCCGCCCCAGGTAACCCGTTCGCGGATGGTCGTGAATGATGAATAACCCGGACACAATACAACACTAAATGTGCGAGCAAGCCCCCTCCCACATTTGGAATTGCATTGTTGCGAAGCAGGTATTCCTGGCTCCATCAGGCAGCAACCACTAGGCAAGCGCTGCGCCAGCCGCTACATTGGCCGACTTGTGTCCGCCTTTCAGGCGCTCCTGTCACCCCTATTGAACATACGGAACCCGCAAAACCCCATCATGGACCCTTCCCCAAGTATCACCCTCGCCACACTCTTCGCCGATTTCGGCATGATTCTTTTTGCACTGATCCTGGTACTGCTCAACGCGTTCTTCGTTGCGGCGGAGTTTGCCATGGTCAAACTGCGCTCCACGCGGGTCGAGGCCATCGCCCACACCAACGGTTGGCGCGGGCAGATCCTGCGCACCGTCCACCGCCAGCTCGACGCCTACCTGTCGGCCTGCCAGTTGGGTATCACCCTCGCCTCCCTGGGCCTGGGCTGGGTCGGCGAGCCGGCGTTTGCGCATATCCTCGAGCCGCTGCTGGGCGCCGCTGGCGTCGAGTCGCCGGAAGTGATCAAAGGCGTGTCGTTCTTTTCCGCCTTCTTCCTGATTTCCTACCTGCACATCGTGGTCGGTGAACTTGCGCCCAAGTCCTGGGCCATTCGCAAGCCGGAACTGCTGTCGCTGTGGACGGCGGTGCCGCTGTACCTGTTCTACTGGGCCATGTACCCGGCAATCTACCTGCTCAACGCCAGCGCCAATGCCATCCTGCGGATCGCCGGGCAAGGCGAACCCGGCCCGCACCATGAGCACCAGTACAGCCGCGAAGAACTCAAGCTGATCCTGCACTCCAGCCGTGGCCAGGACCCCAGCGACCAAGGCATGCGCGTCTTGGCCTCGGCCGTGGAAATGGGCGAACTGGAAGTGGTCGACTGGGCCAACTCGCGAGAAGACCTGGTGACCCTGGACTTCAACGCTCCGCTCAAGGAAATCCTCGCGCTGTTCCGTCGCCACAAATTCAGCCGTTACCCGGTGTATGACGCGCAGCGCAACGAGTTTGTCGGCCTGCTGCACATCAAGGACCTGCTGCTGGAACTGGCGAACCTGGACCATCTCCCCGAGTCGTTCAACCTGGCCGAACTGACCCGCCCGCTGGAGCGCGTGTCGCGGCACATGCCGCTGTCGCAGTTGCTGGAGCAGTTCCGCAAAGGCGGCGCGCACTTCGCCCTGGTGGAAGAAGCCGACGGCAAGGTCATCGGCTACCTGACCATGGAAGACGTGCTCGAAGTGCTGGTGGGCGATATCCAGGACGAACACCGCAAGGCCGAGCGCGGCATCCTCGCCTACCAGCCGGGCAAACTGCTGGTACGCGGCGATACGCCGCTGTTCAAGGTGGAACGCCTGCTGGGCGTCGACCTCGACCACATCGAAGCGGAAACCCTGGCCGGGCTGGTCTACGACACCCTCAAGCGGGTGCCGGAAGAGGAAGAAGTCCTCGAGGTTGAAGGCCTGCGGATCATCATCAAGAAGATGAAAGGGCCGAAAATCGTGTTGGCCAAGGTCCTGCTGCTGGACTGACCGTCAATTGCCCAAGGCAAAATTGGGCAATACCCCCACGGGCTGGTTGAACTCATACGGGATCGATACCAGCCCCGCCTCGGTCCGCTGCTGCACCACAAAGTGCAGGTGCGGCCCGCTGCTGTTGCCGGTGTTGCCCGACAACCCCAGCGCACTGCCCACCGCCACCCGCTGCCCCGGTCTGACGCTGACCGAACCTTGCTTGAGGTGCAGGTACACGCCCTGGGTGCCGTCATCGTGCAGCACCCGCACGAAATTCCCTGACGCATCGTTGCCGCGCCCGGCCTGGTCATTCTCGATCTTCACCACCCTGCCGCTGCGCGCCGCAATGATCGGCGTGCCTTCGGGCATGGCAATGTCCATGGCGTAGCGGCTTTTGGCGTCGGTATGGCTGAAGCTGCCGTTGGGGCCTTGGCTCAGGCGAAACGGCCCGCCGCGCCAGGGCAAGGGGTAGCGGTAGGCCTGCTGGGGATAACCGGGCCTTGGCCGGTCGAGCACCGGCCGTTGCACGCGCACGGCCTCCCGCTCCCGGATCACAAACGCCTGGGCGCCGGGGGTTTGCCGGTCGCTGAAAAACACCTCGCCATTGGCGTCGGTGGATTTGTAGAGGGTCATGGCCGGGGTCGAGGTAGCAACCGTGGCCAATACGCAGAGCAGCAGTAGGCGAATGAGCATGACGCGAACCTGCCGGGGGGACTGAATGGCAGGCTAGCAAGGCTTGATGACAAGACCGTGTGAGATTTACCCGATACTGAAAACAACGAACTTCACATGTAGGAGCGGGCTTGCTCGCGATTGCGGTAGTTCAGCCAACGAAGATGTTGAATGAAAGACCATCGGGAGCACGCCCCCTTCCACAGGGGACAGGTGGCGTTCTGTGAATCAGGCACCCGGCACGAAATGCTTCTGCGCCGTACCCCGCGCGATCAGCCGCGAGATGTAGTCCAGTTTCTGCGCATCCTGGTCGATAAAGCGGAAGGTCAGTTGCAGCCAGTCGCTGTCGGGCTTGGGCTCGAAGGCGACGACGGCGTGCAGGTAGCCGTTGAGGCGTGCGACTTCGGCGTTGTCGCCTTGCTCAAGGTCGAGCACCGCGCTTTCCAGTACCTGAGGCAGGACCTCACTGCGACGGACCACCAGCAGCGCTTCCTTGATGCTCAGGCCCTTGATCACGCATTGCTGGGTGCCGCTGGACAGGCGCAACTGACCCTGCCCGCGACCACTGGCGGGCGCAGCGGCGGCAGCCGCCTTCACGGGCGGGCTGTTGAGCAGGCCTTTGCTCGGTGCAGCCGCCGCGATAGGAGCGACCTTGACCGCTTCGGGCTTGCCACCGGTCAGGGCGCTCAGGGAGTCGTTGCCGAACGCTGAGTTCATCTTGGTCGGTGCGCTGGCGACCAGGGCGTCGAGGCGCCCGACCTTGTGCAGGGCGTGCTTGACCTTGGTCAACAGCTGTTCGTTGGTGAACGGTTTGCTGACGTAGCCGGAAACCCCGGCCTGGATCGCCTGCACCACGTTCTCTTTGTCGCCGCGGCTGGTCACCATCACGAACGGCATGGCTTTGAGCTGCGGTTGCTCACGGCACCAGGTCAACAGCTCCAGGCCGGACATCTCGGGCATTTCCCAGTCGCACAACACCAGATCGAAGGTTTCGCGCATCAGGATGGCCTGGGCCTTTTTGCCGTTCACCGCATCTTCAATCTTGATCCCGGGGAAGTAATTGCGCAGGCACTTCTTCACCAGGTCGCGAATAAACGAGGCGTCATCCACCACCAATACACTGACTTTACTCATCGACCCTTTATCCTATAAAAACGCGGCACGCAGAACGCCTGACTGGTGGCATTTTGCCAAAACTCTGTAGTCGTGTTGGGACTTTCTTTCACCCCACGCACAAAAAAATCAGCGCCCACAAACGAAAACGCCCGACCAAAGGCCGGGCGTTAATATCTCGGGCAACCTTACTTATCGTCAGATTCGCCCGGAACATTAGGGATTTGATCGGTAGATCCTTCAACTTCGGCTTTCATGCGCTTGAGGCCCATGTGCCGCACGTCGGTGCCACGCACCAGATAGATCACCAACTCCGAGATATTGCGCGCGTGGTCGCCGATCCGCTCCAGCGAGCGCAGCACCCAGATAATGCTCAAGACCCGTGTGATAGAGCGCGGGTCTTCCATCATGTAGGTGGCCAGCTCGCGCAGGGCGGTCTTGTACTCACGGTCGATGATCTTGTCGTACTGGGCCACCGACAACGCCAGTTCGGCGTCGAAACGGGCAAACGCGTCCAGGGCATCGCGCACCATGTTGCGCACCTGGTCACCGATATGCCGCACTTCCACATAACCGCGCGGCGCTTCGCCTTCTTCGCACAGTTGGATGGCGCGGCGGGCGATCTTGGTGGATTCATCGCCGATACGCTCAAGGTCGATCACCGACTTGGAAATACTGATGATCAAGCGCAGGTCGGAAGCCGCCGGCTGGCGACGGGCGAGAATGCGCAGGCATTCTTCGTCGATATTGCGTTCCATCTGGTTGATCTGGTCATCGATCTCGCGCACTTGCTGGGCCAGGCCCGAGTCGGCCTCGATCAGCGCGGTGACCGCATCGTTGACTTGCTTCTCCACCAGCCCGCCCATCGCCAGGAGGTGGCTGCGCACTTCCTCAAGCTCGGCATTGAACTGCGCGGAGATGTGGTGGGTAAGGCCTTCTTTGCTAATCATGTTTGCGTCCTTGGAGCGTCCGGAAAGGTGCGGAGAACCGCAGCGTCAATGCAATCTGAACCACAGCTTCCTAGCCGTAGCGACCGGTGATGTAGTCTTCGGTCTGTTTCTTCGCCGGATTGGTGAACAGGGTATCGGTATCGCCGAACTCCACCAGCTTGCCCATGTACATGAACGCGGTGTAGTCGGAAACCCGCGCCGCCTGTTGCATGTTGTGAGTCACGATGACGATGGTGAACTTGGACTTGAGCTCGTAGATCAGTTCTTCGACTTTCAACGTCGAGATCGGGTCGAGTGCCGAGCAAGGTTCGTCGAGCAGCAGCACTTCCGGTTCCACGGCGATGGTACGCGCGATCACCAGGCGTTGTTGCTGGCCGCCGGACAGGCCGAGTGCGGAGTCGTGCAGGCGGTCCTTGACCTCGTCCCACAGCGCCGCGCCTTTAAGCGCCCATTCGACCGCTTCATCGAGGATGCGCTTCTTGTTGATGCCCTGGATGCGCAAGCCGTAGACCACGTTTTCGTAGATGGTCTTGGGGAACGGGTTGGGCTTCTGGAACACCATGCCCACCCGGCGACGCAGCTCGGCCACGTCTTCACCCTTGCGGTAGATGTTGCTGCCGTAGAGGTTGATCGCACCATCCACGCGGCAACCGTCGACCAGGTCGTTCATGCGGTTGAAGGTGCGCAGCAGCGTGGACTTGCCGCAGCCCGACGGGCCGATGAAGGCGGTCACGCGCTGCTTGGGGATGTTCATGCTGACGTCGAACAGCGCCTGTTTGTCGCCGTAGTACAGGCTCAGGCCCGGCACTTCGATGGCCACGGTTTCCTGGGCCAGGCTCAGGCTCTGCTTGTCACGACCCAGGGCAGACATGTTGATGCCATGGGAATGGGTTTCTTGTTGCATGGGATGCTCCCTGTGCTACCAATTCGTGTTGTTGAACCGCCGGGGGCGGTTTACTCAAATTCTGCGTATATCGTGGTCTAGTGTGGGAGGGGGCTTGCCCCCGATAGCAGTGTGTCAGCCAGCATATGTGTTTCTGATACGCCGCTATCGGGGGCAAGCCCCCTCCCACATTGAGTCCGCGTCACTTCAATTAGCTATCCAACGCTTTATATTTTTCGCGCAGGTGGTTACGGATCCACACCGCCGACAAGTTGAGCGTGGCGATCACCAGCACCAGCAACAGCGCGGTGGCATATACCAGCGGCCTTGCGGCCTCGACGTTGGGGCTCTGGAAGCCGACGTCATAAATATGGAAGCCCAGGTGCATGATCTTCTGGTCAAGGTGCAAGTAAGGGTAGTTGCCGTCCAGCGGCAGCGACGGGGCCAGCTTGACCACGCCCACCAGCATCAGCGGCGCTACTTCACCGGCGGCACGGGCCACGGCGAGGATCATGCCGGTCATCATCGCCGGGCTGGCCATCGGCAGCACGATCTTCCACAGCGTTTCCGCCTTGGTCGCGCCGAGTGCCAGCGAGCCTTCGCGCACAGTGCGAGGAATCCGCGCCAGGCCTTCTTCGGTAGCCACGATCACCACCGGCACCGCCAGCAGCGCCAGGGTCAGCGACGCCCACAACAGGCCCGGCGTACCGAAGGTTGGGGCCGGCAGGGCTTCGGCGAAGAACAGGCGGTCAACCGAGCCACCCAATACATACACGAAGAAGCCCAGGCCGAACACGCCGTAAACGATGGCCGGTACGCCCGCCAGGTTGTTCACGGCGATGCGGATGATCCGCGTCAGGGCGTTCTGCTTGGCGTATTCACGCAGGTACACCGCCGCCAGCACGCCGAATGGGGTCACGATCATCGCCATGATCAGGGTCATCATCACGGTGCCGAAGATGGCCGGGAAGATCCCGCCTTCGGTGTTGGCTTCCCGTGGGTCGTCGCTGAGGAACTCCCAGACCTTGCTGAAGTAGAAGCCGACCTTGGTCATCGTGCCCATGGCGTTCGGCTGATAGGCGTGGACCACTTTGCCGATGCCGATTTCGACTTCCTTGCCGTTCGCATCGCGGGCAGTCAAGGCGTCGCGGTTGAATTGGGCGTGCAGGTCGGCCAGGCGCGCTTCGATGTCCTGGTAACGGGCATTCAGTTCGGCGCGGCCCGAGTCCATGTCGGCCTGGGCGGCGGCGTCGAGCTTGCCTTCCAGTTCCAGCTTGCGGCCGTGCAGACGGATACGTTCAAGACCGGCGTTGATCGCGCCGATGTCGGACTTCTCAAGGGTCTTGAGCTGGGCCGCCAGCTTGTTCACGCGGTCGACCCGAGCCTGCAGCTCCGGCCACGCAGCCTGGCCTTCGGCGATGACCTTGCCATCCTGCTTGACGTTGACCAGGGTGCCGTAGAAGTTGCCCCACTCACGGCGCTCGATGGTCATCAATTCCAGCGGTTTGGTCTGGTTCTTCAGCCATTCGCCGACGATCCATGTGAAGTCGCTGCCATTCAGATCGCGGTTACCGACTTTGATCAGCTCGCGGGTCATGAATTCCGGGCCCACGTCGGGCACGGGCAGGCCAGCGCTTTTCAGGCGCTCGCGCGGCACTTCTTCTTTCTGTACCACTTCGCCGATGACGATATGGTTGGCCTGGCCCGGGACATCGTAGTTGGCCTGGATCAGGTCAGCCGGCCAGAAGTGGCCCAAACCACGCACCGCAATCACAGCCAGCAAACCAAGGGTCATGATGACCGCGATGGACACCGCGCCACCGCTGATCCAGACGCCGGGGGCGCCGCTCTTGAACCATCCATTCAGGGAGTTCTGTTTCACAGACTTCTACCTTTCTTAAAGCGACGAGTATTTCTTGCGCAGACGCTGACGAATCAGCTCGGCGAGGGTGTTCATGATGAAGGTGAACAACAGCAGCACCAGCGCCGAGAGGAACAGCACGCGGTAGTGACTGCCGCCCACTTCCGACTCGGGCATTTCCACCGCGACGTTGGCCGCCAGGGTGCGCAGGCCTTCGAACAGGTTCATCTCCATCACCGGAGTGTTACCGGTGGCCATCAGCACGATCATGGTCTCGCCCACGGCGCGGCCCATGCCGATCATCAGCGCCGAGAAAATCCCCGGGCTGGCGGTCAGGATGACCACGCGGGTCATGGTCTGCCACGGCGTGGCACCCAGGGCCAAAGAGCCCAGGGTCAGGCCGCGCGGCACGCTGAACACGGCGTCTTCGGCGATGGAGTAGATGTTCGGGATCACCGCGAACCCCATCGCCAGGCCGACGACCAGGGCGTTGCGCTGGTCATAGGTGATGCCCAGGTCATGGGAGATCCACATCCGCATGTCGCCGCCGAAGAACCAGGTTTCCAGGTACGGGCTCATGTACAGCGAGAGCCAGCCCACAAACAGGATCACCGGGATCAGGATCGCGCTTTCCCAGCCATCGGGAACCCGCAGGCGAATGGACTCAGGCAGGCGGCTGAAGATAAAACCGGCCACCAGGATGCCAATCGGCACCAGCATCAACAGGCTGAAAATCCCCGGTAGATGCCCTTCGACATACGGCGCGAGGAACAGGCCGGCGAAGAAGCCGAGGATCACCGTCGGCATCGCTTCCATCAGCTCGATCACCGGCTTGACCTTGCGGCGCAGGCCCGGTGCCATGAAGTACGCAGTGTAGATCGCTGCGGCAACAGCCAGCGGCGCGGCCAGCAACATGGCGTAGAACGCGGCCTTCAGCGTACCGAAGGTCAGCGGCGCGAGGCTCATCTTGGGTTCGAAATCGGTGTTGGCGGCGGTCGATTGCCAGACGTATTTAGGCTCGTCGTAGTTTTCGTACCAGACCTTGCTCCACAGCGCGCTCCACGACACTTCCGGGTGCGGGTTGTCCAGCAGCAACGGTTGCAGCTTGCCGTCGGCTTCGACGATCACACGGTTGGCCCGTGGCGACAGGCCGAACACGCCCGGGCCATCGACCACCGGGTCCACCAGCAGGGTGCGGTGGGCGGTGCTGTGGAACACGCCGAACTTGCCGGAAGCGTCGAGGGCGGTGAAGCCTTTGCGACGTTCTTCGGCGGTGATTTCAACGATGGGCGCAGTGCCCATCTCGAAGGTGCGGATCTGCTTCAGGCGCTGTTCGCCATCCGGGTCACGGGCCATGAACCACTGGGCCAGGCCGCCCTTGGAGTTACCGACGATCAGCGAGATACCGCCCACCAGTTGGGTGCTGGCGGTGATTTCGGCGTCGCCGTCTTCCAGCAGTTTATAGCGACCGTTGAGGCTCTTGTCGCGCAGGCTGAACACATCCGCCAGGGCACGGCCGTTGATCACGTACAGCCATTGCTGGCGGGGGTCGATGAAGATCGCCTTCACCGGCTCGGTCATCTGCGGCAGCTCGATACGCTTCTGCTCGCTGGTGACTTCGCCGGTCATCATGTTTTCTTCACGGCTCAGGGACAGCACGTTCAAGTGCGAACCGGCCGAACCGGCCACCACCAGCGAGGTGTCGGTGACGTTCAGCGCGACGTGTTCCAGCGGGCGACCGGCGTCATCCAGCACGATCGGCGTTTCGCCGTAAGGGTATTCGATGGCCGGGCTGATGGTCTTCTTGCCGTCCGGGTAGGACACCTTGTAGGTGTGACGGAACACCAGGGACTGGCCATTGGACAAACCGAGGATCACCAGCGGGCTGCCCGGCTGGTCTTTACCAATCGACACGACGCTGACGCCGGCCGCCAGCGGCAGGTCGATGCGCTTGAGTTCGGCGCCGGTGCTCACGTCGAAGAACAGCGCCTGGCCTTTGTCGGAAACCCGCATGGCGACTTGGTTCTGTTCTTCCAGCGAGATCATCAACGGCTTGCCCGCGTCTTGTATCCACGCCGGTGTCAGCGCGGCTTCCTTGGTCAACGAGGCGCCCTGGAACAAGGGCGCGACCACGTAGGCCAGGAAGAAGAAGATCAGGGTGATAGCGCCGAGGACGGCAAGGCCGCCGATCAACACGTACCAACGGGTCAGGCGATCCTTGAGCGCGCGAATGCGGCGCTTGCGTTGCAACTCAGGCGTATTGAAGTCAATACGCTTGGGGGGAGAAGTCGTCGTCATAGTGGAATTGGCCAGATCATTCATGCGCACACCCTAGCGGTCCTGTATGACAGAAAGATGACAATGCAGTGACGCAAGAAATCCGCCGCATGGCAGAGCCGGCAGCGGACTAAAAATTAGGAGTTTCTGTAGGAGCGCGCTTGCTCGCGAAGAGCGTTAACGATAACGCGCCGCTTCTGAATAAACGCGGTGCTCTATCATCTTTCGCGAGCAAGCCCGCTCCTACAGAACGGCCGGTTTTACCCGGCCCAGCAACTTAGTTGCCTTCTTTCAGACCCAGGTCAGCCAGTGCCTTGGCGGCAACTTTGGCTGGCAGTGGGATGTAGCCGTCCTTGACCACAACTTCCTGGCCCTGCTTGGACAGAACCAGCTTCACGAACTCGGCTTCCAGCGGTGCCAGCGGCTTGTTCGGGGCTTTGTTGACGTAAACGTAGAGGAAACGCGACAGCGGGTATTTGCCGTTCAGGGCGTTTTCTTCGCTGTCTTCGATGAAGTCAGTGCTGCCTTTCTTGGCCAGGGCCACGGTCTTCACGCTGGCGGTCTTGTAGCCGATGCCCGAGTAACCGATGCCGTTCAGCGAGGAGCTGATCGACTGCACGACCGAAGCCGAGCCTGGTTGTTCGTTCACGTTAGGCTTGTAGTCGCCTTTGCACAGGGCTTCTTCCTTGAAGTAGCCGTAGGTGCCGGATACCGAGTTACGACCGAACAGTTGCACTGGCTTGTTGGCCAGGTCGCCGGTCACACCCAGGTCGCCCCAGGTTTTGACGTCGGCTTTGGCACCGCACAGGCGAGTCGAGGAGAAGATCGCGTCGACTTGTTCCATGGTCAGGTGCTTGATCGGGTTGTCCTTGTGTACGAACACGGCCAGGGCATCCACGGCAACCGGGATAGCAGTTGGCTTGTAGCCGTACTTCTGCTCGAAGGCCGCCAGTTCGGTGTCCTTCATCTTGCGGCTCATCGGGCCCAGGTTGGAGGTGCCTTCAGTCAGCGCAGGTGGCGCAGTGGCAGAACCAGCAGCTTGAATCTGGATGTTGACGTTCGGGTATTCCTTTTTGTAACCCTCGGCCCACAGGGTCATCAGGTTAGCCAGGGTATCGGAACCGACGCTGGACAAGTTGCCCGACACACCAGTGGTCTTCGTGTAAGCCGGAATAGCCGGGTCAACACCAGCGGCCACCGCGTGGGCAGTCGCAACGCCAGCAGCGACAAAAGTCATTGCCGCCATCAAACGCTTCAGTTTCATGCCTTACTCCTAGCAGATAGGGATAGTTGGATCGGGGCCAAGTATTGATAGGCCGTGTGAACACTCTATGTCTGGAATATGACAATTAGATGAAAGGCCAGTATTGGGGGAAAAAGCGGCCAGAAGCGGCAAGTGCCGAAAAAACGGGGGTGGCGAGGACGTCGGGGCGGTTGAAACGATGATTCGGAAACACTCTGTAATTTATGATCGTTCCTACGCAACTGCGTAGGAACGATCTTCAGATAGCTGATTACCTGCCGCGCTTCCACAGATACCCACC